>NZ_CVRT01000135.1 GCF_001261915.1 Halorubrum sp. SD626R
ACGAGTGGCTGAGATCGTTCGCTTTCGCATGGAATCAGCTTATCTGAACACTACCAACGAGGCCGCAGCGACGTACAAGGCCGTCGAGAACGGCGCTCATGTCAACCCGAATTTTCTACGCGTTGAATGGCCGCCGCTTTGACTACAATCGGGAGATCAAAGAGATTCTAAAAGCGTTCGCGACAGATGAGAGCAGTGTCAATGAGGACGACGTGATCGAGTATCTCGGAGCGCACACAGAGCCGCTCGCCCCAGAGTACGAGGCAACCATCAACCTGTGGCTGTCACGGATCGAAGACACAGATCAGCTACCCAGAGATCCCAAGCTCGATACAGGCGACAATGAACAACACGAACCGAACGATTATGACGATGACCCCTATAGTGAGGAGTAAGGATGGCTGCTGAGAGTGACCAACCCGAGATTCCCGATGAGTTGTCCCCCGAGGAGGCACGGCAGTATCTCATCCGGTTCCTCGGACGCCAAGATCTCGACGAGCACGAGGAGATCTACGACGAACTCGCGACCGAGTAGGACTCTCTCCAGGCTGTTCTCCGTAGTACTACAACAGTACCGTGGTTTCTCGCAGAGCGAGACCGTTCCAATCCGGAGCGAAAGCGAGATTGACGCACCAGTTTTCCCGTTCGCACTGGAACATCGGCCACGCATATGGATGCAACCGAGGACACGGTTCGAGACATTTGTACCGACGCAGTCTTCGAACGCGGCGAACGATATCTTGCTGAGGGCCGTATCCACGAAATACACCGCGTCGACAGCAACGTTACCGCCGTCGTGAGCGGCAGCCGTCAGTACGATGTCCGTGTTGACCACGCCGCAGACGGGTTTGTCCCGTGGTGCGACTGTCCGTACGACAGGCCGGGAGCGTGTAAGCACGTCGTCGCCGTGTTGCTCCGGTGTGTCGATGACCCCCCGGCAGACGACGGCGATCGACTCGACGCCGCACTCGACAGTGCCGACGACGACGAACTCCGCGCGTTCCTGCGTGACGAACTCGCGACCAATACGGATCTCCGCGAGCGGTTTCTCGCCGGCGTTGGCGAGCCGACGAGCCAGTCGGTCGGTGAGCTTCGTGCCTCGATCGATCGGCGGTTCGACGAGACGAACCCTGAGTACCACGTCATCTTCGAGCCAATCGACTTCACGCAGTGGTTCGAGCTCGCGAACGAGTACCTCGAGCAGGGGCGGCACGCGTCAGCGGCGACCGTCTACCGGGCACTCGTCGAGTCCCTCGACGACAACATGGAGCGCGCCGACGGCGCGTACGACCACTTCTCGCGTGCGTTCAGTCAGGCACTCGACGGGTATGTTGAGTGTGTCGCGACCGCGAACCGCGACGCTGATGCGGTCACTGACGCCGTTGCGTTCCTTGAGGAGCGTGTGACGGCGGGAAAGCCAGTTCCCGCGGACCACTTCGAGAAGGCGGCAGTCGAGCTTCGAGCGAAGCTGGGCGAGCAGGCCGACGAATAGCTGGGTCGCCCTCGATGACGCCCACACGTTCGACGACCGTGAAAATTAGTTTGTGTCGCGGTCAGCCGCGTCGATCATCTGTTCGCGAGCGGCTTCGACATCCGAGTAGAGCGCCAACGCATGCTTGATGAGTCGGCGGTCTTCCAGATTCTCCTCCCAGCGTGTAATCACGTCACGGCGTTCCTGAAGCTCGGCACTTGCGAGATCGCCGTCGGCGAGCGACTGTTCGAGCTCCTCCCACGTCTCGATGTCGTAGGTCGTCTGCCACTCCTCGATCTCCTCGGTAATCGCGGTCAATTCACTCCGCAGCTCCTCGCGCATGTTCTCCTCAATGAGCGCGCGGATCTTCTCGAAGAACAGGCGCGTGTAGTCTGGCAGATAGCGCGTGCTCTCGCCGGACTCAACGCGGCGCAGTTGGCCCTGCTCGACGAGCGCTTGGAGTTCCTCGTTGGTAGTACTCCAGGCGGCGTCAGTCTGCTCGCTGACCCAGTTAACTGACCGTGATTCGCGAAGCGTCTCGGCGACCGCCCGAATACGGTGGCGAGATCTGGGTGGAGGATAATGAACCGACAGGCGCTGTCTTCGTTGTACAGCTCCCACTCGCAGAGTAACTAATTCTACACGCCTAATTCGATACAACGGATTATCCATAGAGAGGTACCAGATGAGTGGCAACGACCCTTCGTATCAGTGACGCCGTCGTCGACCGCCACATCGAAGCAGCGATCGAGTGCTGTCGAGTCATTCTCGCTAACGAGTGACGGTGATTCTGTTTGTACGGTATCATCCTCTTTCCACATACTAAATTCTACTAGATAGAGAATCTAAATTAAACTACATAAAATTATCCTCTTTCGTTAAAGAAACCATCATAAGTTACTAACGAGTGTTCTAGCGCACCACACTTATGTTCGTAGTCTCTGAAGAATACTTTGATGAGTTCAAAACAAGACGATCTCAAAGAGACAAACACCGAGGCCCGTTTCGAGTTCAAGAAGGAGGAGAAGTCTGCCTTCCAGACCGAGAAAGGTCTCACCGAGGAGACAGTCCGCGTCATCTCGGAGGACAAAGACGAACCAGAGTGGATGCTGGAGCGCCGCCTGCGCGCGCTCGAGCAGTTCCAAGAGATGCCGATGCCGACCGACTGGCCCGGTCAGCCGGACCTGAGTGAAGTCGACATCGACGAGATAGTCCCCTACATTCGGCCGGACGTCGACGTGCGGGCGGGCGTCGACGACTGGACGGAACTCCCAGACGACATCAAAGACACCTTCGACAAGCTGGGCATCCCGGAGGCCGAGAAGAACGCGCTCTCCGGCGTCGGCG
>NZ_CVRT01000136.1 GCF_001261915.1 Halorubrum sp. SD626R
CGATGCCGAGGATGGCGAGCACGTTGAGCGCCTGCCCGCCCTCGACGTGGTCGATCACGGTGCCGTCGCGGATCTTCGAGACGCGGAGCTCGTGGTCGCTCATCGGTCGGCCTCCATCCCCTCGGCCGCCTCGGCGTTCTCCATGAGCGCGTCGAGCAGCGCCATCCGCACCGGGATCCCGTTGTGGGCCTGCTCGAAGTACCGCGCGTGATCCGTCTCGTCGACATCGGGCGCGATCTCGTCGACGCGCGGGAGCGGGTGCATCACGGTGAGGTCGTCGGCGGCGTCGTCGAGCGTCTCGGCGTCGATCCGGTACTCGCCGGCGACGCGGTGGTACTCGTTCTCGTCGGGGAACCGCTCCTTCTGGATCCGAGTGACGTACAGCACGTCGAGCTCGCCGAGCACCGCCTCCAGATCGGTGTGCTCTCGCACCTGCGCGCCGGTCTCGTGGAGGTCGAACCGGACCGAGCGCGGGAGCCGCAGCGACTCCGGGCTGATGAAGTGCTGGTTGGCGTCGAACTCCGTCAGGGCCGCGGCCAGCGAGTGGACCGTGCGGCCGTACTTCAGGTCGCCCATGATCCCGACCGTGAGGTCCTCCAGCCCATGGTTCTCCCGGATCGTGTGGAGGTCGAGGAGGGTCTGTGAGGGGTGTTGGCCGGCGCCGTCGCCCGCGTTGACCACGGGGACGTCGACGCGCTCCGCGGCCAGCGTCGCGGCGCCCTCGCTGGGGTGACGGAGCACGAGGGCGTCGGCGTACCCCTCGATGACGCGGACGGTGTCCGAGAGCGACTCCCCCTTCGACACCGACGAGGAGTCGACGTCGCCCATGCCGACGGTGTCCATGCCGAGGCGCTTGGCCGCGCTGTCGAAGCTCATCCGGGTGCGCGTGCTCGGCTCGAAGAAGCAGAGCGCGAGCACGCGCCCGGCGTGCCGGTCCGCGAAGGCGGCGGGCTCGTCGGCGACCTCCCGCGCCCGGTCGAGCACCGCCTCGATGTCACCCCGCGAGAGCTGCGTCGCGGTGATGAGGTGGTCCTGACGCATCGTCGGAGAAGGGGATTGGCACGGTCTTGAATCCCTCGGCTCCGCCGGCGACATCGGTGTCCACGTCCGTGGTGATCCCCGGGAGCGACGGCTTCGAGATTCGCAGCAGGACCGGGCGATATCGCGGGCCGCCCGGCGCTCCGCGCGGTTCCCCCGTCCGCGGTTATAACCCGATTCGGTCCCAACCGACGGGTATGTCCGAAAGCGATTCGACGGACTCGACCGAGAACGACCCGGCCGACCTGCTCCCGAACGACCGCGTGAAACGGAGCGCGCTCGACGGCGACGTCACCCAGCTCCACCGCGGGAATCAGTACGGCGAGGAAGGCGACACCTTCGAGATCGACGGCGTGATCTTCGAACTCACCGAAGTCACCGAGCGCACCCTCGGCGACATGACCGACGCCGACGCGAAGCGGGAGGGGTCGCCGTCGCTTTCGGCGTACAAGGAGCGCATGGTCCGCGCGCACGGCGGGAGCTTCGACTGGGACGACGACGCAGACGTGGTGCGACACCGGTTCGAGCGCGTCGAGGGGTAGGGGCCGCGTAGCGGGAGGACCGCGGCTTAGTCGTCGTCCGCGGCCGCGCCGTCCCCCCCTCCCGCGGCGGTCGCCGCGTCGTCCTCGATGCTCGGCGGGTACTTCCCGCGGTCGAGTTTCAGGTCGGACTGCGGCCGGGCCATACAGGTGAGCGCGTACTCCTCGGCCTCCTCGTCGGTGAGTCCGCGGGCGGCCGGCTGCGTCACCTCGCCCTCGACGATCTCTGCGGAGCAGGCGAGACACATCCCGACGCGGCAGGAGTACTCCTGGGCGATCCCCTTCTCGATGCAAGAGCTGAGGACCGTCTCCGTGTCGGCCACCTCGATCGTCTCGCCGGTGCCGACGAACTCGACGGTGTACTCTGTCATGGCGCGGAGTACCCGCCGACCGGTCAAAAGTGGTTCCCCTCGATCGCGTCGCCGTCGCGGGGACGGAAGCGGACGAACGAGATCGAAAACGTCGCTGACATTTATAAATATACACACGCAACTGTGTATTGTGATGCCGACGAAAACGATCTCGCTCGACGAGGAAGCCTACGAGCGGCTTAAATCGCACAAGCGAGAGGGAGAGTCGTTTTCCGACGTGGTCAAGCGGATCGCCGGCGAACGGTCGTGGACCGAGGTCGCCGGGATTCTCTCGGAGGAGGAGGCCGACGAGCTCGAATCCCTCGTCAGCGAGGGGCGATCCCGTTCTCGCGATCGGCGCGAACGCCTCGATTCGGACGTGCGGACCGACAAATGATCGAGGACACGACGTTCATCATCGACGTTCTACACGACGACGAGGACGCGATCCGATACCTCGATCTCATCGAGCGCGAGATCCGACCCGAAAAGGTCTCCCTGATAACGGTGCTCGAACTGTACGAAGCGGTCCCGCAGTTGAACGCCCCAGAGGAGCGTCGACGGGCGATCCTCGACGTGCTCGACACGCGCCACGCGGTCGTCGCCGACGAGGCCGTGATGCGAAAGGCCGGAAAGATTTCCGGCTCGCTCCGTGCTCGGGGTGAGGAGATCGACAGGGAAGACTGCATCATCGGAGCGACCGCGTTGTTGAATGACGAGCCCGTCGTAACTCGTAATCACGAACACTTCGAGCGCATCGACGGTCTCGACGTCGAGACGTACTGAATCCCCGTCAGCACTGCCAGTTCCCTCCCACCTATCGCAACGACTAATCCCCCGCCGGACGCTTCCCGAGACATGACCGGCAAGGCCACCGCGCGAGCCCACCCGATCCAGGGGCTCGTCAAGTACCACGGGATGCGCGATCCGGAGCTCCGGCTCCCGTACCACGACAGCATCAGCCTCTGTACCGCCCCGACCGCGACGACGACGACCGTCGAGTGGCGGCCCGACGCGAGCGAGGACGCCTACGTGATCGGCGGCGAGGAAGTCGACGGGCGCGCCGCCGAGCGCATCGACATGGTCGTCGACCACGTCCGCGAGCTGGCCGGGGTCGACGCCGCGGTCCGGCTGGAGAGCGAGAACTCCTTCCCGTCGAACATCGGCTTCGGCTCCTCGTCGTCGGGCTTCGCGGCCGCCGCGCTCGCCCTCGTCGAGGCCGCGGGGCTCGACCTCTCGCTCCCGGAGGTCTCCACCGTCGCCCGCCGCGGCTCCTCCTCCGCGGCGCGCTCGGTGACGGGCGCCTACTCCCGGCTCGACGCCGGGCTGAACGACGCGGACTGTCGCTCCCACCGGCTCGACGTGGGCACCGGCACGGGCGGGTTCGACCCCGAGGCGGACCTCCGGATCGTCGCCGCGCACGTTCCGGCGTATAAGGAGACGGAGGAGGCGCACCGCGAGGCCGCCGCGAGTCACATGATGCAGGCCCGGACCGCGCACGTCCAGGACCAGCTGGTCGAGATGACCGACGCGCTCCGAGAGGGCGACTTCGAGCGGATCTTCGAGACCGCCGAGCACGACTCGCTCTCGCTGACGGCGACCACGATGACCGGGCCCGCGGGCTGGGTATACTGGCAGCCCGAGACGATCGCGGTGTTCAACGCGGTCCGCGAACTCCGGGAGGAGGGCGTTCCCGTCTACTTCTCGACGGACACCGGCGCCTCGGTGTACGTGAACACGCTCGCGGACCACGTCGACGAGGTCGAGAGCCGGATCGCGGAGATCGGCATCGACACCGACGTCTGGGAGGTCGGCGGCCCGGCGCACGTCCTCGACGAGAGCGAGGCGCTGTTTTAAATCAGGTCAGCGGTGCGGTGGCGCGTGCCGGTGAGCGGTCGACAGGCCGCGAACCGCACGCGCGAGGGAGTCGGGCGCCCGGAGCAACGCGGAGGGCGGTCGACGAGGCTGGGGAGGTTCGAGGCTGCGGTGCGTGGCGGGAGGGCGGGACTCAAAGGGGCAGCCGCGGGGCGGCCGCAGGCGACGTAAGCACTGGAAGGAGCGAACGAAGTGAGCAACTGAAGCGCGTGGTTCGAAACGGCTGCGCCGTTTTGTCATCACGAGACGCCGAAGCCGTCTTGAACGACAGCGAGCGTGCGGCCGCCCCGCGGCTGGGGCTTTTGAGGTGTTCACCGTCGGTCCGCTGACGTGTGTATATACGGGCGGCTGGGACTTCTGAACGGTTCGTCTCGACAGAAAGGTCGACTCGACTGTTGTACGCCTATTCCTCCGGATCTTCACC
Source organism: Halorubrum sp. SD626R (assembly GCF_001261915.1). Classification (GTDB taxonomy): domain Archaea; phylum Halobacteriota; class Halobacteria; order Halobacteriales; family Haloferacaceae; genus Halorubrum. The sequence continues at coordinate 4,227 of NZ_CVRT01000136.1, forward strand.
GCGCGCTCGCTTGTACATCGCCAGCGCGTCCTCCCGCCGCTCCGAGTGGTCGACGATCGGCGCCGGATAGCCGGGCGCCGCGTTCGCGCGCTGGGTCGGCGAGAGTTCGTGCCACCCGTGGATCAGGTCGGCGTCGAGCCCCCGGAGTTCGGGGACGTACTCTGTGATGTACTCCGCCTCGGGGTCGTATCGCTCCCCCTGCGTCATCGGGTTGAAGATGCGGAAGTAGGGCTGGGCGTCGGTCCCCGTGGAGGCCGCCCACTGCCACCCGCCGTTGTCGTTGGCGGTGTCGTGATCGGCCAGCCGCTCCCGGAAGTGCTCGTAACCGTGTCGCCAGTCGGCGAGGAGGTCCTTCGTGAGGAAGGAGGCGACGATCATCCGCACGCGGTTGTGCATGAAGGCCTCCTCGCGGAGCTGGCGCATCCCGGCGTCGACGATCGGGTACCCCGTCTCGCCGCGCTTCCACGCCGCGATCTCCTCGGGGTCGTCGCGCCACTCGATCTCCTCCTCGTACTCTTTGTAGTTCTCGGCGACGACCTCCGGGTTGTGGTACAACACCTGCGTGTAGAACTCCCGCCACGCGAGCTGCTGCTGGTACTCCTCGACCGCGGCGACGGGACCGTCCTCGTCCTCGGCGTCGCCTCCCTCGCCCGCCGCCCCGTTACCGCTCGCGACCCGCTCCTCCGCCGCGGCCATCGCCTCCTCCGTCGCCTCGTACGCCTCGCGGACCCCGATCTCGCCGTACTTCAGGAACGCCGACATCCGCGAGGTCGCCTCCCGGGCGGGGTAGTCGCGCTCCGCGTCGTAGGAGAACACCGCCGCGTCGAGGAACGCGTCGAGCCGCTCCCGGGCGGCCTCGGTTCCGGCCGGGCCGACGTCGGCGTCGGGCTCCGCGAAGCCGACGTCGTCCGGCGCGGGCAAGTCGCCGACTGCGACGGGGTCGGTCGCGGCGCCGCCGTCGGCGAGGGCGCCGTCGTCGCTCTCAACTGCTGCCGCCAGCGCGTCGGCGTCGACGAGGTCGCCCGCCTCGGGCGTCGGCGCGGGCGGATCTTTCTCGCGGTCAGTCCACTTCCGCCAGTAGTAGGTGTACACCGAGTACGGGTCGCCGGCGTTCGTCCGGATCGAGTCCGGCGTGTGTAACACCGCGTCGTGGTGTGCCTCGCGCTCGATTCCGGCCTCGTCGAGCGCTCTCCGGACCTCGGCGTCGCGCTCGCGCGCGAGTCCGGAGTAGTCCCGGTTCCAGACGACGCGGTCGGCGTCGAGCGCGTCGGCCAGCTCGGGGAGGACGGTCGCCGGGTCGCCGCGGGCGACGAGGAGGTCGCCGCCGCGGTCGCGGTAGTCGTCTCGCAGCGCCGCGAGCCCGTCGAGCAGGCGGCGGACTCGCACGTCGCTCGCGTGCGCGAGCACGTCGTCGTCGAAGACGAAGACGCCCGCGACCGCGCCTCGGTCGGCGGCGGCCGCGAGCCCGACGTTGTCGGTGAGCCTGAGGTCCCGCCGGTGCCAGAACAGCTCCATGCGATCGCCACGGGTGGGAGGACCGTGAAACCACCGGCGGCGGTCGAGGCGGTGCCGTCGCCGTTCCATCCGATCGACTCACGGCCCCACCCCACTCACAGCTCCGGCCTGCCGGGCACGTCCACCCGATCGAGGAGGAAGTATCCGAGCGTGAGCGCGAGCACGAGGACCGCGATCGAGACCGCCGCGAGGACCGTCTCCCCGCCCGAGCCGTAATCCTCCAGTCGGAAGCTGATCGCTCGCCGGGCGATGGCGATGATGGCGGCGCTGACGACGATCCGGAGGACGGGTTCCCCCTTGGCGTACGCCAGCAGCGTCCGGTGGACCTCGACGATGATCAACAGGAGGAGCACGCTGTCGAGGAGACCGACGACCTCGTTGGGGTCGGTGAAGTTCCCGGCGATGAGGAGCCGGTACAGCGACAGGAACAGGTCGAACACGCCGATGAGAAAGAGCAGGAGCAGGAAGTACGCCGCCCCGAGCACCAGCCACTCCATCGCCACCGCGGCCGGCTCCGTCGCGTCGTCGAGGTCGAACGCCATACGTCGTGCTCGCGCGGGGGCGGCAAGTCGTTTGCGCCTATCGGTCGTCCGTTCTCCCGTTCCCATCGCCCGTCAGCGCCTCCAACAGGCGGACTGCCGGCGCCTTCGCGAGCGGGTCGTTGGCGTTGCCGCAGTGGGGCGACTGGACGCAGGCCGGACAGCCGCCCTCGCAGTCGCAGCCGTCGATGAGTCGGGCGGTGCGAGCCATCAGCTCCTCGATTCGCTCGTGCCCCCGACGGGTGAGTCCCACCCCGCCGGGGTAGCCGTCGTAGACGAACACCGCGGGCGCGTCTGTGTGGGGGTGGTACGGCGTCGAGATGCCGCCAACGTCGGCGCGGTCGCAGAGCAGGTGGAACGGGAACAGCGAGATGATCCCGTGCTCGGCGGCGTGGATCCCGCCGTTGAAGGCGTACTCGCCGTCCGGCGCGGGCTCCGCTCTTTCCCTCTCACCGCCGTCGGTCGCCGTCTCCGCGTCGTTGCCTCCTTCTCCCTCGTTGCCGTCGCCGGCGCCGATCGCCCGCATCTCCGACTCCAGGTCGGCCGGCACCGGGAAGTACAGGGCCTTCGTCCGCAGCGTCGTCTCCGGGAGGTCGAGCGTCGACTCCCCGAGCGACTCGCCGGTCTTGGCGTCCTTGCGGACGAAGCCCGTAATCCGTTCCGTGACGGTCACGTCAGCGAAGCGGACCGGGACGTCTGAGCGCGCGTCGAGCTCCCGCTCCGCGAGGTCCTCGTTCACGACGATATCCTTCTCCGTGAGCGGCTGCGTGTAGTAGTCGGCCCATGAGGACTGCAGCTCGGCGACGTCGCGGTCGAGGTCCAGCGACGTCACCTCGTAGGTGCGCCCCTGCTGGTGGTAGATGGCGCCGGGGTGCGCGTCGCGGAGGGCGTCGCCGAAGCCGAGCGAGGCGACCGTCTCGCTCCGGGAGGAGTCGATCAGGTCGACCTCGCGGTCGCCGACGGTCCGGAGGCTCACGGCCTGCTGCGGGCTCGACGACCCGGCGTGCGTCCACCGCAGCCCGTCGGCGGTCTCCCGCCGATCGAGGACGCCATCGTCAGTGAGGTCCCCCACGATGCCCGGGAACGGGTCGCCAAAGAAGCGCTCGTCCTCGGGCGAGAGCCAGCTCTCGTCGGCCGCGCAGGCGACGTGGCCGGGGAGCAGCTCGGCGTTCTCGGGGTCGCAGATCGCGTCCTCCGGCGGCGCCTCGAAGAAGTCGGCGGGGTTGGTCATCAGGTACTGGTCGAGCTGGTCCTCCCCGCCGACCATCACGACGAGGGCGGGGTCGTCGCCGCGACCGGCCCGTCCCGCGCGCTGGTACGCCGACATCCGCGTGCCGGGGTAGCCGTCCAGTATCACGGCGTCGAGTCCGCCGACATCGACGCCGAGCTCCAGCGCGCTCGTCGACCAGACGCCCCGGAGCTCCCCCGAGTGGAGGTCGGCCTCGATCTCCCGGCGGCGCTCGTCCGTCAGGGCGGCCTGGTAGGCGCCGATCTTCGATGCGAGGTCGCGCTCGCCGCGCTCGCGGAGGTCGCTCGCGCTATCGGTCGCGTACTGCTCCGCGGTCTGTCGCGCCCGCGTGAACGCCAGCGTCTGCGCGCCGGCCGTGACGAGGTCGACGAACAGCCGTTTGCTCTCCGTGTGACTCGACTTCCGGCGGCCGCTCCCGCGCTCCTGCCAGTCGTCGTCGTACTCCGGCGGGTTCCACAGCACCCAGTCGCGCGGGCCCCGTCCCGACGCGTCCTCGTCGACCAGGGCGATCCCGTCCGGGTCGCGGCCGGTCACCGCCGCGGCGTGTTCGACGGGGTTGTTGATCGTCGCCGAGCAGCAGACGAACCGCGGGCTCGATCCGAACCGCTCGCAGGTCCGCGCGAGCCGGCGCAGGGTCAGCGCGACCTGCGAGCCGAACACGCCGCGGTAGCTGTGGACCTCGTCGATCACGACGTGCTCCAGCGACGAGAAGAACCACTCCCACAGCCGCCCGGCGTACGGGAGCAGCGCGTAGTGGAGCATGTCCGGGTTCGAGAGGAGCACGGTCGGCTCGCGGTCGCGGACCTCTCGCTTCTCCGACCGCGAGAGCCGGCCCGTGTACGACTCGACGGAGACGCCGCTCCCGAAGCCGAGGCCGTGAGCGAGGTCGCTCAGGCTCTCCTCCTGGTCCGCGATCAGCGCGTTCTGAGGCCCGATATAGAGGGTCCGTCCCCCGTGGTCCATCGCGGCCTCGAAGGCGGGGACGGTGTACGCGAGCGACTTGCCGCTCGCGGTCTCGGTGGCGAGCACGACGTCGTCGCCGTCGCGGACCGTCTCGATCGCGTCGGCCTGGTGGCGGTAGAGGCGGTCGATCCCCGCCTTCGAGAGCGCGTCGGCCATCCGGGGCGCGAGGTCGACGTCGGCGAACTCGGGGTCGCGGGCGGGGAGGCGGCGGTGCTCCGCGATCTGTCCCTCGTAGAACGGTCGGTCGCGCAGCCACTCGACGGCGTCGTCCACGGTTACGGAAGTAACGGTTCGGGAACGCCTAACCGTTGCGGTCGTCTGGGACTTCGCCCCTGGGAAGAGAGATAGTGACCACGTTGCCTCGCGGGGAGTTCTCCGAGAACGAGAGTTCGCCGCCCAGCGAATCGACGCACCACTGCATCACCCACAGTCCCACGCCTGCTCCGTGGTACGTGCTGCTGGTCTCGACGTCCTCGTTGAGTACCTCGATCTCCACGTCCGGGATCGCGGGCCCGTAATCGGCGACACGAACGACCCCGTGGCCCGTTTCGTCACAGGAGCCGACCGAGAGCGTCACCGTCGGCACGCCGCGGTCGTTGTGCTTGATCGCGTTCCGGACGGCATGCTCCAGCGCGTAGCGGATACCCTCGTCCGCGATGGCCCATATCTCCGTCGGTGCTTCGAGTGAAACGTCGGCGTCGGGATACTCCGCGGTCACGTCGTCGATAACTGAGCGGGAAACGCTCCGAAGGTCGGTCGGAGACCGCTCCGTCGCGTCCGGTTCGGCGATCCGTTCGATCTGCTTGACAGAGTCGCTCAGTCCCCCTACTTCGGTACTGATGTCCAGAATGGTCTGAACCTCTCTCTCGAGCGTATCGTCTTCGACGGCTCGTTGAACCCGATCGGCGTATCCCATGAGAACATTTGTCTTGTTCCGGAGGTTGTGACGAACGATCCGACTGAGAAGCCGCAGTCGACGCTCGCGAGCCCGATACTCGGTGACGTCTTGCACCTCCGAGAGGACGCACGCAACCCCGTCGATTGTGGTCGCGTTGAGGCTGACGTGGATCCAGCGCAGTTCGCCGTTCGAGCGCGCTATCTGCCACGCGAACGACTGCGGATCGCCCGCCGCGGCGCGAGCGATCCTGCGAGACGCCTCCTCCTGTGTGAATCGCGTCGACGGTGCCGTGTAGTCTCCGACGCTCATCGACCGGAGTTCGGCCACCGAGTACCCGTACAGCTCGGCGAGTCGGGTGTTCGCGTCGAGAATTCGTCCGCCGTCCGTATCGTGGAGATTGATACCGACGTTCAGATCGTCGAATATCTCGGGGAGACGAACGCTGGTAGGACGGCTCATAACACGGATTGCGCGACGGATCGGATATACACTACCATTCCAGATACAGTCGTCTAGAGCGCCTAACATAACAGTATTCAGTCTATTTAATTGATAATCCAGACAATAATACATGTTAAATATAGTTCCCCATCCACGGTACGGGCGCTGCTCCCGGCTCGTTGGCCGGCCTATCTCTCACGCGCTATCGGCGGCAGCCGAACCGCAGTCGCCACCGGGTCGTCGAGCGAGAGTTCCATCCGCAGATCGCCGCGCCGCTCGGCGATCCGGAACCCGACGGAGCGGTAGACGCTACGGGCGATCCGGTTTCCGGCCTCGACGTGGAGTTCGATGGCGTCGCGGTCGGCCGCCGCGGCGTTCGCGATCACGTGCCGACAGAGCTCCGTCCCGATCCCGCGGTCCTGCGCCGTGGGGTGGACGAAGACGGCGAGTTCGGGCACGTCCGCGTCGGTCGGCGTGTACATCGCATGGCCGAGCACCTCGCCGCCGCGCTCGGCGACGACGTTGTTCCCCTCCGCGAGCATCGACTCGATCCACTCCGCGCGCTGGCGTCGAACCACCGGCGGCAGCCCCTGCGCGCGGTCCTCGCGGCCGAACCCCTCGTACATCTCGGCGAGCGGTGCGAGGTCTTCCGAGACGGCCGGGCGGATCGTCCAGCGCGCGCCCCGCTTGTCCACGAACCGCGGACAGCGCGGCGGACAGTGGACCGTCCCCTCGCACTCGCTCCCGTCCCAGCCCGCACAGACGGCGTCGGTGGATTCGGTGGTCATGGCTGTGCGTTCACGCCGCAAGGAGGTATAGGGCCGAACCGAGTTTCACGTCGTGAGAATACAGACACAGAATCGATGCAGAACGAGACGAAGCGACGGCCGCGAGAGCGACGCTCGGCAGCGCCGCGTATATGCCGCTCCCGGCGTACGCTCAGATATGGACAAGCAGGCCGTCCGAGAGGCCGTCTGGGACGCGTTCGACGAGGGCGACCAGGCCCGGTTCCCGTTTCCGCCGCACGATCGGATTCCGAACTTCGCGGGCGCGGATGCGGCGTGCGAGCGGCTGACTGCGACGCCGGAGTGGGCGGCCGCTCGCACGCTGAAGTGTAACCCCGACGCGCCGCAACTCCCGGTTCGGCGGGCCGCGCTCCGGGCCGGAAAGACGCTCTACGTCGCACAGCCGCGGCTGCGTGACCCGGATCCGTTCCTCCGGATCGACCCCGACGACCTCGCCGTCGG
>NZ_CVRT01000137.1 GCF_001261915.1 Halorubrum sp. SD626R
CGACGAACGGGATGGCGAACGCGGTCCACCACCACTTCCTCGCGACGGGCTGTGAACCCACGGCCGAGCGCGACCTCGACCACAACGAGTCGATCGCGGTCGAGACGGTCCCGTACGACGACCTGCTGTCGGCCGTCGTCGACGAGGGGCTCCGCGACGGGCGGGCCGTGACCGCCGTGCTCTGGTACGAGCTGCTGCATCGGTGAGGCGGGAGCGGCGCCGGCGACGACCGCACCCGGAGCCCCGGCACGAACAGCCCTATTATGCGTCGGCCCGTACGGCGGGCAATGGCAGACCCCTCCGAGGACGACGCGCATCGACGGGAGCCGGGGGCTTCCGACGGCGCCGAACCGAGCGCTCCCGACGGCGGCGAGCCGGCGGACGGTTCGACCGCGCCCGGCGACGGGGCGGCGACCGCCGACGACGTCGTCACCTCGACCGCGTCGGAGGGCCCCGGCGGTCGCGCCGTCGCGGTCGCGATCGGTACGGCCCTGCTCCTGGGGATCCTCGGTCCCGCGATCGCCCTCGCCAGCGGGGGCGTGGTGTTCGGTATCAACACCGTGACCGGCGGGCTCCCGCTCGCCGCGAGCCTCGCGCTCACGCTGGTGTTGGGCCAGTACGTCGCGTTCGGCGGGCTGGCGGTCGCCTACCTCGCCTGGCGGGGGCTCGACCGCGCCGGGATCGTCGCGTACCTCGGCGTGCGGCGCCCGAGCCTGAAGGAGATCGGCATCGTGATCGGGAGCTGGGCGCTCATCCTGGTCGCGATCACGGCCGTCTCGGCCGTGATCCAGCAGCTCGGCACCGAGACCGCCTCCAATCAGAGCGCGGAGCTGGCGATGCAGAACCCCGCGATCATCCCGCTCCTCATCGCGGCGTCGTTCCTCGTGATCGGTCCCTCCGAGGAGATCCTGTACCGCGGCGTCGTGCAGGGACGGCTCCGGGAGACGCTGTCGCCGGCGCCCGCGATCCTCGTCGCCTCCGCGATCTTCGCGGCGGTCCACGTGATGGCGCTGACGGGCGGGATCTCCGGGCGGCTCACCACCATCGCCATCCTCTTCCTGCCGAGTATCGTCTTCGGCGTGGTGTACGAGTACACCGAGAACCTCGTCGTCCCGGCGCTGCTCCACGGCCTCCACAACGCCGTCATCTTCACCGTCCTGTACGTCACCATCGCCTACAGCGACGAGCTCCGAGCGGCGGCCGGCGGCAGCGCGGCGCTGCTACCGGTTTAACTCGGCGAGCAGCGGATCGAGGGTTCGACCTCCGACGGCGACGTGGTAGTTATAAATGAGCGGTGGCGCGCCTCCGAGCGGTCGCCCCCGGCGACCGTGAGGAGCCCGCGAGGGACGCGGTGAGCGCTCGCAGAGCGCGAACCGCGAGGCTGGGGAGGTGT
>NZ_CVRT01000138.1 GCF_001261915.1 Halorubrum sp. SD626R
GTAGATCATCCCCCTGGCACGGGGAAGGCCCGGGGTTCAAATCCCCGCGAGTCCACTCGACTCACTTCGTTCGTCTCGTTCCCTCGCGTGCCCCCACTCGCTCCGCTCGTGGGGACCCCGCGAGTCCATGTTTTTGCGCCGCGAGCAATACCGCGAGCGGCGCAACTCTGCAACGAGCGGGGATTTGAATCCTGCCAGTCGCGCGCAGCGAACGAAGTGAGCGAGCACGTCTGGCTCTGGTTCAAAATCCCCGCGAGTCCACTCGACTCACTTCGTTCGTCTCGTTCCCTCGCTTGCCCCCACTCGTTCCGCTCGTGGGGACCCCGCGAGTCTACCCGTCCCGCCTCTCTCCTCGCGTCCCGCTTCGACGCTACGCGTCGCCGACCCACCGCAACGCCTCCCGTCGGTGATCGAGCAGCGCCCCGAGGTGGTCCGTCTCGGCGGTCGCAAGCTCGACGCCGCTCTCGTTCGCAAGCGCCCGGACGGCCGACAGCGGCGCGTTCTCGTCACGGGTCCCGTGCCAGGCCCGGACGGGGACCGGCGGTCGGTCGATTTCCGGCCACCCCGCCCCGAACGACCGGTTCTCCCGGGCGACCGCCAGCGCTCCCTGCCGCAGAGCCTCGCGGAAATCGTCGGCGACCGCCCGCGAGACGTCCGCCGGAACCGAGCGGTCGGTGTACTGCCCGACGACCGCACTCGGGCCAGCCACCGACGCGTACGCCCTCGACAGGCGGAAGAGCGCGCGCACGGCGAGCGGGACCCGCGACAGCCTCACGAGGCCGACGTCGGCCGGCGGAACGACGGCGCTGACCAGCGCGGCGCGACCCACTCGTTCGTTCATCGCGGCCGCGAGCGCGAACGGTCCGCCGCCGGAAAACCCCACGACCCCGGCCCGCTCGATCGACTCCGCGTCGAGGAGCGTCGCGAGGTCCTCCCGCCAGTCCCGCGGGGTCCAGTCGTCCGGCGGGGGCGACGAGCGGCCGTACCCCGGCCGGTCCGGAACGACGAGTCGGACGCCCTCCGCCGCGGCGGCGTCGGCCAGGAGCGACGCGAACAGCCGCGATCCCGGTGTTCCATGGTGCGCGACAACCGGCGTCCCGTCCCCGGCCCCGCCGACGGCGTAGGCGAGGGTCCGGCCGTCGGGCAGCGTACACGTCTCCGTGGCGAGCCCGGCGTCCCGGTCCGTCCGTCGAGCGTTCCGCCGCACGTCCCGCGTTTCGGCTTCGGTCGGGATAACCGGTCGGGAATCCCAAATCGCTCTTTTAGCCTCCGCCGATTCGGTCCGCCTCGCGTCGTCGACTGACATCGGTGTTACCACGGACTCATGAGGGACGCCGCCGTAGATCACGGTATGCCGACGCACGAGGTCACGGCGGAACGGCCGGACAGCACGCTCCGCGCGACCGGCTGGGACCACGTCACGCTGATCGGGAGCAACGCGGACGACACGGTCGCCTTCTACCGCGACGTACTCGGACTTCCCCTCGTGATCAGACAGCCGAACCTCGACCGCGAGGAGGTCGAACACCTCTTCTTCGACGCGGGCGACGGGCGGCTGGTCACCTTCTTCGTCGACGAGTCGCGCGACTCCGTCGAGACACAGGACCCCGGGATCGGCGCGGTCCATCACCTCGCGTTCAGCATCGAACCCGAGGAGCTCCCGGCGATCCGCGACCGCCTGCTCGACGCCGGCCACGAGGTGAGCGAGTACGACCGCGGCGCCTTCCACTCGCTGTACACCCACGACCACAACGGGCTCGTCATCGAGCTCGCCGCCGACAAGTTCGACGTTCCCGACGACCGGAAGGGCGAGGTGCTCGCGCACGCCCAGGCGGCTCGCGTCGCCGCCGGCGACGAGTTCATCGCGACCGAACACCTGGAGGCTGCCCTCGAGGAACTCGGACTCCCGGTCGAGCGGTACGACCTCCCCGACGCCGCGACCGGCCGGGACTTCTGACGCCGCGATGGAACTCAGAGCGGCGATCCTCGACTTCCTCGCGGCCGACGAGGGGGACGCCCGACGCGCGTTCCGCGATCTCCTCGCCGACGGAGCCGCCGGCGGCGACGACGCCGAACAGCGAATAGACCCGCACGGACTCCCCCGGACGCACTCGGCAGCGGCCCTACCTCCGGCGGTCGCCGAGGGCGACGACCTCACCGAGCGCGACCGACGCCTGATCGAGCGCGTCCGACTCCTCGACGACGCGCCGCTGGGCGTCACGCTCTGCGGCCCGGCGTACCGCGACACCCCGATCCGCTACGCGAACCGGACGTTCCGCGAGCTCACCGGCTACTCGCTCGCGGAGCTCCGCGGCCGGAACCCGCGGCTGTTACAGGGCCCGGAGACCGATCCCGAACCCGTCGCCGACCTCCGCGAGGCGGTGTCGATCTGGGAGCCGGTGACCGTCGAGGTCCGGAACTACCGGCGCGACGGGGAGCCGTTTCTCAACCGCGTCTCGCTCCGCCCGCTGCCGGGCGACGACGGGACGATCACGCACTGGGCCGCCGTGCAGGCGGCGGTCGACGGGTCGGACTGAGCCCGTCGCGGTTGCGTGCGGTCGCGTCCGGATCGACCGCGTCGACCCCCGATCGCTCCTACCGCAGCGTCGAGGTCGGGACCACGGACGGCAACACCCCCCCGTCGGCGGCGTCCTCGATCACGGCCTCGGCGACGTGTTCGCCGCTGAGCAGACACATCGGCATCCCGATCCCGGGGTTCGTGTACGCCCCGACGTAGTAGAGCCCCTCGACGCCCGGCGCCCGATGTGCCGGGCGGAGCGGCCCGGTCTGTCCGAGCGTGTGCGAGAGCGCGAGGGCGGTGCCCCGCGGGGCGTTGAACCGCTCGCGGAAGTCGGCGACGCAGGCGGTCTCCTCGAAGACGACGCGGTCGCGGAAGTCGACGCCGGCGTGCTCGGCGAGGTCGTCGAGCACCAGCTCGCGGAAGCGCTCGCGGGTCTCGGAGTCGTCGTCGAGCCCGGGCGCCAGCGGGACGAGGACGAACACGGCCTCGTGGCCCTCCGGCGCCGCCTCCGGGTCCGTCTTCGAGGGGACGTGAACGTAGTACGCCGGATCGTCCGGCCACGCCGGATCGTCGAAGATCGAGTCGAAGTGGGGGCGCCAGTCGGTCGGCAAGACGAGCGCGTGGTGGTCGAGGTCGACCTCGCCCTCGACGCCGAAGTACATGAGGAACGCCGAGGGGGCGTACGTCCGCGACTCCCAGTACGCCTCGCGGCGGGCGTACTCGGCTGGCAGGAGGTCGCGCTCCACGTGCGGCGGCGCCGCGTTCGCGACGACTCGGTCGAACCGGTCGGTCGATCCGGGAGTGTCCACCTCGAACTTCGGGCCCGCCGCCGCGACCGAGGGCTCGATCGCGGTCACCGGCGTCTCCGTGCGTATCTCGGCGCCGAGGTCGGTCGCGAGCGCCGCCATCCCGTCGACGACGCTCGCGATGCCGCCGGTCGGGTGGTAGACGCCGAGGTTCATGTCCACGTGACTCATCAACGTGTAGATGGCGGGCGTGTTGTACGGCGACCCGCCGAGGAAGACGAGCTTGTACTCCGCGATCTGCCGGAGCTTCTCGTGCTCGAAGTAGTCGCCGACGTAGTCGTCCATGGTCCGGAGCTTCGGGAGCGCGCGCCCCGACCGCAACACGTCCGCGTCGACCATGTCGCGGAGCCGGGACCGGCTCGGGTAGACGAACCGGTCCATCCCGAGCTCGTACGCCTCCGCGGCGTCGTCGAGGTACGCGTCGAGCCGATCGCCGGCGCCCGCCTCGTACGATTCGAACAGCGCCTTCTGCCCCGCCCGGTCTGCGGGCATCGTTGCGCGGTCGCCGTCCTTCCAGACGACCTCGTAGAGCGGGTCGAGCTCGGTCAGCTCGTAGAACTCCTCTGTCGACCGCCCGAAGTGACCGAAGAAGCGGTCGAACACCTCCGGCATGAGGTACCACGAGGGGCCGGTGTCGATCCGGAAGCCGTCGCGCTCGATCCGGCCGGCGTACCCCCCCGGATGCTCGTTGCGCTCGAACACCGTCACGTCCGCGCCGGCGTCGGCGAGGTACGCGGCCGCGGAGAGGCCGCCGAACCCGGCGCCGACGACCGCGATCTCCGCGCCGGCGAGACGCTCGTCGTCGCGTGAGCGAGGGCTCATCACCGGATAGTACGCCCTCCGAGGGGTTCACCCCCTCGCCATACTATGTGGGCCCTTTATGTCGTCCGCGGTCGCCCGGACCTCGGTCCCCCTCGGCGCTCCTCAGTCCCCGCCTCCTCCCGGCGCTCGGTCCTGCAGCCGCCGGGCGGCCAGCACGAACAGCCCGGTCCCGGCGAGGTAGAGCCGCCAGCCGGCGCTCGCGACCGGGAAGATCCGCTCGACGGGCTCCTCGATCTCGTCGGCGGGATCGCGCGGTTCGACCGGGTTGTTGACGTGGACCGTCTCGGTGGTCCCGCCGCCGCCGGCGTCGACCGCCCGACGGCCCGTCTCCGGGTCGGTTCGGAGGTCGACGAACGTCTGGACGAAGCCGTCCGCGGTCGACAGCAGTATTTCCCCGTCCAGGGCGTAGAAGCGGTCCCGAAGCGGCCAGAAGACGTTCACCCCTTCGAGGTGGACCCAGTCGAGCGAGACGTGGGCGAAGACGTGGACGAACAGCCCGACCCACGCCACCGCGATCCACCGGTCGCCGAGGCGCTCGCGGAGTGCCGACCGCTCGCGGAGGCGGGCGTCGTAGTGGAGCAGCGCCGCCCCCGCCGCGGGCAACACGAGGTTGTGCCCGATCGTGCGATGGGCCCCGGACATGACGAACCCGAGGAAGCTGTCCGCCTCGGGGATCACGACGATCGCGAGCAGGACGGCGAGCGCGCGCCGGTCGTAGTAGTCGCCGAGCAGGCCGGCCGCGAGCAGCAGCGCGAAGCCGGCGTGGACGACGGACGAGACCACTATCGGCGCACCTCCGCGTCGTCCTTGGT
>NZ_CVRT01000139.1 GCF_001261915.1 Halorubrum sp. SD626R
CTCGGAGGGGGTCGCCGTCAGCGACCACGGGGTCGCGTCGAGAACGCGGTCGACGTGACCGGCGTCGACGCAGTCGACCGGAGTTCCGTCGACCGCGTAGCCGAGTTCGTGGTCGCTGACGGCGACCCCCTCCGAGAGCGTCCGCCCGGTCGACGACTGGTCGGCCGTCGGCGCGACGGTCACCACGTCGTAGTCGGCCGAGAGCGCGTCCTGCATGGCGCGGAGCCCGACGGCGTCGATACCGTCGTCGTTCGTCAACAGGATTCGGTCGACGCGCATACCGATACGACGGGCGGTTCGGGCAAAAGCCCACCGACGCTCCGCCGACGACGGCGCTCCGAACTGCCCAGACACGGCGACGAGCGAAGGAAAGGCACAGGTACCGCGGCGTCCACCGACCGGTATGGGATTCGGCGACACGGCGAAGAAGATCCAGACGCTCGCAGACAAGGCCGAGCGCACGTACCAGAAAATAAACGAACTCAGGACGGAGGTCGAACAGACCCAGTCGACCGTGCTCGACACCTCGGAGCGCGTACAGCGGCTCGAAAACGAGATGGCCGAACAGCGGGCGGTCCTCGACGCCGTCGCCCGGGAGGTCGGCGTCGACCTAGAGAGCGTGAGCACGGAAGCGCACATCACGGACGCGGAGGCGGCCGCCGAATCCGGCGACGGCCCGGGTGACGGCGACCTGGGTGACGGCGACGCGACCGACGGACCGGGCGGCGACGCGGCCGAGTAGTTCGCGGTCAGTCGGTGGAGTCCGCCCGCGAGACGACCTCCGCCGGAACGCCTGCGACCGTCGCGTTCGGCGGAACGTCCTCGGCGACGAGCGAGTTGGCCGCGACGCGGGCACCCGCGCCGACCGTGACGCCGGGGAGAACGACCGCGCCGGCTCCGATCATCGCCCGCTCCTCGACGACGACGTCGCCGAGGCGGTACTCGTCGCGGAGGAACTCGTGGCACAGCAGCGTCGCGTCGTAGCCGATGATCGCGTCGTCGCCGACGGCGATCCGCTCGGGCCAGAACACGTCCGGGGTCGACTCCAGCCCCCACGCGACGCCGACGCCGACCGTGACGCCGATCCGCCGCAGCAGCCAGTTCTTCAGCCGCAGGCTCGGGCAGACCCGCGCGAGCACGATGACGACGTAGTTGCGGACGACGACGAGCGGCGACTTCGCGTCCGGCCACGACCACAGCGAGTTGCGCGGTCCGGGCGTCGGGCGCCGGTCCAACCGGTCGTTGCGGGAGCCGTCATCCGCCGCCGCGCCGCCGTCCTCGTGAGTCACGAGAGACCGTTCGGACGCCGTGGGTAAAAGGATCGCCGACGCGAGGACTCACGTCGGATACCGGAACCAGCGCCCCTGCGACCCGACGAGGGCCCACGACCGGCCGAGACGGACGCCCTACTCCAGCAGCTCGTTCATGTGTTCGATCCGGCGCTCGACGAGGTCGGCCTTCCCGACGTCGTGACGGATCCGGAGCCCGTCGCCGGCGGCCGAGAGCCCCGCCTCGGCCTGTCGCTCCGCGGCGGCGATGGAGTCGCCGCGGCCGACGACCGCGAACGACCGCGAGGTGGTCGTGTACAGCCCGTCGTCGCGCTCGTCGACGCTGGCGTAGTAGAGGAGCGCGTCGCCGACGCTCTCCTCGTCGACGGCGATCGCCGCGCCCGCGTCGGGGTCGACCGGGTAGCCGTCCGGCACGGCGTACTTACAGACGGTCGCCTCGCCGGAGAAGGCCAGTTCGGGGAGCGGGTCACCGTCGCGCGCCGCCGTGAGCACGTCGAGGAAGGGCGTCTCCAGGACGGGGAGCGTGTTCATCGCCTCCGGGTCGCCGAACCGCGCGTTGAACTCGACGACCTTCGGCCCCTCGTCGGTGAGCATGAACTGGCCGTAGAGGACGCCCTTGTAGTCGGGGAGCGCGTCGACGACCGCCGCCAGCACGTCGACGGCGGCCTCGTAGTCGCCCTCGGCCATGAACGGAAGCGAGAGCCCCGTGTCGGTGTACGACCCCATCCCGCCCGTGTTCGGCCCCTCGTCGCCCTCGTAGGCGCGCTTGTGGTCCTGGACAGCCGGCGTCGTCCGGAGGTCGCCGTTCGCGACGAACGCCTGGACCGTGAACTCCTCGCCGACGAGGCGCTCCTCCAACACGACGCGCTCGTAGTCCGAGTCGCGAAGGTACTCTTTGGCCCCCTCCGCGGTCACCTGATCGCCGATCACCTTCACCCCCTTTCCGCCCGTGAGCCCGGCCGGCTTGACCGCCAGGTCGCCGTCGTACGCGTCGATGTAGTCGCAGGCGGCGTCGATGTCGTCGAACACCGCGTAGTCGGGGTAGCCGGGGATCGCGTTCTCCTCCATGAACTCGCGCTGGTACGCCTTGTCCGTCTCCAGCCGCGCCTCCTCGGCCCGCGGGCCGAACGCGTAGACGCCGGTGTCGTCGAGCGCGTCGGCGACGCCCGCCGCCAGCGACGATTCAGGGCCGATCACCGCGAGGTCGGCGTCCACGTCGGTCGCGTAGTTCGCGACGGCCTCGGCGTCGGTCTCGTCGATCGTCTCGAACCCCTCCGCGACCCTGCGGATACCCGGATTCCGGTTGCTCGCGCAGGCGTACAGCGCGCAGTCGTCGGCGACCGCGCGCCCGATCGCGTGTTCGCGTCCGCCGCCCCCCACCAGCAGTACGGTCTCGGTCATGTCCGACGGGTGAGTGCACGGTAGTGTAAACGTTACTCTCTCAGGGCGACGAGATATTCATAGTCGTGGATCGCCCGTGGGGGCGGATCCCGAACCCGCGGCTCGTGTGACGGCTTTTTGCCTCGCCGGGGCGAACCGGGCGTATGACACAGCCGACGTCGCGGAACCGCCTCGACGAGGAGGCGAGTCCGTACCTCCAGCAGCACGCCGACAACCCGGTCAACTGGCAGCCGTGGGGGGACGACGCGTTCGAGCGCGCCCGCGAGCACGACGTCCCCGTGTTCGTCTCCATCGGCTACTCTTCCTGTCACTGGTGTCACGTGATGGCCGAGGAGAGCTTCGAGGACGAGGCGATCGCGGAGGCGCTCAACGAGGAGTTCGTGCCGGTCAAGGTCGACCGCGAGGAGCGCCCGGACGTGGACAGCACGTTCATGACCGTCTCCCAGCTCGTCACGGGCGGCGGCGGCTGGCCGCTCTCCGCGTGGTGCACGCCCGAGGGGAAGCCGTTCTACGTCGGGACCTACTTCCCGCCCGAGCCCCGCCGGAACCAGCCGGGGTTCCGCGACCTCTGTGAGCGCATCGCCGACTCGTGGGCGGACCCGGAACAGCGCGAGGAGATGAAGCGCCGCGCCGAGCAGTGGACGACGAGCGCCCGCGACGAGCTGGAGTCGGTCCCGGACGCGGGAACCGGGCCCGACGCGGACGACCCTCCCGGCACCGACCTCCTCGACGAGGCGGCCGCCGCGGCGATCCGCGGCTACGACGACGAGTACGGCGGGTTCGGGAGCGGCGGCGCGAAGTTCCCGATGCCCGGCCGGATCGATCTCCTCATGCGCGCCTACGCCCGGAGCGGTCGGGACGCCGCGCTCACGGCCGCGACCGGCACCCTCGACGGGATGGCCCGCGGCGGGATGTACGACCAGATCGGCGGCGGCTTCCACCGGTACGCGACCGACCGGCAGTGGACGGTCCCGCACTTCGAGAAGATGCTGTACGACAACGCGGAGCTCCCCTTGGTGTACCTCAACGGGTACCGGCTGACGGGTGACCCCGCCTACGCCCGCGTCGCGAGCGAGACGCTCGGCTTCCTCGACCGGGAGCTCCGCCACGAGGGCGGCGGCTTCTTCAGCACCCTCGACGCCCGGAGCGCGCCGCCGGAGGGTCGCCGCGGAAGCACGGACGACAACGGGAGCGGCCACGCCGACGTCGAGGGCGCCTTCTACGTCTGGACGCCGGCCGAGGTCGACGCGGTCCTCGACGAGCCCGCCGCGTCGCTGGCGAAGGCCCGGTACGGGATCGAGTCGGGCGGGAACTTCGAGCGCGGCACGACGGTGCCGACGGTCGCGGCGTCGGTCGCGGAGCTCGCCGAGGAGCACGACCTCGCCGTCGACGAGGTCCGCGAGCGCCTGACCGAGGCCCGCGTCGCGCTGTTCGAGGCGCGGGAGTCGCGCCCGCGGCCCGCCCGCGACGAGAAGGTGCTCGCCGCGTGGAACGGCCGCGCGATCTCCGCGTTCGCGAGCGCGGCCGGCGCCCTCGGCGAGGGGTACGCCGCGATCGCCCGTGAGGCGCTCGACTTCTGCCGCGACCGCCTCTACGACGCCGACACCGGGGACCTCGCGCGCCGGTGGCTCGACGGCGACGTCCGCGGACCGGGGTACCTCGACGACCACGCGTTCCTCGCGCGCGGCGCGCTCGACGTCTACGCCGCCACCGGCGACCCGGAGCCGCTCGGGTTCGCCCTCGAACTGGCGGAGACGATCGTCGACGAGTTTCACGACGCCGACGACGGGACAATTTACTTCACGCGGGACCCGGACGAAAGCGCCGATCGGGGCGCCGACGCTCTGTTCGCCCGCCCGCAGGAGTTCACCGACCGCTCCACGCCGTCGAGCCTCGGCGTGGCGGCCGAGACGCTGGCGCTGCTCGACGGCTTCCGGACAGACCGCGAGTTCGCGGCGGCCGCGGAGGCGGTCGTGACCACTCACGCGGACCGGATCCGGGCGAGCCCGCTGGAGCACGTCTCGCTCGTGCGGGCCGCCGAGCGCGTCGAGACGGGCGGGATCGAGGCGACGATCGCCGCCGACGCGGTGCCGACCGCGTGGCGCGAGACCCTCGGCGAGCGGTACCTCCCGGGCGCGCTCGTCGCGCCGCGGCCGCCGACCGAGTCGGGGTTAGACGAGTGGCTCGACCGGCTCGGCGTGGACGAGGCGCCGCCGATCTGGGCCGGTCGGGACGCCGTCGACGGCGAACCGACCGCCTACGTCTGCGAGGGGCGGACCTGCTCGCCGCCGGAGACCGACCTCGACGCGGCGCTGGCGTGGCTGGCCGAGCGACGCTCGCGGTAACCGCGTCGTAATTATAAGCGTCCGCCGCCTCGTCCCGGACATGCACGATTTCGTCGTCGTCGGCGCCGGCCCGCCGGGCTCGCGGTTCGCCAGGCGCGCGGCCGAGGCAGGCCGCGACGTGGTCGTCTTCGAGAAGGGGACCGTCGGCGAGCCGCTGGCCTGCTCGGGGCACGTCTCCGACGACGTCTGGGAGTACGTCCCCGACGCGGCCCGCGACCGCCTCCTCCAGAACCGCGTGTACGGCGCGCGGTTCCACGTCGACGGCCCCGGCTCGACGGCGTACCCGTTTTATAAAGAACGCCCCGTCTCGAACGTCATCGACCGCGTCGGGCTCGACCGGACGCTCGCCGACTGCGCGCGCGAGGCGGGCGCCGACGTGCGCGAGGACCACACCGTCCTCGACGTCGACGAACTGGCGGACCGCGTCGCCGTCGAGGTCCGGACCCCCGAGGGCGACGTGGAGACGGTCGAGGCGCGGATGGTCGCCGGCTGCGACGGCCCGACCTCCCGCGTCCGCCGGTCGCTCGACCTTCCGGAGCCCGACGAGCTGCTCCACGGGGTGCTGGCCTTCGACGACGCGCCCGACGACGGCGACCTCGTCGACGTCCACCTCACCGCGCCGACGTTCTTCGCGTGGCGGATCCCGCGGGGCGACGCCGGCGTCGAGTACGGGCTCGCGGCGCCCCCGAGCGACGACGTCACGGCGATGTTCGACCGGCTCACCGACGCGTACGGCGCGACGACGGACCGGTTCTGCTCCGGGGCGATCCCGGTCGGGCCGCCGGACCGGGTCACGACCGACCGCGCGTTCCTGATCGGCGACGCGGCCGCGCAGACGAAGCCGTTCACCGGGGGCGGGATACTGTACGGGATGACCGCGGCCGACGTCGCCGCGGACGTGATCGATCCCGACGACCCGGCGACCCTCGCCGACTACGAGTCCGGCTGGCGCGACGAGATCGGCCGCGAGATCCTGCTCGGGAAGGGAATAAGACGGTGTTACTCGTTGCCGGAGCCGGTCCAGCGGCTCGGGCTGCGGGCGCTCTCGGGGGAGATCGGCGTCCACATGGACCGCCCGAGTTCGTTCTTCTCGCCGACCCACCTCCGACGGCTGTTCTCGCGGAGCGACCCGCCGGAGTGACCGGGAGCCGCTCCGAAAGGGGGGGCGGCGTAGAACTTCCTCAGACTCCTCCTACTCCGCGACGACCTCGGCGAACGAGACGTTCTCGCGGACGCTCGTGATCTCGACGGTCGGCTCGTCGCCCGGCTCGGAGTCGGGGACGATGACGACGTAGCCGCGCTCGATCTTCGCGATCCCGTCGCCCTTGTCGCCGAGCGTCTCGATCGTGACCTCGCGGACGTCGCCCTCGGAGACCGGCGGTCCGGCGGCCGCGTCTGCGGGAGAGGGCGCCGCGGCGGTTTCCGTCCCGTTACCGGCGACGCCCCGATCCGTCGACGACGCGCCGGCCGCGGAGCCGGTCGAGGCGGTGCCCCCGTCTCCCCCGCCTCGCGCTATCAGCGCGACGCGGTACGTTTCGCCGGGCTCGACCGTCCCGTGTTCGATCTCCGAGGCGGGGACCGCGACGACGCTGTCGCCCTCTCGCTCCTCTACTTCTCCGGTGAACAGACACGCGAGCGAATCGGTAATCTCGACCATGGGCTACGTTGCGAACACGGTAATGAAAAGCTCCCTATTTACCACTCCCGGCGCGGGAGCGGTTCGAGGGCGGATCGAGGGCGGATCGAGGGCAGTCGCGGGTCCGGGAGTCGCCGTCGACTGAATCCCGTCGAACATAAACGTTTACGCTGTTCCGAATGAATCGCCCGGCATGAGTCGAGACTACGAGTCGCTTCACGACCCGAACGCGGAGTACACGATGCGGGAGCTCTCCGC
>NZ_CVRT01000140.1 GCF_001261915.1 Halorubrum sp. SD626R
GGCCCGTACCGCGTCG
Source organism: Halorubrum sp. SD626R (assembly GCF_001261915.1). Classification (GTDB taxonomy): domain Archaea; phylum Halobacteriota; class Halobacteria; order Halobacteriales; family Haloferacaceae; genus Halorubrum. The sequence goes on from NZ_CVRT01000140.1 coordinate 17, forward strand.
AGCTGTACGCGGTCGACGACGGGCTCGACGCGGCCCACGAGGCTGACGCGCTCCGCGTCGCGCCGGGCGCGGCGGCGACGGAGCTCGCCGACGACCCGGCGCTCGCCGACCGCACCCGCGAGGCGGCGCCCGACGAGCGACTGGCCGACCCGGAGGCGGACGACGCCGACGCCGTCGCGGCGTTCCTCGCGGACGACGACCGAATCGAGGCGATCCGCGAGCAGGCGCGCGAGGAGGCGGCCGAGCGCGCCGACGAGTGGGGGCTTGAGGGCGCGCTCGCGGACGGCCCCGGCGGCGACAACGGTCCCGACAGCGGCGACGGCGGAGTCGGTGCCGACCGCGCCCCGGAACGGTGAGCGTTTTGTCGGTGGCGAGCGTACGGGTGCCATCACGGTCCTTCGACTCCTCCGACTGACGGCGCCCGGTGACTTCGCCGACTGGTACGCGGCGAGCCGCGCGTACACCCGGCACGTCGCCGAGGGGATGGGCTTCGACGGCGTCGACGCGATCGATGACGACCGGGTCGCCGACCGGCTCCGGACCGACCACGCGGCGCTGTCGCCGGCGGAGGCGCGGTCGGTCGCGGCGACGCTGCTCGCCGACGGCGCCTTCTCCGAGCCGTACTGCGAGTGGCTGCCGACGTGGTACGAGCTCGCGCTGATCGCGCCGGTGCGGTACGGCGACCGGCGCCTCAGACGCGTCGCCGGGACGGTCGCGGAGGCGGCGGGCGTGACGGTGACGGCGCCGCGGTTCTCCCGCCCGCGGGACGTGACGATCGACGGGCGCCCCGCGCTCGCCCGCGTCTCGGGGTTCCGCGAGCGCTTCCTGCTCGCCGACGCGCTCCTCCATCTGGAGTGGTTCGTCCACGCCGCCGCGGCCGACGGGATCGAGGTCCCGGCCGCTCTCGTCGAGCGGACCCGCGAGGAGTCGCTGTCGTACTACGGCGGCGACCGGGAGTCGCTCTCGCCGCCCGTCCGTCGGTTCCAGCGCCTCCTGTTCGCCGACGACGCCTGGGTGAGCCGCGTGAACGACCGATACGACCTGCGCAGTGCGCTGTTCGGCGTCTGGCAGCGGATTCTGCGCGCGGAGCGCGAGCGGCTCGCCGGCGAGTGACGGTCGCGTCCGAGATGTTACAGTACCCGTAACACGTTACGGATGCCGATTCGACTGTCCGAGGGTAAGTATAGGTCGGGGAGACGCGTGTTAACGGGTACGAACCGACTGCCGGTTCGTGGCTCCCGGTCGCTTCGGCCCTCTCTACGTTCGATCGATCCGGCGGCTGCCCGCCTTTGACGACTCCGTAACTCGCGACTGAGTAATATTTTATTCAGCGTTGCACAGGCCGGAAGCTTCATTGGTCGGCTCCCGGATCCTCCGGTATACGAATGGCAGTACTTTGGCTGGAGGACGTCGACGCCGACGACGTCGGGACCGTCGGCGGAAAGGCCGCCTCGCTCGGTGAACTCATCGGCGCCGGACTCCCGGTTCCCCCGGGGTTCGCCGTCACCGCGGGCACGTACCGGACCTTCATCGAGGAGGCGGGGATCGACGAGGAGCTGTTCTCGGCGGTCGACGTCGACCCCGAGGACTCCGCCGCGCTCCGCGCGGCCGAGGAGCGGGCGGAGGAGCTCATCCTGGAGACCCCGTTCCCCGACGAGGTCCGCGAGGAGATCCTGGAGCGGTACCGGTCGATGGGCGGCGAGGAGGAGGCGTTCGTCGCCGTGCGCTCCTCCGCGACCGCGGAGGACCTCCCGGACTCCTCGTTCGCCGGCCAGCAGGAGACGTTCCTCAACGTCCGCGAGGACGACCTCCTGCGTCGCGTGAAGGAGTGCTGGGCCTCGCTGTTCACCCAGCGGGCGATCTACTACCGCCAGCAGCGGGGGTTCCCGCACGCCGACGTCGACATCGCGGTCGTCGTCCAGCGGATGGTCGACGCCGAGAAGTCCGGCGTGATGTTCACCAGCCACCCCTCGACCGGCGACCCGCAGATCACCATCGAGGCCGCGTGGGGGCTCGGCGAGGCGGTCGTCTCCGGCACGGTCTCGCCCGACAACTACGTATACGACCGCGGACGCGGCGAGGTCGACCAGGTCACGGTCGCGGACAAGAAGGTCGAGATGGTGAAGGACCCGGAGACCGGCGAGACCGTCCAGCTCGACGTCGACGAGGAGCGCCGCACCGCGCGCGTCCTCTCGGACGCGGAGATCGGAGAGCTGGTCGCGCTCGGGGAGCGCGTCGAGGACCACTACGGGACGCCCCAGGACGTCGAGTGGGCGATCCACGAGGGCGAGATCTACATGCTCCAGTCGCGCCCGATCACGACGATCCAGGAGGGCGCCGACGACGAGAGCGACGGAGGCGACGCGGACGCCGGCGGGACCGGCGGAGAGACGCCGAAGAAGTCCGCCGTCGGGGACGCGTCGGGGCGGCCCGGCGCGGCCAACGGCGGATCCGCCGGCGACGACGAGGACGTCCTCGTCGACGGGCTCGGCGCGAGCCCGGGGGTCGTCTCCGGCGCGGTCCGGCTCGTCCACAAGCTCGACCACCTCGACCAGGTCAAGGAGGGCGACGTGATGGTCACCGAGATGACGATGCCGGACATGGTCCCGGCGATGAAACGCGCCGCGGGGATCGTCACCGACGAGGGCGGGATGACGAGCCACGCCGCGATCATCTCCCGCGAGCTCGGCGTCCCGGCCGTCGTCGGGACCGGCAACGGGACGCGGGTCCTCGAGGACGGCCAGCAGGTCACGCTCGACGGCGACAAGGGGACCGTCCGCGCCGGGACCGACGACGAGGCCGAGCCCGGCGAGGAGTTCGAGCCGGTCGAGGCGGCTCGGCCGGAGACCCCCGTGAAGCCGATGACGGCGACGGAGGTGAAGGTGAACGTCTCGATCCCCGAGGCGGCCGAGCGCGCCGCCGCGACCGGCGCCGACGGCGTGGGGCTCCTCCGGATCGAGCACATGGTGCTCTCGCTCGGGAAGACGCCCGAGAAGTACATCAACGACCACGGCGCCCGCGCGTACCAGGACGAACTCATCGAGGGGGTCAGGCGGGTCGCCGACGAGTTCTACCCCCGTCCGGTCCGGGTCCGGACCATCGACGCGCCCACGGACGAGTTCCGCGAGCTGGAGGGCGGCGAGGGCGAGCCCAACGAGCACAATCCGATGCTCGGCTGGCGCGGGATCCGGCGCAGCCTGGACAAGCCCGACCCGTTCCGCCAGGAGCTCGCGGCGTTCGCGCGCCTCTTCGATATGGGGTACGACAACCTGGAGGTGATGTTCCCACTGGTCAACGACGCGAGCGACATCGAGGGGATCAAAGGGCACATGCGCGAGGCCGGCATCGACCCAGAGACGCACCGCTGGGGCGTGATGATCGAGACGCCCGCCAGCGCGCTGCAGATAGAGGAGCTGGCGAACGAGGGCATCGACTTCGCCTCGTTCGGCACCAACGACCTCACGCAGTACACGCTGGCGGTCGACCGGAACAACGAGCACGTCGCCGACCGGTTCGACGAGCTCCACCCGGCCGTGCTCAAGCTGATCGGCGATACGATCGAGACGTGCCGCGATCTCGGCGTCGACACGAGCATCTGCGGGCAGGCCGGCTCCAAGTCGGAGATGGTCGACTTCCTCGTCGACGAGGGCGTCTCCTCGATCTCGGCGAACATCGACGCCGTCCGCGACGTGCAACACGAGGTGAAGCGGACCGAACAGCGGCTCCTGCTCGACTCGGTCCGGTAGGACCCCTTACCCGGGCTCGCGAGCCCCGAGAGCGGAACGAGTAAGACCCTCCCCGGCCACGTTTCGCCGAATGCAGCGTCCCGAGCCACAGTCGTTCGACCGGGTGCTCTCCTCGATGTGCACCGAGCCGCACCCCGCGGCCCGGGCGGCGGCCGAGCGCTACCTCGCGACGAACCCAGGCGACCCGGCCACCTACGAGGCGGTCGCGTCGCTGGAGGCGCGCGCGGTCGAGCTGCTCGCGACGCTCGCCGAGCACCCGACCCCGACCGACGCGGCCGGCTACGTCGCCTCCGGCGGGACCGAGGCGAACGTGCAGGCGGTCCGCGCCGCGCGGAACCGCCACGACGCGAGCGACGTCAACGTCGTCGTCCCCGAGAGCGCTCACTTCTCGTTTCACAAGGCCGCGGAGCTGCTCGACGTCGAGCTCCGGACGGTCCCGGTCGACGACGATTACCGCGCCCGGACCGACGCGGTCGCGGCCGCGGTCGACGACGCCACCGCGCTGGTCGTCGGCGTCGCCGGCAGCACGGAGTACGGGCGCGTGGACCCGATCCCGGCGCTGACCGAGGTCGCCCACGACGCCGGCGCGTTCATGCACGTCGACGCCGCGTGGGGCGGATTCCTCCTTCCCTTCTCGGACCACGACTGGTCGTTCGGCGACGCCCCGGTCGACACGCTGACGATCGACCCCCACAAGTTCGGGCAGGCGCCGGTGCCGGCCGGCGGGCTCCTCGCCCGCGAGGACGCGGCGCTCGACGCGCTCGCGGTCGACACGCCGTACCTGGAGACCCGGTCGCAGGCGACCCTGACCGGCACCCGGAGCGGCGCGGGCGTCGCCGGCGCGGTCGCCGCGATGGAGGCGCTGTGGCCCGACGGCTATCGCGAGGCGGCCGAGCGCGCGGGGGAGAACGCCGCGTGGCTCGCCGACGCCCTCGCGGAGCGCGGCTACGATATCGTCGAGCCGACGCTCCCGCTCGTCGCCGCGGCGCTGCCCGAGCCCGAGTTCGAGGCTCTCCGGGAGGCCGGCTGGAAGGTGTCGCGGACGGCGGCCGGCGAGCTCCGCGTCGTCTGCATGCCGCACGTGACGCGCGACGCGCTCCGGGCGTTCGTCGCCGACCTCGACCAGATCCGGGCATGAGGGCGACTCCGGCTTCCTCCCCGTTGTCGGGCGGATTCACCCCTCCTCGGGTTCCACTCCGTCAGCGTCCTCGATAGCGTCTCGCATTTCGTTCACCTGGTCCTCGTCGAATACACCGCGGAGATCTCGAAGCGATTGTCCTCCGATGAGCCGCTTCACAGCGTCACTGAACGACTCGTCATTTCGTTTATTCGCCTTGATTCGCTCGTACACGTCGTCTTCGAGTCGTATCTGACGTGACATCTTTGTTGATAGCGTTGACGCTCGACGGGAATCAAAATTGTGAGGGCTCTCAGTAACTCCTGACAGGCGAGAGCGACGCAAAAAGGCGGATGAACGGACAAGAGAACGATTTACCGTACTAGACGTACGTCTCCAGCGCCGCGAGCCGCCCGTCAGCGACGTCGAAGACGTCGACGAACGCGAACAGCTCGTCGCCGTCGGCGTCCAGCAGCCGCCCGCGGACCGCGACGCCCGGTCCCTTCGGGTACACCGCGTCGACGGCGTGGGTCGTGTCCGTCATCGGGCGCTCGTCGCGCATGAACGCCACGAAGCGGTCGCGGCCCTCGAAGGTCCGGTCCGGGCGCCGCTGGACGAAGTCGGGGTCGAGCAGTCCGCGGAGCCGCTCGTAGTCGCCGGCGTCGAGCGCGTCGTAGTAGGCGCGGGCGAGCCCCTCGGGGTCAGCGGTCGGCGGGGCGGTCACGACGCGAGCGCCCCGAACTCATCGGCCGACGTGCGGGTCCCCTTCGAGATGACGGCGTCGCCGGGCCGCAGGACGGTGTCGATGTCGTGGCCGATCAGCCACCCCTCGTCGGGGCGGCGGATCGCGATCACGCTCGTCGAGACGTTGGTCGTCGGGATCCCGTTCTCCACCGTCGTGCCCGCGAGGTCGCTCCCCTCCCGGACCACGGTGCGCGTGATGATCTCGTCCGACTCCTGGACCGCCATCTCGACGACCGGGTGGACGCCGAGGTCGCGGGCGACGCCCTCGGTGATCTCCAGGGCGGCGTCGGAGATCTCCTCGGTGGCGACGCCGAGGTGGATCAGCCCGCGAAGGGAGACGGGGTCGTCCGCCTCCCGCGCGGCGCGGAGCGTCCACGCCTCGAACCGAGACTGGAGCGCGTCGACCTCGATCTCCAGGTTCGACACCTCCTCGGCGAGCTCCTCGTTGTTGAACAGGACGGAGCCGTACGCGAGGTCGACCGCGAGCTCGGAGAGGTTCTTCATCAACACGATCGAGTCGACCGCGCGCTCCAGGTCGTCGATCGCGGGCTCGACCGGCTCGTCCGGCTCGAACGGCTCGCCCGCCAGCTCGGGGTACGCCTCGGCGACGCCCGCCTCTGGCCCGCGCAGAAGCGCCACGTCGCCGGCCGCGATCCGCGTCTTCGGCCCGGGATTGAGGATCCAGTCGTCGTCGCGGCGGATCGCGATCACGCGGACCCCCGTCTTCGACTCCAGGTCGATGTCCTTCAGCGTGCGACCGGCGTAGCCGGAGTCGGACGCGACCGTGCCGCGGACGAGGGTCTCGACGCCCTCGGTGAGCGCGCCGCGCATCGCGTCCGGGAGGCCGATCTCCTCGGTGACGATCTTCGCGATGTCGCCGGCGGCGTCGGAGATCTTGTCGGCCGCGCCGACCACGCCGAGCACCGGCGCGAGCGTCTCGGCCTCGTCGGGGCTCCGCGCCGCGAGCATGAGGCTCATCCGCGCGCGCATCTGGAGGACGTCCATCCGGTGTTCGAGCTCGACGACCTCCTCGGCGATCCGCGGGCTCCCGTGTAGCACCGCCGAGTACGACAGGTCGATCAGCAGCTCGGCGGTGTCTTTCATCTCCACGAGCAGGTCCTTCACGCTCGTCGGCTCGTACGTGACCGACAGCGGCGACTCCCGCCGGTCGAATCGTCCCATGCGAACACCGTCTCCGGCGCCGAGTAAAAGAGTTGTTGCGGCGCGTTTGCGCCGATTCCGTGTCTATTTCGCGCGAAACGCGCTCAATCGACCGCCTCGGCCGCGTCGCCGGCGACGTAGGCGGGCGAGCCCGACAGATCGTCGGTTCGGTCGTCGTCGACCCGCTCCGCGAGGTCGACGAGCGCGAGCCACGCCAGCAGCCGGGCCGCCCGGTCGCGCCACGTCGCCTCCCACTCGGGGTCGCGGGCGCGGTCGTGGCGGGGAACGGCGTCGCGGGTCGCCGCGAACAGCGCGTCGGGCGTGAGCGGGTCCGCCGGCGTCGCCGCCCGCAGGGCGGTCACGGCCTCCGGGACGAGCAGGACGCCCTCGCGGAGCCCCTCGCGGACCAGCTCTGGGGTCGGCTCCGCGTCGGCGCGCACGAACCCCCGCGGCGTCTCGCGGACGAGCCCGAGCGCGCGGAGGAACGCGAGCCAGTCGTTCGCCGTCTGGCGGTCGGCGAGCCCGCACCGGTCGCGGAGGCGGGCGCAGCAGTCGTCGGTGCTGCCGGGAACGAGCGGCACCGCTCGCTGCAGCTCGCGGAGCTCGTCGAGTTCGGCCGGGGGGTCGGGGACGGGCTTAAGTCGCACGGGAGTCCTCGTCGGTGCGGGGTTCAGTCGGGTCTCGCGCCCGGATCAGCGGTAGTCGAACGACTCGGCGAGCAGCTCCTCGTCCGTCTCACCCACGGTGTAGACCGGGCCGTCGACGACGTCGACGGTCACTTTCGCGGGCGCGAAGACGGCCTCGTCGACCTCGTAGAAGTCCCAGTCGGCGTCCTCGAACACCTCGACGAAGGGCGTGCCGTACTCCTCCCGGGCGGTCGAGACGATCTGGTCGAAGCGGTCGTCGTCGCGCGCGACCTGCAGGTGGACCTCGCCGCCGTAGGCTAAGGCGTCGTTCGTCCGCCCCATCGCGAGGTCCTCGTCGCGGGTCACGGGGGCCATCGGCGCGGCGCCGGAGGCGTGGAGCACGTCTGTCGGCTCGTAGCCGAGCTCCAGCAGCCGGAAGACGGCGAGCTCCGCGGCGCGGGCCGCGGTGGCGACCGAGCCGGCGGTCGAACCAGTGGCGTACGCCGGGAGGAAGACGCCCTCGGCGTCGACCTCGGCGAGGTCGGCGACGTGTTCGGCGACCTCCTCGGTCGGGAGCGCGGTCGACTCCACCGCGAGCGTGGCGAACTCGGAGGAGTCGTAGTAGCCGACGCGTTCGAACTCGGCCTCCTGCCCGACGAGCGCGCGGGCCGGGCCGGAGCCGAGCCCCTCGTAGCCCGACTCGAACGCGAGCTCCCAACCGGCCTTCTGCGAGCAGAGCAGGGCGATCGCGGGGTGGTCGGTCGACAGCTCGACGTACTGGCGGGGCGCGCCGGCGACCTCGCCCATGCGGGTGCGGAGGTTCGCGAGGCCGGCGGTCTGGATCTCGGCGAGGAGCAGCCCCGCCTCGACGCCGCCCGCGGCGTCGATCCCGAAGTCGACGACGGTGGCGCCGTTGTCCAGCTCGTAGCCGACGACGTCGAGCTCGCCGGCGAAGTCGAGCGCCTCGTCGACGAGCTCGATCGCGGTCCGATTGATGCTTTCCATGCCCGGCCCTTCTCGCTCTCGGGTTAAGGCGTTTGTCTGTTGGCGTCGCCGGCGCCGTCTCCCTCGCGGTCGGGCCCCGCGCCCGCGGCGGGCCTCACCAGAACCCGCCGTCGGAGTCGCCGCCGTCCCCGATCCCGCTCGGCCCGCCCGGCCCCCGCGGCCCGCTCGGCCGCGGGTCGGGGTCGATCTCGACCAGCTCGCTCTCGGCGCGCGGGTCGACCTCGCGCCCCTCGTCGTACCGCACGAACGAGAGGTAGAACGGCTCGCCGCAGCCGGGGTCGTCGCGGTCGTCGCCGCCGTCGCTTCCGCGATCTCGGCCGTCGCTCTCCCCGCTTCCCTCCCCGCCGACGTCCGTCCCGCGCACCCCGTCGCGCGGGTCCCAGACGACGCCGTCGCTCTCGCCGCAGACGAACCGGACGCCGTCGACGTCGCTCTCGTCTTCGAACGGCTCCGCGGGGGCGACGTACGTCCACCCTTCGAGGGGGTACGGCGTCACCGCCTTGTCGGCGAGGTAGCCGTCGCGGTCGAGTTCGACGAGGGTCCCGCAGCCCGGACAGTAGTAGGTGACCGGATAGCTCACGGGGGGCGTACGGGCGCCGGTGGTATACGCCCGTCGGCGACGCCCCGATCCCCGGCCCGCCAGCAACGCTTATTCCGTCGCGTCCGCAACTTCGCGTCCATGGTATCCACCGGCGACACCGCGCCCGACGTCTCCGCGACGCTCGGCACGAGCGACCACGAGCCGTTCGAGCTCTCCGAGCACCTCGGGGACGGTCCCGTCGTCCTCGCCTTCTTCCCGGCGGCGTTCGCGCCGGTCTGCTCGAACGAGATGGTCGCGATCGAGGAGCGCATCGACCGGTTCGAGGCGGCCGGCGCGACCGTCTTCGGGATCAGCGCCGACGCCGCCTACTCGCTCGGCGCGTTCAGCGACGAGTACGACCTCTCGTTCGACCTCGTCAGCGACACCCGCGGCGACGCGCTCCGGGCGTACGGCGTGGAGACGGACGTGCCCGAGACGGGGCGGTACGGCATCGCCAAACGCGCCGTCTTCGTGATCGACGACGACGGAGCGGTCGTCTACGACTGGGTCGGCGACGAGCTGGCCGACGAGCCCGACTACGAGGCGGTCGTCGCCGCCGTCGAGAACGCGTAGCGTCGATCGCCCCTCGACTGCACCCCCCGCGTCCGGATCAACATATCCGCGTCCGGATCAACATATTCACTACGGCCCGCCACGAACCGGGAGGTATGAGTTCGGACGACGTCTCCCGGCGCGCGTTCATGCGGACCGCGGGCGGCGCGACCGCTGCCGCCGGGGCGGCGACGGCGACGGCGGGGACCGCGGCGGCACAGGAGGAACAGCCGGTCTGGCCGAGCGGGGCCAGCGGCGGGAACCTCGGGTCGTATCAGGACGCCCGCGGGGAGAGCGAGGTGACCGTCCAGGTCGGCGCGGGCGACAGCGGGCTCGCGTTCGACCCGACGCTGCTGTGGGTCGACACGGGGACCACGATCACGTTCGAGTGGACCGGGAACGGCGGCTCGCACAACGTCCAGACCGTCGACGGCGGCGGTCCGGCCGGCCTCGACAGCGGTCAGGCGGTCGGCGAGGAGGGCGCGACCTACGAGTTCGAGGCGACGGAGGAGGCCGCCGGCATCACCCACTACCACTGCGTCCCCCACACCGCGGTCGGCATGCACGGCGGGCTCGCCGTCGGTGGCGACATCGAGACCGAGTCGACCGGCGGCGGGGGGGGCTCGAACGCCGTCTTCGTCCCCCAAGGCGCCCGCGCGCTCGGCGTCGCGACGTTCATCGCGATGGTGAGCACGCTCGGGCTGGCGTTCGTCTTCATGAAGTACGGCGGCACGATCACGCAGGAGGAGTAGTCGCGTTCGGGGCGTCTCGACGCCCGGGCCCGACTTTCGAGTCGCCCGTCTTCGTTCCCGAGCTATCCGTCGCCGAGGAGCTCCCGGTACGCGGAGACGTACCGGTCCAACACCGCGTCGCGGTGGTAGCCCGCGAAGTCGCGCTCGATCGACTTCCGTTCGAGGTCGGCGACGGCGACGAACTCGTCGGCGAGCTCGGCGGGGCTCGTGACGAGGCGGCCGCGCTCGCGGCCCTCCACGAGTTCGTGGGCGCTGGAGTCGGCCTGGTACTCGACGAGGGCGACGCAGCCGCACGCGAGCGCCCACAGCAGCTCCGTGGCGAACGTCTCCCACGTCGCCGTCGCGGCGACGACGTGGGTCCCCTTGAACAGCTCGACGCGCTCGCGGCGCGACAGGTCGCCCAGAAAGGACACCCGGTCGGCGATCCGGAGGTCGCTCGCGGTCGCCTCGATCCGCTCGCGCTCCGGGCCGTCGCCGACGACGGCGGCGGTCCAGTCGCGCCCGCGCAGCTCCGCGAGCCCGAGCAAGAACGTCTCGACGTTGGCGTGGCGGTCCAGCCGGCGGGCGTACACCGCGTCGAACCGGTCATCGACACCGGCCGACTCGACGAGGTCGAAGTCGATGCTCTCGGGGACGATCCGCACGTCCTCACCGGCGGCGCCGTGCTCTCGGACCCGCGTCTTGGTCGTCCGCGAGGGGGTCGTGACGGCGTCGGCGCCGCGGGCGAGGAGCCGGTAGCGCCGGGCGGCGTCCGCGGGGTGGTCGCGCCACCAGTCGACGACGACCGGCGTCCGCGTCAGCGTCCCCGCGACCGTCGCGCCGAGCCCCGGCGTCGGGGGGCTGTTGACCGCGTGGACGACGTCGGGGCCGACCCGGCGGAGCGCGAGCGGGAGCCGCGCCGCGAACGCCGTCGGCGACGGGTCGACCGTCACCGACCGGTACTCGATCCCGTCCTCGGAGAAGGCGTCGTGGTCGCCGCCCCACCAGCGCGCGCAGAGCCAGACGACCTCGTGGCCGCGCTCGGCGAGGCCGCGGGCGACTCGCCGCGTCCGCGCCCGGGCCGGCGTGTCACCGTGGCCCAGGGCGAGGAGCGAGACGAACGCGACGCGCATACGCCGACCGGACGGCGGGGCCGGATAAAAAGACACGGCATCCCGGCGTCGTCCGGCGGAACCGAGGCGCGACGGGTCACCCCCACCCGAAACGGTTTCCCACCGCGGCCGGAACCGGACCCCATGCACCGATACGACATCGAGCGGTACCTCAACGTGCGGAACGCCGGCGGGGCGGACCTGGGTCCGAACGGTCGGCTCTCCTTCCTGTTGAACACGACCGGCACCGGGCAGGTGTGGTCGGTCGACGAGCCGCTGGGGTGGCCCGAACAGCACACGTTCTTCGAGGAGTCGGTCTCGTTCGTCGACTCCTCGCCCCAGCGCGCGGAGGCCGTCTTCGGCATGGACGAGGGCGGCAACGAGCGCGCGCAGCTGTACCTGCTCAACTACGAGTCCGGCGACATCGTCGACCTCACCGAGCGCCCCGAGGCGAAGCACCGCTGGGGCGGCTGGGACTCCGAGGGCGACCGCTTCGCGTTCGCCTCGAACCGGCGCGACGAGTCCGTCTTCGACGTGTACGTGCAGGACCGCGACGCGACCGGCGACGAGGCGGATCTGGCCTACGAGGGCGACGGCTGGCTCTCCGTCGCCGGGTGGTCGCCGAGCGACGACCGGCTGATCGTCCACGAGGCGCACTCCTCGTTCGACCACGACGTGTACACGCTCGACGTCGCGAGCGGGGACCTCACCCATCACACGCCCCACGAGGGCGACGTGCGGTACGGCAGCCCGGAGTGGGGGCCCGACGGCCGGAGCCTCTACCTCGTCACCGACCGCGACAGCGACACGCTCCGCCTGGAACGGCTGGACCTCGCGGCCGGCGAGTTCTCCGTGGTCGCGTCCGGGGAGGGGTCGGGGCCCCGGAGCGACGCGGGGGACGGCGGCGACGGCGCCGACGGCGACGGTACCCCCGCGAAGCCCGGCGGCGACGACGGCTGGAACGTCGACGGCGTCGCGGTCCACGAGGAGTCCCGCCGCGTCGTCTACTCCCGGAACGTCGACGGTTACACCGAGCTCGCGGTCGGCGAGCTGGTCGAGCCCGACCGGATCGACCCCTTCCCGGCGCCCGACCTCCCCGAAGGCGTCGCCGGCGGCGTCAGCTTCGGGCCGGACGGCGACCGCTTCGCGATCACCGCGACCGGGAGCACCCACAACGCGAACGCCTACGTCGTCGACGCGGCGACGGGCGAGACGGAGCGCTGGACCGCCGCCTCGACCGCCGGCATCCCGCCGGACACGTTCGTCGAGCCCGAGCTGGTGCACTATCCGACCTTCGACGGGAGGGAGATCCCCGCGTTCTTCTCGGTCCCGGAGACGGAGCCGCCGGAGGGCGGCTACCCCGTGGTCGTCGACATCCACGGCGGGCCGGAGTCGCAGCGCCGCCCCTCCTTCGCCTCGGTGAAGCAGTACCTGCTGAACAACGGCTACGCCGTCTTCGAGCCGAACGTCCGCGGCTCCTCGGGGTACGGGAAGGCGTACTCCGCGCTCGACGACGTCGAGAAGCGGATGGACTCGGTGGCCGATATCGAGGCCGGCGTCGAGTGGCTCCACGACCACCCCGAGGTCGACCCCGACCGCGTCGTCGCGATGGGCGGCTCCTACGGCGGGTTCATGGTGCTCGCCGCGCTGACCGAGTACCCCGAGCTGTGGGCCGCCGGCGTCGACGTCGTCGGCATCGCGAACTTCGTCACCTTCCTGGAGAACACCGGCGACTGGCGCCGGTCGCTCCGGGAGGCCGAGTACGGCTCGCTCGACGAGGACCGGGAGTTCCTGGAGTCGATCTCGCCGATCAACAACATCGAGAACATCGCCTCGCCGCTGTTCGTCCTCCACGGCGCGAACGACCCGCGGGTACCGGTGGGCGAGGCCGAGCAGATCGTCGAGCGGGCGCGCGAGCAGGGCGTCCCCGTCCGGAAGCTGATCTTCGACGACGAGGGCCACGGCTTCGCGAAGCTGGAGAACCGAATCGAGGCGTACCGCGAGGTCGTCGACTTCCTCGCTGAGCACGTCTGAGGCCGGCCGTTCGTTCCGGGTTCGTGTCGGCGCTCCGACCGTCTCGACCGGAGACGCCCACTTATTTACGCCCGGTAGAGAACTACTCCGTGTTATGGGAATTCTCGACGCCTTCGGCTCGTTAGCCAGCGCACTGCTCGCCGGGTTCGTCATGCTCGCGTTCGCCGTCCTGAGCCTGTTCGTCACGGTGTTCGTCGTGGACGTCGCGGCGTCGATCGCCGGGCTGACTCCGGCCGACGGGTTCGTCGTGCTCGGCGCGACCGTCCTCGCCGGGACGGCGATCCTCGCCGGCGGCGTCGGCTTCGCGACGCCCGAGGACGGCGCGTAAAGGGAAGTAGGTCGGTCGACTTTGCGGATCGGTTACGTATACGCCGTCGACGAATCTTTTCGGACTGGCCACTCGCTTACGAACCGTTGACGGCGCGGTGAACGCCGCCGCGTCGTCGTCCGTTTACGAACGGTCGCAGTCCGGCGACGTGTATCCCCGCCGGCTACTCGTCCGCGCCCTCGCGCTCCACGGCCATCCCGAGGTCGGCCATCGCGTCGAAGAAGCCCGGGAACGAGACGTCGACGTGCTCGCCGCCGCGGATCGTCGTGGTGCCCTCCGCGGCGAGCGCGGCCACGGCGAGCGCCATCACGATCCGGTGGTCGGCGCGGCCGTCGACGGTCGCCCCTCGGAGGTCGCTCTCGGAGCCGTGAACCGTGAGTACATCGGGCTCCTCGGTCGTCTCGGCGCCGAGCGCCGCCAGCTCCTCGGCCATCGCGGCGACCCGGTCTGTCTCCTTGTACCGGACGTGCTCGCAGTTCGTGATCCGGGTGTCGCCGTCGGCGACCGCGCCGAGCGCGGCGATGGTCGGGAGCAGATCGGGCGTGTCGCCCACGTCGACTTCGACGCCCGAGAGGTCGGAGCGCCGGACGGTGATGACGCCCTCGTCGCGGTCCCACTCGACGTCGACGCCCATGCGTTCCGCGATATCGACGATCGCGGCGTCGCCCTGCGCGCTCGGGCGAGCGCCCTCGATCCGGACGGCGTCTCCGGGCTCGGCGGCGATCGCCCCGGCCGCCACGAGGTACGAGATGGAGGAGAAGTCGCCGGGGACGGCGTAGCTCCCGCCGGGGGGCGCGTACGACTGCCCGCCCTCGACGACGAACCCCGCCGCGCCGGCGGCGCCGTCGAGGGGCGTCCCGTCGGCCCCCACGGGCGTCGCCTCGACGCCGAAGTCGGCGAGCAGTTCGAGCGTGATGTCGACGTACGGCGCCGACTTGAGCTCCGTCGTCAGCTCGACCTCGATCCCGCGCTCGGTGACTGCGCCGGCCATCAGCAGCGCGGTGACGTACTGCGAGGAGACATCGCCGGGGATGGCGACCTCGCCGCCCGCCAGGGGCCCGGAGACCACCAGCGGCGCCCGCCCGTTGCCGCGGGTCGACTCCGCGCGGACCCCGAGGTCGGCGAGGGCCGTCAGGAGCGGGCCCTGCGGACGCGACCGGAGCGACCCGTCGCCAGTCAACACCGTCGCGCCGTCGGCGAGGGCGGCCGCGGCCGTGACCAGTCGCATCGTCGTCCCGGAGTTCGCGCAGTCGATCACGTCGTCGGGGACCGCGGGTCGGCCGCCGAAGCCGTCGACCGCGAGCGCCTCCGCGTCGTCGGGGATGGAGAGGTCGTCGCCGTCGGCGACCTCGCCGGCGTCGATGACCCCCGCACCGGATACCGGTTCGACCGCGCCGCCGAACGCGGTCACGGCGCGGGCGGTCGCCCGCGTGTCGGCGGAGACGAGCGGCGACCGCACGGTCGCGCCGTCGCTGTACCCCGCGGCGAGCAGCGCGCGGTGCGTGTAGCTCTTCGAGGGGGGCGCACGGGTCGTTCCCCGCACGGTCGAGCCGGTGACGTGGACATCCATACCGTCCCTGCCGGCCCCGGCGACAAGTCGGTACCGGACGCGGCACGACTCCCGCCTCGGTCACCGGGTCGGGACCGCGGCGCACCCTTTATACCAGCGGGAGCGCTAGCGTCGCCCATGCCCCAGTGTGAGATGTGCGGCGCCGACCAGGCCTCGCTGACGACGACGAAGGTCGAAGGCGCCGAGCTGGAGCTGTGTAGCTCGTGTACGGACTTCGGCACCGAGGTCCGCGACGAGTCGACCGGCTCCGGCGGCAGCAAGTACTCCACGAGTTCGAGCACCGGGAAGTCGTCCTCGTCGTCCGGCTCTTCGGGCGGGTCCTCGGGCTCGTCGGGGAGCTCGACGCGGCCGCGCGACATGTTCGACGACATGGACGAGATCGCCACCGACTACGACGACCAGATCCGGAACGCCCGCGAGTCCCGCGATCTCAGCCAGGAGGAGCTCGCCGACCAGCTGAACGAGAAGGCGAGCCTCATCCGCAAGCTCGAACGCGGCGACACCCTCCCGACCGACGAGGTCCAGCGGAAGCTGGAGCGCGCGCTCGACATCTCGCTCGTCGAGGGCGAGTCCGCCGAGGACGCCGACTGGGACAGCGGCGACTCGGGGACGATGACGCTCGGCGACGTGGTCAAGCGGAAGGACTGAACGGACCGTCGCGCGGCGTTCGCCCCGCCGCTCTCATTCGACGCGGAGCCGCATCCCGACGAGCAGCACGGCGAGCAGCGCGAACGCGGCGAGCGAGAGGTTCGGTATCGTGAGTCCGAGGGAGGGGCTCTGCCACTGGACCGTCGCGCACGGACCGCCGAGCGTGCACTGCCCCCGCGTCGCCTGAAGGAAGGAGTGATACGTCGCCAGGCCCGCCCCGAGACCCGCGAGCGGCAGTGCGGTTCGCCAGACCGCCGGCCGCGCCTCGATCGTCGCGACGCCGAGCACCGCGACGAGCGGGTACATGAGGATCCGCTGGTACCAGCACAGGTCACAGGGGGCGAGCCCGAGTCCGAGGCTAAACCAGAGGCTCCCCGCCGTCGCGACCGTCGCGACGCTGGTCGCGGCCGACAGCCAGCCGACCGGCTCCGAGATCCGGACCGTCACACCGTCGCTCCGCCGTCGTCCGTCTGCTCGGAGCCGCCGTACCGCTCGGTCAGGTAGTCGATGATGTAGTCGACCGTCTCGGGGTCGTAGCTCCAGAAGCCGAAGAACTCGCCGGGCGCGCGCTCCTCGGCGAGCAGCGCGCACTTCGCGTCGTCGTAGCCGCCGCCGTCGTACGCGACGAACCACGTCTCGCGGATTTCGGCGGTCTCGCCGACGTGAACGGTGTAATGCTCCACGTCCGGCGGCTCGCCCTCGTTCGCGGCGTACGCGTGGACTTCGAGCCTGTCCTTCTCGCCCAGCAGGTCGTAGGTGTCCGCCTCCCCGGTCAGGACGTCGAGGGTCTGGAACCCGGCGTGGAGCTCGCCGTCGCCGACGCGCCACGCGCGGTCCTCGATCTCCCTGGACGCGGCGACCATGTCGTCGCGGGAGTAGGAGGTGAACATCGTCTCGTCGAGGTGATCGAGGATCGGCTCGCCGACCCGCCGCCGGTCGCCGCGCCCCGGATCGGGCGTCTCCGCCTCGTCTCCCGCGTCCCCGTCGGCCGGCCCCCCCTCGGCCGCGTCCGTCCCTTCGCCGGCGTCGGGGAGGAGCTCGTCGACCGTGACGGCCGTGACGAACTCGCCGTCGCGCGAGAGGACGGCGTACCCCTCCGGCCCCTCGTCGGTCCGTTCCTCTGCGATCCGGACGCTGCGGTCGGCGAAGTGCTCGCGGAGCTCCTCCGTGACCGCCGGGTCGGCGTTGAAGACGGTCAGCGTGGGCTCGCGGGCCTCCACGCCGGCGATGAGCTCGATGAGGGACATCGTTCGTCCCGACCCACAGTACCGGGGTATAAGGACGTTTCTGCTCCCGCGAACGGATCCCGGCCGAGGGCGGGGGGACGCGTCGCCGGAGCATGAAGCTATTTGCGCCCGCGGCCCCCGAGTGCGGGTATGTTCATCCTGGTGAACCTCAAGGCGTACCCGTGCGACCCGATCGAGGTAGCGACCGCGGCCCGCGACGTCGCCGAGGCGTCCGGCACGCGTATCGCGGTCTCGCCGCAGGCGGCCGACGTCGCCCGCGTGGCCGATACCGGCGTCGAGACGTGGGCCCAGCACGTCTCGCCGAACGCCCACGGCTCGCACACCGGATCGACGCTCGCCGAGGCCGTGGCCGACAACGGCGCCGCGGGGACGCTTGTCAACCACTCCGAGAATCGCCTGAAGCTCGCCGACATCGACGGCTCCGTGCGCGCCGCCGAGCGCGCGGACCTGGAGACGATCGTCTGCGCGAACAACCCGGCGCAGGTCGGCGCCGCCGCCGCCCTCGGTCCCGACGCGGTCGCGGTCGAACCCCCCGAGCTCATCGGCGGCGACGTCTCCGTCTCGACGGCCGACCCGGGGATCGTCGAGGACGCGGTCGCGGCCGCCGACGCGGTCGATCCCGCCGTCGACGTGTTCTGCGGCGCCGGCGTCTCGACCGGCGAGGACGTCGCCGCCGCGGGCGAGCTGGGGGCCTCGGGGATCCTGCTGGCCTCCGGCGTGGCGAAGGCCGACGACCCGCGGGCGGCGCTGGAGGACCTCGTCTCCGGGCTCTGAGGAGTCGTCGACGGAGTCCGATCCGATCTCGTCGACTCCCGGCGGCGGAGAACGAGCTGCTGCGCTTGCGGATCAGTATAAAGACACCGGTGCGACCCGTTCACACGATAGCCGAAAACGCACGACGAGAGCGGGATCGGCTGGACGACGAGATCGCGCCGTCTAGTAACCTTTAACCGACAGAAGCCGCTACATTCTGGTAAGATGGCGAGCAACAAGATCCTCGGTATCGACCTCGGTACCACCAACTCCGCGTTCGCGGTGATGGAGGGCGACGAGCCCGAGATCATCGCGAACGCGGAGGGCGACCGGACGACGCCCTCCGTCGTCGCCTTCGCCGACGACGGCGAGCGGCTCGTCGGCAAGCCGGCGAAGAACCAGGCCGTCCAGAACCCGGACCGCACGATCCAGTCGATCAAGCGGCACATGGGCGAGGACGACTACACCGTCGAGATCGGCGACGACGAGTACACGCCGGAGCAGGTCTCGGCGATGATCCTCCAGAAGATCAAGCGCGACGCCGAGGAGTACCTCGGCGACGACGTCGAGAAGGCGGTCATCACCGTCCCCGCGTACTTCAACGACAAGCAGCGGCAGGCGACCAAGGACGCCGGCGAGATCGCCGGCTTCGACGTCGAGCGCATCGTCAACGAGCCGACCGCGGCCTCCATGGCGTACGGCCTCGACGACGAGTCCGACCAGACCGTCCTCGTCTACGACCTCGGGGGCGGCACGTTCGACGTGTCCGTCCTCGATCTGGGCGGCGGCGTCTACGAGGTCGTCGCTACGAACGGAGACAACGACCTCGGCGGCGACGACTGGGACGAGGCGCTCATCGACCACCTCGCCGACGAGTTCGAGAACAACCACGGGATCGACCTCCGCGACGACCGACAGGCGCTCCAGCGCCTGAAGGACGCCGCCGAGGAGGCGAAGATCGAGCTGTCGAACAAGAAGGAGACCACCGTCAACCTCCCCTTCATCACCGCGACCGACAGCGGCCCGGTCCACCTCGAACAGTCCGTCACCCGCGCGACGTTCGAGAACCTCACGTCCGACCTCATCGACCGCACCGTCGAGCCGACCGAGCAGGCGCTCTCGGACGCCGGCTACTCGAAGTCCGACATCGACGAGGTCATCCTCGTCGGCGGCTCCACCCGGATGCCGCAGGTCCAGGAGAAGGTCGAGGAGCTCGTCGGCCAGGAGCCGAAGAAGAACGTCAACCCCGACGAGGCCGTCGCGCTCGGCGCGGCGGTCCAGGGCGGCGTGCTCTCCGGCGACGTCGACGACATCGTCCTGCTGGACGTGACCCCGCTCTCGCTCGGTATCGAGGTGAAGGGCGGCCTCTTCGAGCGGCTCATCGAGAAGAACACCACGATCCCGACCGAGGAGTCGAAGGTGTTCACCACGGCCGCGGACAACCAGACCTCCGTCAACGTCCGCGTCTTCCAGGGCGAGCGCGAGATCGCCGACGAGAACGAGCTGCTCGGGGCGTTCCAGCTCACCGGCATCCCGCCGGCGCCCGCGGGCACCCCGCAGATCGAGGTCTCCTTTAATATCGACGAGAACGGCATCGTCAACGTCGAGGCCGAGGACCAGGGCTCCGGCAACGCCGAGTCGATCACCATCGAGGGCGGCGTCGGCCTCTCCGACGAGGAGATCGATCAGATGCAGGAGGAGGCCGAGAAGCACAAGGAGGAGGACGAGGCCCGCCGCGAGCGGATCGAGGCCCGAAACGAGGCCGAGACGACGATCCAGCGCGCCGAGACCCTCCTCGAAGAGAACGAGGAGGAGCTCGACGACGACGAGCTCGTCGCCGATATCGAAGCGGCCATCGAGGACGTCGAGGAAATCCTCGAAGACGAGGACGCCGAGACCGACGAGATCGAGTCGGTCACGGAGGCCCTCACCGAGGAGCTCCAGGAGATCGGCAAGCAGATGTACGAGGGACAGGCCGCGCAGGCCGGTCCGGGCGGTGCGGGCGGCGCAGCAGGTCCCGGCGGCATGGGCGGCGCGGCCGGCCCCGGTGCCGCGGGTCCGGGCGGTCCGGCCGGCGGGCCCGGCGGCGACGGCGACGACGAGGAGTACGTCGACGCCGACTTCGAGGACGTGGACGACGACGAGGAGTAGCGCCGACCCCCGCGCCTTCGGACGCGCCGCTTAACACGACCCAGCCACGAACGACTCAACAACGAACGTAACGCATGAGCGAAGATTTCTACGACGTCCTCGGCGTGTCGCGGGACGCCAGCGAGGAGGAGATCAAGAAGGCGTACCGCAAGCAGGCCGCCGAACACCACCCGGACGTCAGCGACGACGACGACGCCGAGGAGCGGTTCAAGAAGATCCAGAAGGCCAAGGAGGTGCTCACCGACGAACAGAAGCGGCAGCAGTACGACCAGATGGGTCACGACCGCTTCACCGAGGCCGACAAGCGGGGCGCGACGGGCGGCGGCGGCCCCGGCGGTGCCGGCGGTCCCTTCGGGGGCGCAGGTGGCGCCGGGGGAGCCGGCGGCTTCGAGGACATCTTCAACC
>NZ_CVRT01000141.1 GCF_001261915.1 Halorubrum sp. SD626R
CGCGCGAGCGCATCGACTACTTCCTCGACGACGGGACGTTCCACGAGTTCGACCGGTTCCGGACCCACCGCAACCACAAGTTCGGGATGGAGGAACAGCAGATCCCGGGCGACGGCGTCGTCACCGGCTACGGCGAGGTCAACGGCCGGAAGACGTTCGTCTTCGCGCACGACTTCACCGTCTTCGGCGGCTCGCTCGGCGAGGTGTTCGCCGAGAAGGTCTGCAAGGTGATGGACAAGGCGATGGACGTGGGCGCGCCCGTCGTCGGCCTCAACGACTCCGCGGGCGCCCGGATCCAGGAAGGGGTCGCCTCGCTCGGCGGGTTCGCGGAGATCTTCCGGCGCAACACGGAGGCCTCGGGCGTGATCCCCCAGATCTCGGCGATCATGGGACCCTGTGCCGGCGGCGCGGTGTACTCGCCCGCCATCACGGACTTCACGTTCATGGTGAAAGACACCTCGCACATGTTCATCACCGGCCCGGACGTCATCGAGACCGTCACGGGCGAGGAGGTGAGCTTCGAGGAGCTCGGCGGCGCCGTCACCCACACGTCGACCTCGGGCGTCGCGCACTTCGCCGAGGAGAGCGAGGAGGACGCCTTAGACGACATCGCGCGGCTGCTCTCGTATCTCCCCGCCAACAACGTCGAGGACCCGCCCCGGGTCGAGCCGTGGGACGACCCCGAGCGCGCCGACGAGGAGCTGGCCGACATCGTCCCGAACGCGCCCCGGAAGCCGTACGACATGAAAGAGGTCATCGGCAGCGTCGTCGACGAGGGCTCCTTCTTCGAGGTTCAGGAGAACTTCGCGAAGAACATCGTCGTCGGCTTCGCCCGCCTCGACGGTCACTCGATCGGGATCGTCGCCAACAACCCCCGCGTGAACGCCGGTACCCTCGACATCGAGTCGAGCCAGAAGGGCGCGCGCTTCGTCCGCTTCTGTGACGCGTTCAACATCCCGATCCTCACCTTCGAGGACGTGCCCGGGTTCATGCCCGGCACCGACCAGGAGCACAACGGGATCATCCGCCACGGCGCGAAGCTGCTGTACGCCTTCTCGGAGGCGACCGTCCCCCTCCTGACCGTGATCACCCGGAAGGCGTACGGCGGCGCCTACTGCGTGATGTCGTCGAAGCACATCGGCGGCGACGTGAACTACGCGTGGCCGACCGCGGAAATCGCGGTGATGGGGCCGAAGGGCGCCGTCAACGTCCTCTACCGCGAGGAGCTGGCCGAGGCCGACGACCCCGACGCGCGCAGACAGGAGCTCATCGACGAGTACCGCGAGGAGTTCGCGAACCCGTACACGGCCGCGGACCGCGGCTTCGTCGACGACGTCATCGAGCCCGCGGAGACGCGCGCGCGGCTGATCGACGACCTCCAGATGCTGAAGGGGAAGCGCTCGGATCGGCCCGAGAAGAAACACGGCAACATCCCCATCTGATGGCGACCGACTCGACCGAGGCCGACGCCGATCCGATCGACCGGGACGCGGACGCCCCGGAGGGCGAGACCGCCGACCCGACTGACGTCGTCCTCGACGGCCTGACGGTCCCCGACGACGCCGGCGACGCCGAGGCCGCCGCCATCGCCGCCGCGGTCGCGGCGCACCTCCGCGACGGCGAACTGGCCGCGGCGGCCGCCGCCGCGGACGGCGAGGCGGACGAGGGGTGGGCGGGCGAGCGGTGGTCGTTCGCCGGCCGGGTCGACCGCCTCACAAACCGGTCGGTTCGCGTCCCGGAGACAGCGCCGACGGACCCGTGGACCGCGGCCGGGACAGCACAGCCGCTCGCTCGGTTTCGAACACTCGCTCCCGGACGCGAGAGCGTCCGAGCGCGTGCATTCCCCCGGCGAGACGCCGCCTCGGCGAACCGCCTCCCTCGGCGAGGCGCAGTCGGGCGCGCCCGCCGCGCTACCCCTTCACAGGGTGCGTTCGGAGATACGTTCGATAGCTTATATATCTGTGGTCGGCCGTCACGCCTCCGGCGGCTCCTCGACGCCCTCCTCGGTCGCGGCGTCCTCCGTCGCGGCCTCGGTCGATCCGCCGAGGAGTCGGTTGAGGACGACGGGGACGACGCGGGCGAGGAGGACGAGGACCCCGATCCGGACGAGGACCGAGGCGTCCGTCAGGAACGTCGCGGCGAGGTACGCGGCCGCCGCGACCAGCGTCGACGGCAACACGTAGGGGTTTCCGGGCGAGAGCATGTCGGAACGTCCGAGCGGGGAGCCTCTTAACCGTCTCGGGGAGACCGCGGTCGGCGCCGAGAGGGTACGACGATCGTCGTCACCGATCGTCGTCGCGGACCGATAGAATGAGGTGGGTTATGCCGGAATGCTACCGCAGGAATGTTCGACAAGGTTCTCGTCGCGAACCGCGGGGAGATCGCGGTTCGGGTGATGCGCGCCTGTGCGGAGCTGGGTGTCGACACCGTCGCCGTCTACAGCGACGCCGACAAGCACGGCGGTCACGTCCGCTACGCGGACGAGGCGTACAACGTCGGCCCGGCCCGCGCGGCCGACTCCTACCTCGACGGCGAGGCGGTCGTCGACGCCGCGCGGAAGGCCGACGCCGACGCGATCCACCCGGGGTACGGCTTCCTCGCGGAGAACGCCGACTTCGCGGCGCGCGTCGAGGCCGCCGACGGGATCACGTGGGTCGGTCCCGCCGGCGACGCGATGGAGCGGCTCGGCGAGAAGACCCACGCCCGTCGGGTGATGGACGACGCCGACGTGCCAATCGTCCCGGGGACGACCGAACCCGTCACCGACGCCGAGGCGGTCACCGACTTCGGCGACGAGTACGGCTATCCCGTCGCGATCAAGGCCGAGGGCGGCGGCGGCGGCCGCGGGATGAAGGTCGTCGAGAGCGCCGACGAGGCCGCGGATGCGCTCGAATCGGCCAAGCGCGAGGGGGAGGCGTACTTCTCGAACGACTCCGTCTACCTCGAACGCTACCTGGAGACCCCCCGCCACGTCGAAGTGCAGATCGTCGCCGACGACCCGGCGGCGAGCGGCGACGGCGGCGAGGTCGACGAGAGCGACGTGGTCCACCTCGGGGAGCGCGACTGCTCGCTCCAGCGCCGCCACCAGAAGGTGATCGAGGAGGGCCCTTCCCCCGCGCTCTCGGACGAACTGCGCGAGAAGATCGGCGCGGCCGCCCGCCGCGGGGTCGCCGCCGCCGACTACACCAACGCCGGCACCGTCGAGTTCCTCGTCGAGGAGGACCCCGACCGCGACCCGTCGGAGCCGCTCGGCCCGGACACGCCGTTCTACTTCCTCGAAGTCAACACGCGGATTCAGGTCGAACACACCGTCACCGAGGAGCTGACCGGGATCGACATCGTGAAAGAGCAGCTCCGGGTCGCCAGCGGCGAGGGGCTCTCCGTCTCACAGGACGACGTGGAGTTAGAGGGCCACGCGATCGAGTTCCGGATCAACGCCGAGAACGCCGCGGAGGAGTTCCAGCCCGCCAGCGAGGGGTCACTCGACACGTACGACCCGCCGGGCGGGATCGGCGTCCGGGTCGACGACGCGCTCCGACAGGGCGACGAGCTCGTCACCGACTACGATTCGATGATCGCGAAGCTGATCGTGTGGGCCCCGGACCGCGAGGAGTGCATCGCGCGGTCGAAGCGCGCGCTCGCGGAGTACGACCTGGAGGGCGTCGTCACGATCGTCCCGTTCCACCGCCTCATGCTCGACGACCGTCGCTTCGTCGACGGGACGCACACCACGAAGTACCTCGACGAGGAGCTCGACCGAGAGCTGGTCGCCGAGGCCCAGGAGAAGTGGGGGACCGAGTCGGCTTCCGCAGGCGGCGATGACGAGGAGGCGACCGAACGCGAGTTCACCGTCGAGGTGAACGGGAAGCGCTTCGACGTGGAGCTGGAGGAGCGCGGCGCGCCCGCGATCCCGACGCCCGAGAGCGGGGGCGGCGCGGGCGGGCGTCAACAGCGGCCCCCGCAGGCGACATCCGACGACGGGGACGACGACGCGGTCGACGTCGCCGAGGGCGGCGAGGCCATCGAGGCGGAGATGCAGGGGACGATCCTCTCGGTCGACGTCGCCGAGGGCGACGAGGTCGCCGCGGGCGACGTGGTCTGCGTCCTCGAAGCGATGAAGATGGAGAACGACGTGGTCGCCGAGCGCGGCGGCACCGTCGCGAGCGTCCACGTCGGCGAGGGCGACAGCGTCGACATGGGCGACGTGCTGATCGTGCTGGAGTAGGATCAGGCGTTCCCCGGGTACGGTCGTTTATAACTAATTGGCGATTCTGCGGGAAGCAGACTGATGTCTCGGTCGTTTATCCGTCCGTCGTTGGCTCCGTCGAGATCCTCAGTCGGTGACATATTTCGCCCGGTCGGTCAGTACAGGGTCAAGAATCGTACAGTACGGGGTAGTACTCTATCGGCGCTTCAGTAGCACAGAGATGAGCATAAGCGCCGCAAAGACGATTGTGAAGCCCATCACTCCGACTCCGAAAACGTAGTACGGGTTCGTAAAATCGGGACTGTTGAGGAACAGAAAGAGGCAAAAACTCGAACCCATCAGGATAATCATCGCAGACCGAATACTCGGATTATACCGGTCTTCAAGCGATTCCCGAACGGTCCCGTACATATCAGAACGATAACCGCAATACAGTATATCGTTTGCGGTCGGTGAAAATCCGATGAGTTCGCACTCGTTATCGATCGGCTGTTTCAGTCGAAAACGCATCTGAAAATGGGATGTCAACGGAAACGTTCGTTTATATATGGCCGCTGGCGGATCGACGGCGAGCACCGCCAAAGCCCCAGGCGCGAAGCCGCCGCACACTCGCTGTGCTCCTCGGTCGCTCGCTCCGTTCGCTCCCTGCGGTGCTTGCGTCGTCTGCGGCGGCTTCGCGCCTGGGGCTTTGGGACCCGTCCCGCGCCACAGCCTCACGCCTCCCCAGCCTCGTCAGCCGCCCTCCGCGTTGCTCCGGGCGGCTGACTCCCTCGCGCGTGCGACTCGCACCCTTCGGTGCTCGTCGGCACGCGCCACCGGATCGATTAGTTATTACCAACCGTCGCTGTCACTCGCACGTTTTCATACTGAATCAGTACCGAGGCTGGCGTCACGAACGTCTGTTATCGGCCGCGCAACCCCAGCAGCTCCCGCGTCTCCTCGGGTGTCGCCACGGGTCGCCCGAGCTCCTTCGCGATCCGCGCCGCCCGCGCCACCAACCGCTCGTTCGTCGCCAGTTCGCCCTTCTCGTAGTACCGGTTGTCCTCCAGTCCGACCCGCACGTGCCCGCCGAGCAGCAGCGACTGGGTCGTCAGCGGGAGCTGGTGGGGGCCGAACCCGATCACGTTGAACTCGACGCCCTCGGGCAACGCCTCGACCCGGTTGATCAGGTTTCGGGGATGGGGCGGCGACGTGGTCCCGCCGCCGAACAGGAAGTTGAGATACGGCGGATCGTCGAGGTCGTCGAGGACCGCCAGCGACTCGTTGAGGTGGCCGTCGTTGAACACCTCCAGCTCGGGCTTGATCCCTCGTTCTTTCATCTCCGCGTGCAGCGACGCCACCAGCTCGCGGGTGTTCTCCGAGGTGAGCCGGTCGTAGCGGTTGAGCGGCCCCATGTCGAGCGACGCCATCTCCGGCGCGGGGTCGGTTCGCAGGGGTTCGTGTCGGATGGCGTCCGGCGCCGCCGTTCCCCCCGTGGAGTGCTGGAGGACGGCGTCGTCGGTCGCCTCGCGGACCGCGTCCGTCACCTCCTGAAACCGCTCGGCGGAGAAGGCGCGCTCGCCATTGCCGCGGCGCGCGTGCAGGTGAAGCACGCTCGCGCCCGCGTCCTCGCAGGCGGCCGCGGCCGCCGCGATCTCTTCCGGGGTCTCCGGGAGGTCCGGGTGCGCCTCCTTCCCGTGGACGCCGCCCGTGAGCGCCGCGGTGACGACGACCGGCTTCCCGTCGAGGTAGTCGTCGTAGGTCATCGGTCGGCGTCGGGGTCCTCGGCCCCGTTAGACGGCGGTTTCGGCTCGACGTAGAACTCGCAGTCCGTGGCGGGGTCGAGCCCGTACCGGGCGTTACAGATGTCCGCGCGCATGGGCTGGACGAACGACTCCGTCACGGTGCAGAACGCCCGAGCGGTCTCGAACGACTTCCCGTCGCCCTCCTCGCGGTACGCCAAGTGCGGACACGTCTCGTCCATGGGAGACGGTGGCGAGCGAGCGGCTTGAAACCACGCGTCGGGGGGAACTCCCGACCTGACCGACGCTGTTTAACCGAACGCCCCAGAATGGGAGGCCATGGAGCCGGTCGACGACTGGCGGGCGGCGATCGCGGAGGCCGGGGAGCTCACCGGCCCGATCGCCGCCGCGATCGTCGACGAGCACGGCGACCGCGGGCAGCGCGCGATGGAGGCGGTCGGCGAGGGACGTGTGAAACGCTACCGCGATTTCACCGTCGTCGTCGGCCACGACGACGAGTACGTCGTCGAGGAGGGGGAGTGCACCTGCGCGGACGCGACGTACAACCTCGACGCCGAGGATCCCAGCGAGCGCTGCTGGCACGCGATCGCGGTCGACGTGGCCGACGCGGTGGACGCGGTCGACCGCCACGACATGTGGTACTCGGAGGTGCGCGAGTTCCTGTGAGCCGGTCCGGTCCCGAGCGGTGACTGAGTAGCGGAACGGCCGCCGTTCAGCCGGATGAGGCGCCGAGACTCCGGATTTTCCACCCCCGCCAGTCGAAAACGTTTACAACGGCGGCCGGTCTCTCCTACGGTATGGCGGACTGTCCACTCGCCGACGACTGCCCCAGTTTCGACGAACGAATCGAGGGGATGGGGTGTCAACACTACGGCAACAAGGGCGGCGCGGAGTGGTGTAACCACTACGACATGCCCATCTACGAGCTGAAACAGCAGCCGGTCCAGCCCGGCGAGGAGGTCGTCGTCGAGGTCGACGATATCCACGAGAGCGGCGCGGGCGTCGGCCGCACCGACGACGGCTTCATCGTCCTCGTCGACGGGCTCCTCCCCCCGGCGCGCGCGGAGGTGCGGATCCACCGCGTGAAATCGAGCCACGCGACCGCGCAGGACGTCGTCGAGCGCCTCCCCGAGGATCCGGACGACGAGGGCGACGAGAGCGACGACGCCGAAACGGGCGCCGAGGGCGACGACGCCGAGGCGGACGACGAGGGCGACCGCCGGCGCGACCGCCCGGACCGCGAACGGCTCGGCAGCCGAGAGAACTTCTGGGGCAAGTGAGCGCGTCCCGGGGGAGCCCCGCCCCACGGACAGTCCGGACGCCGCCGATCGACCGTCTTCGCGCCCGCCGACCGAACCGTTCGGCCCGGGGCGTCGAAACCGCCGTTTTTTGAGCGAGCGTCCCCTCGCCGGGAGTATGGTCGCAGACGACGGTTCGGCCGACGCCCCCGACGCGGTCGACGACGCCGAGGACGTCGACGCCGCCGCGCTGCTCGAACGGGCCGGGTTCGACGCCGACGAGAGCGTCCTCACCGACCGACAGGCCGAGGTGCTCGCGCTCCGCGAGCGGGGGCTCCGCCAGTCCGACATCGCCGACCGGCTCGGCACGTCGCGCGCGAACGTCTCCAGCGTCGAGGCCAGCGCCCGCGACAACGTCGATCGGGCCCGCGAGACGGTCGCGTTCGCCGAGGCGGTCGCCGCGCCGGTCCGCGTGGAGATCGAGGCCGGCACGGACCTCTACGACGCCCCGAAGCGCGTGTACGACGCCTGCGACGAGGCGGGCGTGAAGGTGAACCAGACCGCGCCGGACCTGATGAAGACGATCGGCGACCGCGCCGGCGACGCGGTCCACGGCCGGGAGGTTCGCAGCCGCCTGTTCGTCACCGTCGACGCGAACGGACAGATCCGGGTGCGACAGCCCTGAATCGCGCCGGCCCGCCGGCGCTCGGCGAACCGATTCCTCCCTACTCGTCGAGCCGCTCCGCGACGCCGACGAGCGTCGAGCCCGCCGTGACCGTCGCCTCGCGGGCGACCGAGTAGACGATCCCGTCGCGGTCGGCCTCGACGGTCTGGAGCGGCTCGAACGTCGTCGGGTCGTGGACGACGCCGAGCCGCTCGCCCGCGACCACGTCGTCGCCGACCGCGAGGTCTCGCTCCGGCGTGAACAGCCCCGACTCGGCGGCGTCCACGCGCCCGAGGTGGTTCCGCGCGACGGTGCCGTCCCACGGCTCGGGCTCGCCGGGGATCAGCCCTTCGTTGCGGAGGACGCCGAGGGTCCCCTTCAGCCCGGCCTCGACCGCCTCGGGGACCACCTCGCGGCTGTGCGCGAGCTCCGGCGTGATCGCGGGGATCCCCTCCCGGGTGGCGGCGACGCGGAACTTCCCGGCGAAGCCGCGCTCGCTCCACTCGGCGTCCGCCTCGTCGCCCGCAGCCTCCGCGAGCAGGAGGTCGGTCCCGAACGCCTCCGCGAGCGACCGACACGCCCCGTCGCCGCGCATGTAGACGGTGTGCGTGAGCATGGCCGGCGACCCGGTGTGGAGGTCGACGATCGCGTCCGCCGCGCTCGCGAAGCGCCAGAGCCGGGCGGCCATTCGCTCGTGGAGCGTCCCCTCGTCGTCCCCGGGCCAGCAGCGGTTCATGTTCGAGCGGGTCGCGTCGAGCGACTCCGGGGTCGTGTAGGAGACGCGGTCGAACGTGAGCGGGTCGACGACGGGGACCGTCACGAGGGTGCCGTCGAGGGCGCTCGCGTCCACCTGTGTCGGGTCCGCGTCCGTCAGCCGTTCGTGGAGTCGCCGGAGGACCGCGGTCCCGTTCACCTCCCGCCCGTGCTGGGCGGCCTGCGCGTAGACCACGGGCCCGCCGTCGTCCGGGAGGTCGAGTTCGGGACCGTCCGGCCCCCGGACGAGGCGGCCCTCGCCGTACGCGTGGACTGTCGTCCGGATCGGGACGCCCGAGGGCAGCCGCGCGAGGACGAGTTCGCTGGCGTCGTGCATACCGGATGGTCGGCCCTGACGCGGTTATAAATCGGGGCGACGTTCCGGCCCGCTCGACCGCGGACGCTAAGTCGGTGGGTCGACGAGACGGATCCGAGATGCGGGTCACGCTCCTCGGCACCGGCGACACGACCGGGACGCCGACGGTCGGCTGCGACTGCGACACCTGCGCCGCGGCGCGCGAGCGCGGGGTGTCGCGCTCGCGGTTCTCCGTCCACGTCGCCAACGAGCGCACCGGTGAGTCCCTGCTCGTCGACTTCAGCCCCGACTTCCGGAGCCAGTTCCTCGACCGCGACGTGTCGCTGCCGGACGCCGGGCTCGTGACGCACATCCACTTCGACCACCTCGACGGGCTCGGCAACGTCTATCGGCTGGTCGACGGGCTCCCGGTCCACGCGCCGAACGAGACCGACCCCGCCACCGACGAGAGTGTCGCCGAGACGATCCGCGACAAGTACGACTACCTGGAGGACCGGATCGGGGTGCACGCCCGCGAGCCGTTCGAGCCCTTCGAGACGTGCGGGTTCGAGGTCCGGTTCGTCCCCGTCGACCACCCGCCCCTCCTCTGTTACGGCGTCGTCGTCGAGGACCCGGAGACGGGCGGGACGCTCGCGCTGACGGGCGATACGAGCTACGACGTGCCCGAGCGCTCCCGCGCGGCGCTCGCCGACGCCGACCTCCTGCTGGCCGACGCCATCGTCCCCGCCTCCCTCTGCCATCACCACCCGATGGGCGGGCGCCACGAGGGGCCCGACGGCGTCCCCCGCACGTTCGGCTCGAAGCACATGACCCGAGAGGGCGCGCTCGCGCTCGCCGACGAGCTGGACGCCGACCGCACGCGACTCGTCCACGTCGCGCACTACTACCCGCCCGACGAGGCGTTCGCGGAGCCGCTCGCGGTCGACGGCGAAGTGTACGAGCTGTGAGCGGTCGAGCGCCGTCGCCCGGGCCGGGCTGTACCCTTTTGTCTCGCTAGCACGTACCCCGGTCGAGATGGGAACCGGGTCCGGAACCGCCGAGAGACTCCGCGACGCGCTCGACCGGCTGGAGCCCCCGCCGCGGGCGGTCGATTGGTCGCTGTTCGCGTTCGTCGCCGCGGAGGTCGGCACCGGGCTCGTCTCGTTTACCGTGGGCGTCCCCGGGGGGTGGCCGATCTTCTGGCTCCACCGCGCGCTCGGCATCGGAATCGTCGTCCTGCTCGCGTGGAAGCTCGCGCGCGTCCGGCGCCGGCTCACCGACCCGAACCTGTGGCGGCGGTCGACCGCCCTGTCGGTCCTGACGCTCGTCGCCGCCGTCGGGGCGATCGGGACCGGGGTCGTCTGGGTGTTCGGACTCGACGTGCGGCTCTCCTACTGGACCCTCCTCTCGGTCCACGTCGGGTTCGGACTGGTCCTGCTCCCGCTCGTGGCCGCGCACGCGACGACCCGGTTTCGGCTCCCGCGCCGGGTCGACTTCGAGCGCCGCCGGACCGCGGTGCGCTACACCGTTCTGCTGGGCGCGGGCGCCGCGACCTACCGGCTCCAGCAGGGCGTCAACGACCTGCTCGACACGGCCGGCGCCGACCGGCGATTCACCGGGTCACAGCCCCGCGAGGGCGAGGGGAACGCCGCCTTCCCGATCACCTCGTGGGTCGCCGACGACCCGGACCCGATCGACCGCGACGCGTACCGGCTGACTGTCGACGGCCTCGTGAGCGACCCGGTCGAACTCGACGCCGACGAGGTGGCGGCGGGCCACGAGACAGAGGCGCTGCTCGACTGTACGAGCGGCTGGTACACGGTCCAGGAGTGGGGCGGGACCCGCGTCGGCGACCTGCTGGAGGCGGCCGGGGGGCCGAAAGTGGCCGGCGGCGACGAGGGATCGACCGACCGCGAGCCGGCCTACGTCCGGTTCACTTCGGTCACGGGGTACCGCTGGAGCCTCCCGATAGCGGAGGCCGAGGACGCCCTGCTCGCGACGCACGTCGGCGGCGAGCGACTGACCCACGGCCACGGCGCCCCCGCGCGGCTGGTCGCACCCGACCGGCGCGGGTTCCAGTGGGTGAAGTGGGTGACGCGCGTGGAGGTGCGGGCGGAGTACGACCTCGGGCAGTGGGTGGTGACGCTGGTGAGCGGGTTCGAGTGAGCGGCGGTCGCGTTCACGGCCCCGGAGCGCCCGGCTATTCGTACTCGCTCCCGACGACCTCGCGGATGCGCTCGGCGGTCACCGGGCCGACGCCGTCGACTTCCAGTAAGTCGTCCTCGGGCGCGGTCATCACGGCCTCGACGGTGCCGAAGTGCTCCAGCAGGGTCCGGGCCGTGACCGGGCCGATATCGGCGATGGAGGAGACGACGTACTCCTGCTGTTCCGCGCGGGTCTTCGTCGTCTTCTCGCCGTGGACGCTCACCTCGCGGTCGCGCGTCTCCTGCTCGCGCTTGGCGATCGTCGCGAGCAGTTCGGTGGTGTCGTCTTCGCCCTCGGTGCGGAGCACGCTCACGTCGAAGTCGACCGCGAGCGACGCGAGCGCGCCGCGGATCGCGTTGGGGTCGATGTCGCGCTGGCCGTAGAGGTTCGTGCCCTCGACGACCATCACCGGGCGGGCGTACGCCCGCGAGAGCTCGCCGACCTGCTCGAACATCGAGCGGTCGGAGTCGAGCATCGAGTCGACGAAGTCGGCCGCCGACTTGCGCTCGACGGCGACCCGGTCGGAGAGCACGTAGTCGCCGACCGCGAGCGTCTCCAGTCGGGTGACCAGCCCGTCGCGCGTCGAGAGGTCCTTCGCGATGGAGGAGTCGAGCTCGCGCTGGTCGACGACGACCTCGACGCCCTCGTCGACGCCGGCGGTGGCGACGACGCCGTCGTCATCGCTGTCGCCGTCGGTCGCCTCGGAGTCGTCACTTGCATCGGTCTCCCCGTCGGCATCTCCGCCCCGCGCCTCCTCGGCGAAGTCGGTGAGTCCGGGGTCGTCGCTGTCGGCGTCGCCGCCGCTATCGGTGTCGCCGCCGCTATCGGCGGCCTCGGATTCCGTTTTGGTGCCGTCGCCCTCGGTCGCGGAATTCCCGCTAAACGCGTCGAGGCCAGCCTGCCCGTCGTCGCCGACGGTCTCCTCGATGTCGTCGGTGGCCTCCTTCAGCTCGGCCAGCTGGCTGGCCATCTCCTTCTCGCGACGCCGCGAGATCCAGAAGAACGCCTCGTCGCGGGTGTCCTCGGCCATCAGGACGACGACCTTCCCCTCGGCCTGCCGGCCGGTCCGGCCCTTGCGCTGGATCGAGCGGATCGCGGTCGGGACCGGCTCGTAGAAGCAGACGAGGTCGACCTCGGGCACGTCGAGGCCCTCCTCGGCGACGCTCGTGGAGACGAGCACCTCGAACTCGCCGGCCTTGAACTCGTCGAGCGTCTCCTGCTGCTGCGTCTGGCTCATCCCGTCGGAGCCCTCCTTGTCGCCCTGCCCGACGAATTTCCGCACGTCGAAGCTCGCGGAGAGGAACTCCACGAGCGCCTCCGCGGTGTCGCGGGACTCGGTGAATAAGA
The DNA here is from genome assembly GCF_001261915.1 of Halorubrum sp. SD626R. Classification (GTDB taxonomy): domain Archaea; phylum Halobacteriota; class Halobacteria; order Halobacteriales; family Haloferacaceae; genus Halorubrum. The sequence continues at coordinate 12,452 of NZ_CVRT01000141.1, forward strand.
TTGCGCGCTCGCCCTCGTTGATGCCGAGGGTCTCGGCCAAGAGGATCCGGGCCTTCGAGAACTTCGGGTGGAGCCCGTCGAACGACTCCGCCTTCCGCATCGCTTCCCGAACCTTGGGGTCCGCGACCATGCGCTGGCTCGCCTTCGACGCGCCCGACGAGCGGGCGGCCTCGCGCTGGCGCTCGAAGTAGCGCCGGACGGACTCGACCGACTGGGTCTCGACCAGCTCGGTCGCGCGCCGGAGCTTCATCACCTCGGCGTGGGTGCTCATCCCCTTGTACCCCTCCGACTGGTCGTTGTCCATCATCTGTTTGAGCCGCCCCCGCATCTTGTTGAGGTCCTTCTGCGAGAGGTCGGGGTTCGTCGTGTTCGTCACCCCCAGCTGCTTCAGCTTCTCCAGTCGGTCGGTGATAACCTCGTTGAGCGCGTCGCGGATGTCTAAGACCTCGTCCGGGAGCGTCACCTGCTCCCACTGCACGTCGGTGTCGTGGGTGTACTCGTCGACGTCGGCGTCTTCCTCGGTCATCACCTCGACGTTCGTCAGCCCGAGGTTCTCACAGACCGTCTCGATCTCCTCGGTGTCGCCGCCGGGCGAGGCCGACATCCCGGTGACGAGCGGGTCGGCCGCGTCGGCGTGGTACCGCTCCGCGATGTAGACGTACGCGTAGTCGCCGGTCGCGCGGTGGCACTCGTCGAAGGTGCAGTGGGTCACGTCGCGCAGCGAGATCCGGTTGCCGACGAGGTCGTTCTCGACGACCTGCGGGGTCGCGATCACGATCCGGGCGTCGTCCCAGAGCGCGGCGCGGTCGTCCGGCTTCACGTCGCCGGTGAACACGACGATCTCGTCGTCCGGGATATCCAACGCCTCGCGGTAGAAGTCGGCGTGCTGCTGGACGAGGGGTTTGGTGGGAGCCAGGAAGAGGGCCTTCCCGCCGACCTCGTTGAGGCGCTCGGCGGTGACGAGCAGGCTGACCGTCGTCTTGCCGAGGCCGGTCGGGAGGCAGACGAGGGTGTGATCGCGGGCGGCGGACTCCGCGAGCTGGAGCTGGTAGCGGCGCTCCTGGAGGAAGTCGTCGACGAGCAGGGGTCTGTCGATACCGGCGGCCTCGGTCGCCATCGGCGGGGCTTCGCCGCCGTCGGTCTAAAGCCTTCGCGAAGCGGGGTGAAAGTTATCGGTCGGGGGAGCGCTCCTCGCGGTGCTCCTCGGGCACGTCCTCGTCGACCAGCTCCGCCCACTCCGCGAGCCGGTCTCCGGATGGTGTCTGTGCGCTCATCAGGAGACGGATCTCCGTGGTACGTCTTAACAGTTTCTCCGATTCCACACGATCTGTCATCGGTTCGACGCCGGTCGGGAGTGGCGGACACCGAGATCAGGGCGGTCCGACCGCGACTCGCACGGCTTTTAGGGTTCACGCGCGTCCGGCCGGCATGAGCAAACTCGACGCGTTCCTCGCCGGCGAGCGGCTCGACGACGTCGTCTTCTACCTGAACGACGCGTACCTCGACGACGACTCCCGGCTCCGGAACGTCGGGACCGAGACGGACGGCGGCGTGCGGCTGATCCTCGACGGCGAGACGGGGCGCTCCGCGTTCGAGGCCGGCACGGGAATGGGCGCGATGGAGTTCGCGAAGACGGCGATGGGCGCCGAGGGGACGATCGCCCGGTCGCTCGACGGCGGGGAGTGCCCGTTCTCGGACGACGCGGGCGAGGATTCCGACGACCACGCCGTCAGCTTCGTCTTCGCGTTCGCGGAGGCCCAGAACGAGGAGGTCGGCGGGCTCTACGCCGAGGGCGACGTGGTCCACGCGTACGCTCGCTGCGCGTGCGGCGAGAGCTACTCGCACAAGTGGATCGTCGGCGACCGCGACGACTGAACGGCGATCGGTGACCGCGGTCGCAACGGCGAACGGATCGGCGGCGGCCGCGCTCAGTTCGGCCCTACTCCTGTTCCGGCGCGTCCTCCTCCGGGACCGCTCCCTCGACGAGCGACTGGTCGGCGTACCGCTCGCGGAGGTCCTTCTTCGAGAACTTCCCGGTGGCGGTCTTGGGCACCTCGTCGATGAACTCCACCGCGTCCGGTACCCACCACTTCGGGTACTCCTCGCGGAGGCCGGCCTCGATCTCCTCGACTAAGGCCTCGCGGTCGACGCCGTCGGCCGCGACGACGAACGCGACCGGGCGCTCCTGCCAGCGCTCGTGGGGGACGCCCACGACGGTCGCCTCGCTCACGCCGTCGTACGCCATGATCGCGTTCTCCAGCTCGACGCTGGAGATCCACTCGCCGCCCGACTTGATCACGTCCTTCGTGCGGTCGACGAGCTGGAGGTAGCCGTCCTCGTCGACGGTGACCACGTCGCCGGTCTTCAGCCAGCCGTCGACGAACTCCGCCTCGCTGGCCTCCGGGCGGGCGAAGTACTCCTTCGTGACCCACGGGCCGCGGATCCGGAGCTCGCCGAAGTCCTCGCCGTTCCACGGCACTTCCTCGCCGTCCTCGTCGATCACCTCGAACTCCAGGCCGGGGACGACGAGCCCCTGCTTCGACCGCTTGTCGACCTGCGTCTCGTAGTCGGCGTCGCGCAGGTCGCTCGTGAGGTGCGAGACGGTGCCGATCGGCGAGAGCTCCGTCATCCCCCACGCGTGGAGCAGCTCGACGCCCCGGTCGTCGTACCACTCGATCAGCGCCCGCGGCGCGGCCGCGCCGCCGACGATCACGGTGTCGAGCGTCGAGAGGTCCACCTCGTTCCCCGCCTCGATGTACTCGCGCAGGCCGAGCCACACCGTCGGGACGCCCGCGGAGACCGTCACGCCCTCCTCCTCGATGAGCGCCGCGAGGTCGGCCGGGTCCGGTGACGGACCCGGGTAGACGTGCTTCGCTCCCGCCGCGGTCGCGGTGAACGGCATCCCCCACGCGTTGACGTGGAACATGGGGACGACCGGCATGACCACGTCGGAGTCCTCCATCGGGATCCCCTGCGGCGTCTGGGAGGCCATCGTGTGGCTCCACAGCATCGACTGGGTGTACTCGACGCCCTTCGGTTTGCCCGTGGTTCCGGAGGTGTAACAGAGGCCGGCGGGCTGGTCGCCGTCGAGTTCGGGCCAGTCGTACTCTGTCGGCTGGTCCGCGATAAACTCCTCGTACGGGACGGCGTCGAGCTCGTCGATCTCGGTCGAGCCCATGACCACGAAGTCGACGTCGGCGAAGTCCTCGGCGCCCTCGGCCGCGCCGGCGAGCTTCCCCGCGAGCGACGGGTCGACGAAGACGATCTCGTCGGCGGCGTCGTCGACGATGTACCGGATATGCTCGTCCGGCAGGAGGGGGTTGATCGTGTGGAGCTGCGCGCCGCTGCTCGGGACGCCGAAGTACGTCTCGAAGTGCCGGGTGTGGTTCCAACAGAACGTCGCGACCCGATCGCCGCGTTCGATCCCGTGCTCGTCTAAGGCGTTCGCCAGTTGCGCCGTCCGGTCGGCGTACTCGGCGTAGGTGTGTCGCGTCCGTCCCTCGTGCGTCCGCGAGACGATCTCGGTGTCGGAGTACAGTCGTTCGGCGCGCCACAGGAACGGTCGGAGCGTCTGCGCGTGTCCACCTGGCATACCTCACACACCACGGATTCGAGAACTATGAACATTCGCATCATTGATAGTGATGATTCGGCGGCGTGAGAGACGCGTCCGGGACTCGGGCGCTCGTATATAAACAGTTGCTGACGGATCGCCGAATACCACTCCCAAAACCCCAGCCGCTCGGTTATAATTGATTACCGGTGACTCCGCAGTGAACACCGCCAAAGCCCCAACCACTCGGTTATATGTGACCGACTACGCCGCGGAGAACACCGCCAAAGCTCCAGTCACGAGAACTCGCGCGGCTGGGTGCGCTCCTCGCTCGTTCGCTCCGCTCACTCACTGTGGTGCTTCCGTCGCCGTGCTTCGTCCTCGCGACTGCCCCTTTGAGTCCCACCCGGCCGCACCGCAACAGCACAGCCTCACGCCTCCCCAGCCTCGTCGGCCGGCCTCCGCTTCGCTCCGGCCGCCCGACTCCCTCGCACGCGCTCCTCGCGCCCTGCGGGCGCTCGGAGGCGCGCGCCGGCCACACAATGGTGTTTAAATCAGTCCGCTATCCCCGGAAGAGGCTCGCGTGGACCGGCGCGTGGTCCGACTCGGGGCGCGCGGACGCCTCGTCCTCACCGCCGTCGTCAGAGACGGCTCGGCCCTCGACCCCCTCTGCGAGGAAGTCGCGGAGCGGCGGCCCGACGTGTTCGGGCTCGACGAGGAACGCGTCGTGGCCGTGGTCGGAGTCGATCACGTGGTGGGCGACGGGGACGTCGCGGTCGCGGAAGGCGGTCGCGAGCGACGCGGACTGCTCGACGGTGAAGTGCCAGTCGGCGGTGAAGCTCAACAGGAGCGCCTCGCCCTCGAAGGCGGCGAGCGCGTCGGCGTCGGTGCCGTGGCCCGCGGAGAGGTCGTACTCGTCCATCGCGCGCGTGAGGTAGAGGTAGCTGTTGGCGTCGAAGCGCTCGCTGAACCCCTCGGCCTGGTAGTCGAGGTACGACTCCACCTCCCGGTACGGGAAGAAGGCCGCCGTCGGCTCCGGCGGCAGCCCGAGGTCGCCCTCCTCGCGCGTCAGCGAGTCCCGGCCCGCGGAGCGCCGGCCGAACTTGCGCTCCATCGAGGCCTTCGAGAGGTACATGATGTGGCCGATCTGGCGGGCCAAGGCGAGTCCCTCGTCGGGGGAGGGCCGGTCCTCGCCGTAGTAGTCGCCGCCGTTCCAGTGTTTGTCCGCGCGGATCGCCCGGCGCGCGACCGCGTCGAGCGCGAGGCACTGGGCGTCGAGCCGCCCGGCGGTCGCGATGGCGACGACTCGGTCGACGTCGTCCGGGTAGCGCTTCGCCCACTCCAAGACGTTCATCCCGCCGACGCTGCCGCCGACGACGGCGCGCAGCCGGCCGACGCCGAGCTGGTCGAGCAGGCGCCGCTGCGCGCGCGCCCAGTCCTCGACCTGCACGGGCGGGAAGGCGGTCCCCCACCGGTCGTGGTCGGGCTCGTCGGGGAGGTCGAGGTCGGCGGGGCGCTCGCTCGTCGGGCCGGTCGTGCCGTAACAGGAGCCGGGGACGTTCGCGCAGACGACGAAGTACTCCGTCGTGTCGATCGCCTTCCCCGGGCCGACGATGTCGTCCCACCAGGCGCGGGCCTGCCCGGCCTGCCCCGCGTCCCCCTCCGGCGACGGCGAGCGCGCGACGTTCTGGCTCCCGGTGAGCGCGTGACAGATCAGCACGACGTTGTCGCCGTCGAACTCTCCGTGCGTCTCGTAGGCCATCTCGAGGTCCGGGACCGACTGGCCGCACTCGAACGTGAACTCGCCGAGCGAGACGATCCCCGTCTCCGAGGGCGTGGCGCTCATCAGTTCCCCCCGGCGGCGCGCTCGCCCGCCGCCAGCCCGCGGTCGAGGTCGTCGATCACGTCGTCCGCGTCCTCGATTCCGACGGAGAGCCGGAGCATCTCCGGGTAGACGCCGGCGAGGCGCTGCTGCGTCTCGTCCATCTGGGCGTGCGTCGTGGAGGCCGGGTGGATGACGAGCGTCTTCGCGTCCCCGATGTTCGCGAGGAAGCTCGTCAGGTCGACGGCCTCGCAGAACGTCTTGGCGGCCTCGTAGCCGCCGTCGACGCCGAACGTGACCATGCCCCCGAAGCCGTCGAGATATTCGGCCGCGTTGCCGTGGCTCTGGTGGTCCTCGAAGCCGGGGTACGCCACCCAGTCGACCCGGTCGTCGTCGCGGAGGAACTCGGCGACGGTCCGGGCGTTCTCGCAGTGACGCTCCATCCGGAGCGGGAGCGTGTTAAGCCCCTGGATCGTCTGCCACGCGTCGAAGGGCGACTGCTGGCCGCCGGTCGGCCGCACCCCGCGCTGGCGGGCGACGTTCGCGAAGGCGGCGTCGCCGAACTGCTCGGTGAAGTCGATCGGGAACGCCGGCGACTCGCCGTCGAGCTCGTCGTAGTCCGCGTCGGGGTGGTCCCACGGGAACTGCCCGCCGTCGACGAGGACGCCGCCGACAGTGGTCCCGTTGCCGGTGATCCACTTCGTCGTCGACTCCCAGGTGATGTCGGCGCCGTGCTCGAACGGCCGACAGAGGTACGGGGTCGCGAACGTGTTGTCGACGACGAGCGGGACCGCGTTGTCGTGGGCGATCTCGGCGAGCCGCTCGAAGTCGGGGGTGACGAGCGAGGGGTTCGCGATCGTCTCCACGTGGACGAACGCGGTGTCCTCGTCGATCACGTCCGCGTACGCCTCGTAGTCGAGGGTGTCGACGAGCCGGGCCTCGACCCCGCGGCGGTTCGCGATGCTCGTGAGGTACGCGGCCGTGCCGCCGTACATCTCGGAGCTGGCGACGACGTTGTCGCCCGCGCTCGCGAGGACGGTCGTGATGGCGTCGAAGGCGGCCATCCCCGAGCCGGTCGCGACCGCGTCCGTGCCGCCGGAGAGATCGGCGAGGCGGTCTTCGAGGACACCCACGGTCGGGTTGGAGAGCCGGGAGTAGATGTGGCCCTCCGCCCGGAGCGCGTACATCTCCGCCGCCGTGTCCGCGTCGTCGAAGACGAAGGAGGTCGTCTGGTGGATCGGGGTCGCGCGCGACCCGGTCGCCGGGTCGGGCTCGGCGCCGGCGTGGAGACTCCGGGTGTTGAACCCACGTGTCATGTGTCTAGTGCATATATCTCAATATATCTATAACCGTCAGTTACGGCAAGTGATGCCTCGGCCTGCGTCGGAGCGGCGAGATCGACCCGAGTGCGGTCGTCTCTCGCCGCCCCCACCGAAGCGTGAGTTTATCCCCGATCGCGAGCCAACGGTCGGTAATGGCAGTGGCCGATCTCCCCGTGCCGGACCTCGCCGAGCGCGCGAGCGCCTGCGCCGACCGCCTCCGCGCCGCCGACCGGGTGCTGCTCGCGTCCCACATCGACGCCGACGGGCTCACAAGCGGCGCGATCGCCTCGCAGGCGCTCGCGCGCGCCGGGATCGACCACGAGGTCGTCTTCGAGAAGCAGCTGGACGCCGAGTCGATCGCGGGGATCGCCGCCCGCGAGTTCGACGTGGTGCTGTTCACCGACTTCGGCTCCGGCCAGCTCGACGCCATCGGCGAGCACGAGGACCGCGGCGACTTCGTCCCCGTGATCGCCGACCACCACCAGCCGGCCGACCGCGACACCGAGTTCCACCTCAATCCGCTGTTGGAGGGAATTAACGGGGCGAGCGAGCTGTCGGGCGCCGGCGCGAGCTACGTCCTCGCCCGGGCGCTGGAGGGGCCCGACGGCGACAACCGCGACCTCGCCGCGCTGGCGGTCGTCGGCGCCGTCGGCGACATGCAGGACTCCGACGGCGGGCTCGTCGGCGCCAACGAGGCGATCGTCGCCGACGGCGTCGACGCCGGCGTCATCGAGGCGCGCACCGACCTGGACCTGTACGGGAGACAGACGCGTCCGCTGCCGAAGCTGCTGGAGTACGCCTCGGACGTGAAGATCCCCGGCGTCTCGAACGACGAGGCGGGGGCCATCGCCTTCCTCACCGACCTCGACGTCGACGTGAAACGCGACGGGGAGTGGCGCCGCTGGGTCGACCTCGACGGGGGGGAGCGGCAGACGATCGCCTCCGCCCTGATGCGCCGCGCCGTCGCATCCGGGGTTCCCGCGGACCGGATCGAGGCGCTCGTCGGCACCTCCTACACCCTCGTCGACGAGGAGCCCGGCACGGAGCTGCGGGACGTGAGCGAGTTCTCCACGTTGCTCAACGCCACCGCCCGGTACGAGCGCGCCGACGTGGGGCTCGCGGTGTGTCTCGGCGACCGCGATGACGCCCTCGCCGAGGCGCGGCGACTCCTCCGGAATCACCGCCGGAACCTCTCCGAGGGGCTCCAGTGGGTGAAGACGGAGGGCGTCACGGACGAAGCGCACCTCCAGTGGTTCGACGCCGGCTCGCGGATCCGCGAGACGATCGTCGGCATCGTCGCCGGGATGGCGATCGGCTCGCCAGCGGTCGACCGCTCGAAGCCCGTGATCGCGTTCGCGGAGGAGAGCGCCGAGAAGCTGAAGGTGTCCTCGCGGGGGTCACACAGCCTCGTGCGCCAGGGGCTCGACCTCTCGTCGGTGATGCGCGAGGCGAGTCAGGCCGTCGGCGGCGACGGCGGCGGCCACGACGTGGCCGCGGGCGCGACGATCCCGATCGACGAGCGCGACGCGTTCCTCGCCGAGGCGGATCGGCTGGTCGGCGAGCAGCTCGCGTGAGGCGGTCCGGGAGGGAGAACCGCGACCGAACCCGGTCACTTCAGCGTCGCGTAGGCGAGCAGCGACACCGCGAGCAGTTCGAGCACGCGCATCCCGAGCACGACCCGTCCGACGAGCGGATCCATCGCGTACAGCGTCCGCATGCTGCTGAAAAAGAAGGCGATGGAGACGAGGTTCTCGACCAGCAGGACGGCGCTGAACCCCAGCAGCCCCAGGAGTAGCGTCGAGCCGAACTCCCGGTAGTTGTCGAGCCAGACCGCGGCTAACACCGCCAGCAGCGCGCTGTTGATCCCGGTGATCAGGATGCCGAAAACGGTGGGGGTAGCGGGGTTCATCCGGCGTCCACCTCCGACGTGATCTCCTCGAACGCGTCCGCGTGGCGCTCGAAGCGGTCGGTCAGGAAGTAGAGCTTCCCGTAGTCGTGGTCGCTCGGCTCGACGACGTCGTGGTCTTGCAGCATCTCTAGGTGGTGGGTGACCGTGTTGTAGTCGACGTCCAGTTCCTCCGCGAGCTCGTTCGCGTTCCGGGGGCGGGCGCGGAGTTCCCGGACGATCCGGACCCTGTTGGCGCCACCGCGGCTCGCGACGAACAGGTACCACAGGGCCTTCTCCATCTGGCGTACTGTTGTGTTGGGGTGATGATAAAAGTCGTTTCGACCCGAACGGAGGGCCGGTGAGCGTCGCGGGGCGGCGGTTCGGGAGCGGGGTCCCGCGGCGGTCGACGCGTCAGCCGACCGTTCGGCGGACCCAGCCGGACGACCCGGTCGGGGACGGGTCGGAGCGCTCTCGGATCTGGCGGTTCCCTTCGCCGTCGACCGCGCGGACGACGACCTCGTGCGTGCCGTCGGGGTCGAAGACGTGGCGCCACTGCCGCCAGACGTCGGCGTCCGGGAGGGGGTCGGAGAGGGCGGCGTCGGTCCACGAGTCGCCGCCGTCGGTCGAGACCTCGACCCGGTCGATCCCGCGCGTTCCGGCGTACGCGTGGCCGGCGAGTTCGATCCGGCCGTCTCCGAGCTCGGAGATCCCCTCGCCCCAGAGCTTGGCGACCGTCTTCACCTCGCCGGTGCCCTCCCAGCCGCGCTCCTCCCAGTAGCCGTCCTCCTCGACGTTCAGCAGCTCGATCTCCGAGAGCCACTTCACGTTCGTCTCGCCCCAGTGGCCCGGGATCAGGACCCGGACCGGGTGGCCGTGACCCGACGGGAGCTCCTTCCCGTTCATCCCCCACGCGAGGAATCCCTCAGCGAGGACGTCGACCGGGAACTGTACGTAGTACCCGTCCTCGCCGCGCAGCATCGCGCAGTCGCAGTCTCCCTGCGGGTCGACGGATTCGAGCAGCGGGCGGATCGGGGTCCCCGTCCAGACGGCGTTGTCCAGCTTCCGGCCGTTCAGGTCCTCGCCGACACACCGGAGCGTCACCGCGCGGTGTTCGACCGGTCGGTCGATCAGTTCGTCGAACGTGACCGTCCGTTCGGCACCGGTCTCGCCGGTGAACGTCAGCGACCACTCGGTCGCGGCGACCTCCGGGTCGAACTCCGCGATGTCGACGTTGTAGAACTCCCCGATCGGGCTCACCATGCCGTGGAGGTCGTCGCTCTCGACCGCCAGCGAGGCCGAGTCGAGCGCTTCGAGGCGTGCGGTCGCGCCCTCGGACCGCGGGGCGTCGGCGAGCGTCTCGTCGTCGCCCCCGAGCGACCGCCGACCGACGACCGCCGCCGCGGCGAACCCGAGCGCCCCCGCGACGGCGCCGAGCGTCCGCCGCCGCACCGCGTCCACGGCGCCCCCCGACGGCTCCGCGACGGGGGAATCGTCCTCGGACGCAGCGGCGGACGAGGCCGGGGAGTCCGCAGTGAACGAGGCCGGAGACTCCGCGGCTGGCAGCGGCGGGAGACTGCCGACCGCGACGACCGCCGCCGCGGGGATCGCCACGCCCACCGCCTGCGTCGGATCGCCGGTCAGGCCGGCGGCGACCGGCCACGAGACGAGAGCCGTCGCCGCGGCACCGACCAGCGACCGATCGGTGCGCGCGGAGAGTTTGAGTCCGCCGAACGCGACCGCACCGAACAGCCCGATCACGGCCGCGAACGCCATCGCGATGTGGATCAGGTGTCCCGCGTCGCCGACGGTCTCGATGGCGAACGTCACGATCGGCCCGGGCGTCAGGTTGACGATGGCCTGGTCGACGGGGCGGACGACGAACGCGGGCGACCACCCCGTGACGAGGTACGAACCGGCGACCGCGGCCGTCCCGGCCGCCGCCGCGAGCAGCGCGTCTCGTCGCTCGGTAACGTCTATCATAATTTACGTCGGGGTTACAGTCACTTGAACCACGTCCTCGGCGGCCGGGGATGCGTGGCCGTCCTCACCGTCGCCCCCGCCCTCGCCGAGGCGGCCGGCGAGCGTCGGCGTCGCCAGTCCGTCGCTTGTCGCCGGGAACCCCCGCCGCGCGTCTCGGTCCGTCATATTTCCGACGAGGGCGATGACCGGGATATAGATTTTTCAATGACCGGACAACTTCGGTGCGAAGTCGGGGCGAGGTCCGTTCAAACTTCGTTCGGGATCCGGGCGCTGTCGGCGGGATACCGTCGCTATCGCCGGGATAGAAGGAGCGCCTCGGAAGTGTGAGAACCGACGGATCGGGTCTGACAACGGGTGTTAAACGGGTGGCAACGGGCGGATCGGGGCGCGAGTGAGAGCGAGAACGCGAGTGAGCGTCAGGCCTCGCCGAGGTCGCGGAACATCGCGCGGTAGTCGTCGGCCGAGAGCGACTCCCCGAGGTCGTCGATGTCGGCGTCGAGGTCCTCCAGTCGCTCGACGAGCTCGGCGTACGCCTCGTTCCCCTCGCGCTGGGCGGCGGGCTTCTGCGAACTGAGCACCGCGCGCTTGCTCGCGAGGGCCGCCGCCTCCTGGACGAGGTCGTCGTACTCGCTGCGGGTGAGAAGGGTGTCGATCGCCGCCAGCAGCTTCGAGCGGCTGACGGGCTTGGTGAGATACAGGTCGAACCCCATGTCGATGATGTCGAAGTCGGGCTCGACCGCGGTGACCATCGCGACTCGGCAGTCGTGGCCGGCCTCGCGGATGTGTTCGAGCACGTCGTCGCCGCTTCCGTCCGGGAGCCGGCGGTCGAGAAGCACCACGTCGACGGCCTCGTCGACCCGGTCGATCGCCTCCGCGGCGGTCTCGGCGCGGTCGACATCGTACCGCCCTTCGAGGAAGCCGGCGTACAGCGCGGCGATGTCGGGCTCGTCTTCCACGACGAGGACCGAGGGGTCGCTCACCGCCGATCACCGCCGGAGTCGACGGGAGACGCTTCACCGGGCATACAGGAATGGGCGGCGTGTCGAGAAATAAAGCTGTCGCCGTCGGTCCGGCCGGTCGCGTCGGATCGTCTTTTATATACTCCCGTCGCCAATGGTGGGACGAATGTCAGAACTCGTCTCCACCGGGGTCGAGGGGCTCGACTCGATCCTCACCGGCGGCATCACGGAGCGGTCGACGGTACTCGTCTCCGGGAACCCCGGGACCGGCAAGAGCATCTTCGGAATTCAGTACCTCCACCACGGCGTCACGGAACACGGCGAACGCGGCGTCTACGTCTCCTTCGAGGAGGACGAGGCGGACATCCGCGGCGCCGCGGAGTCGATCGGTCTCGACGGGTTCGGCGACGCCGTCGACAGCGGCGACATCGTGATCTTGGACAAGCGGGAGATGCTCCGCGAGACCGACTTCTCGACGGCGGTCGACCGGCTGCTCGACACGATCGAGGACGGCGACTTCGACCGGCTGGTGCTCGACTCGCTGTCGATGTTCCAGCTCTTCTTCGACGCCGAACAGGAGAAGCGGACGTACCTCCTGAAGTTCTCCGACATCCTCAAGGGGAACGGGCTGACCTCGCTGCTCATCAACGAGCAGGGCGCCGTCTTCCCCGACACCGAGGTCGGCCTGGAGAACTTCCTCACGGACGGGAACATCTACTTCATTCAGACGCCGACAGACTCGGGCGTGAACCGGTACGTCTGGGTGGCGAAGATGCGGAAACAGGACATCGACACCGACATCTTCCCGATGGAGATCGGCGAGGGCGGGATCACCGTCCACGAGCGGGCCGGCGGGTTCTCGATGATGGGCGGCTCTGACAACCAGCCGTCGTTCTGAGCCGGAACGGAACGGAAGCGGACGGCGCGGGGGGGGGAACGTCGCGGGAGGGTACTACTTCGACGAGAGGTCGCGCCACACGTCGTCGAGCCGGTTCTTCACCGCGGAGCGCTCTTCGACCTCCACCGTGAGCCCGTCGCGGAAGTCGACCTCGACGCCGTCGACCTTCCGGCGGTACACCTTCACGCGGCGGTGCTCGTCCGAGAGCGGCCGGTCGTGGAGTTCGAGGAGGTCGGCCTCCTCCAGCTCGTTGATCCGGCGGTAACACGTCGCGATCGGAACGTCGAGCTCGTCGCTCAGGTCCTGCGCGGACATCGCGTCGCCGGTCGCCGTCAGGATGTCCGTGTTGTACTTGTTCCCGAGCACCGTGATCAGGTTATCCCCCACCATTCACGTTATCGCTGTTGATTTTTACAGCTTAAAAGGGTACCGGTGGGCGCGAGCACCGCGGACGCGGGATGGAGCGGGCGACGAGGAGCGAGCGGCCGTCGGCGGCGCCGCGAGCGGAAGGTGGGATGTTATCGCCGGTGATAGCCGCCACCGTGGGTTTATGTGTCGACTCCGAGGAGGGCGGGCATGGAGCTCATCGAGGGGTTGTATCTCGTGACGACCACCGTGTTGGCGGGCGCGAGCGCGACGCTGCTGGCGTTCGCGGTCGCGGCGTATCGGTCGTCGGGCCGCACCGCGATGGCGTACCTGGCCGTCGGCTTCGGACTCGTCGTCGTCGCCGCCGTCGCGACGCCGGTCGCCGCCTTTCAGACGTCGTTCGCGAACGCGCAGGCGCTGCTTCTGATCAACACCGGGCTGGTGGCCGCGTCGATGGCGCTCGTCGCCGGGAGCCTCGCCGTCTACGAGCCGGGCACGCGGGAGCTGGTGATCCCGGAGTCGGAGCTCACGCGGATTCAGGACCGATAGCGACCCGCGCCGTCAGCGAGGCACGACACGGAGGAGCGCGGCGTCGACGGCGCGGATCCGTTCTCACATCGTCCCATCGTAAGCACGGAGAGAATAGAGTAGCCACGGCACCCGCGCGATCCGGTTCGGGAATCGTCGGCGGATCGCCCGGCATCGGGACGCACACTCGCTGCAGCCCAGATATCGGATTCGATAACCGGATCGAGAAGTCGTTGATAATTGCAGAAATTATTTTCGTGAAATTAATCCGATAATCGCATGACTGCAGTGGTTTATCAGGTTGGATAATCGGCGCGAAGTCTTTAATAGGGAAATCCCACTCCGTATTGGTAACGCCCGCCGGGCAGGCCGGGGGCCGACGGAAAACAACCAATGTTCGAAAACATACTCGACGAGGAAGAGCGCGGGCAAGTGGGGATCGGGACCCTCATCGTGTTCATCGCGATGGTGCTGGTGGCGGCGATCGCCGCCGGCGTCCTGATCAACACGGCCGGCTTCCTTCAGACGCAGGCGGAGGCAACGGGCGAAGAAGCATCATCACAGGTTGGCGACCGGATCGAAGTCCAGAGTGCGGCCGGTGTGACTATTAGTAATCAAAGCGTCTCCGAAGTCAATGTTACTGTTTCGAAGTCACCCGGTGCGAACAACATCGATCTAGAAGAGGTCACCTACGAGGCAGTAACTAATAGTAACGTTAATCAGGCTGTTCTCAATAACAGCGACATATCCGCTCTCACTGCTGAGTCAAGTGGCAACAATGTAATCACTGATCAAAGTGATCGGTATATCATCACGTTTGATGCTGATGCTGACTTCGGTAGCGATCTCGGGGGCGGCGATCGTGTGACGCTCACGTTCACTACAGCCTCTGGCGCATCTACCGTGGAAGAGCTCCGTGTGCCTGACTCGCTGGTTGATCGTAGTGCTGTGTCGCTGTAACGAGCAGTAAGCAGTAGCAAGCTCCTGGCGGATCCTTCCGCCCGGAACACCTATTTTCTCGCGCGACCACGGCTACGCCATGAGCGACCGCGACGCACCGGCGGCCGACCCGGACGCCCCGCCGGCCGACCCCGACGAGCTCGACTTCACCGACGACGAGAGCGTCGTCGAGATCGGGGACAGCCGGTACGTCGTCGGGACGAACGGGCGTCCCAACATTCGCCGGGCGCAGCCGGACCAGCGTCCCGGGGACGAGACGGGGTTCACGGCCGCGGACCCGGAGAGCGCGGCCGAGCGGCGACCGCCGGATCCGGGGCGCGGTCAGAGAGGCGCGGCGGGCGGCGGTGGCGCGAGCCCTCCGCAGGACGACCGCGGCCCATCACAGGTCGACCGGCAGGCGGTGAGCCGGTGGCTGGCGAACTCCTTCGACGGCGACGGGTTCGCCTACGGGATCGACGCGACGCTCCACGCCGACGGCGACACCAGTCGCCAGCGGATGGTGTCGAACGACGTGACGGCGACGTTCGACTCGCTCGTGACGTGGTTCGCGTCGAACGCGGGCCCGAGCTCGCCGACGCCGGAGGCGCTCGGGCTGCTGCTCGTCGCGAGCGAGACGACGGTCGACGTGCCCCCGGTGGCGATCAAGCGGTTCGCCGCGAGCCAGGGACTCACGGCGAGCGACAGTATCGGTGACCTCGTCCGCGCCGCGGAGGAGGCGGGCGGGTTCCGGATCGAGTGAGGCGGAGCCCGTCGTTACAAGAGGAACAGCAGCGCCGCGCCGATCAGGACGAGCACCGCGTACAGCCCGGCCATCACCTCGCGTTTCAGCGGGCTCCCGAGCGGCTCCGCCGTCAGGCGGCGGACCGGCGGGAGGATCGCGATCCCGCCGAGAATGAGGGGGAACGCACCGATCTGCGGGACGAGCGTGAGCGCGACGACGACCGTCCCGTACCCGGCGACGTAACAGCCCCGCCGCCAGAGCTGTTCCCTGTCGGTGAGCTCCTCGGTCGAGAGGAAGCCGTCGCCGTCGTCGCCGGCGGATCCATCGCCGAATCCGTCCCCGCCCCCGCCCGAGTCGCCGGCGATCTGCTGTGCCTGTCGCTGCACGTACTCGTCGAGCTCCTCGGCGGCCGCCTCGGTCTGGGGGGCGCCGCAGTCGACGCAGTAGCTGGCCTCGTCGTCGATCGACGACTCGCACCGGGGACAGGTCTTCATCCTCATGGGAACCGGACCGCGGTCGGTCTTAACTCTTCGGGGCTCGGCCGGCGGTCGAACACCGTTGCCGTCGGTCGATTCTGTCCGAGTCGGGTCGCGACAACCGACCCGAGTTCTCCGAAACGATAATCCGGTGCGGGCGTTGGAGTCGCCGGCCGCCCTCGCGGTTCCCCGTTCGTCGCTCGGCGTCGCGGGCGAGTCCGTTCTCAGTGCTGAGAACCGCGGGGGAGCCGTTAAGTGACCGCTGACCCGCCTTCGAGACAACCATGGCAACGCGCGTGCTCATCGCGGACGACTCGGAGTTCATGCGGAACCTCCTCCGGGAGATACTGGAGGGGGAGTTCGAGATCGTCGGCGAGGCCGAAAACGGCGTGGAGGCGGTTAACATGTACGAGGAGCACGGCCCCGACCTCGTGATGATGGACATCGTCATGCCGATCCGCGACGGGATCGAGGCGACGACGGAGATCCTCGAAGAGAACCCGGGAGCGACGGTGATCATGTGTACCAGCGTCGGCCAGGAGGAGAAGATGAAGGCCGCCATCAAGGCCGGCGCGGAGGGGTACATCACGAAGCCGTTCCAGAAGCCGAACGTGCTCGACGCCATCGGATCGGCGGTATAATGCGGGTCGACGTCCGGGCGCTCGGCGCGTGCAACCGCTTGGCGGAGCGCGGGGCCGAGCAGGCCGCCGGCGCGCTCTCGGACCTCACGGGGACCGACCTCGCGGTGGAGGTCACGGGCGCGAGCGTCGCCAGCGGCGAGGACCTCGCCGAGGCGTTCGCGGGCCGCGAGTCGATCGGCGTGAGCGTCGGGCTCCGCGGCGGGCTGGAGGGCGAGGCGGTGCTCGCGTTCGACGCCGCCAACGTCGACGCGCTGCTCTCGCTGTTACCCGGCGGCGCGTCGATGGAGCGCAGCGCGGTGACCGAGGTCGGTAACATCGCGCTCGGCGGCTTCCTCGACGGCTGGGCGAACTACCTCGGGAAGGCGATCGACATGTCGCCGCCGCGGTACTTCGAGGCCGACGGCGCCGCCGTCCTCCCCGACGGGGCGCTCGCCGGCGACGGCGTCTTCCTCTTCGAGAGCCGGCTGGACGCGACGACGACCGACCTCGACTTCTCCATCTACATGCTGCCGGACTCCGGGCCGTTCCGCGACCTCGTCGTCGGGAAGACGGCGCCGGCCGCGACCGCGGGGGCGGAGGCGGCTGCCGGAGGCGGGGACGCCGCCGGGGGTAGCACCGCGGTCCCGTACGAGTCGCTGTCGACGTTCGCGTCGCTAGCGAAGCGGGGGTCGGCGAACGCCGCCGACAACATCTCGATGATGACCGGGCTCGACACGACCGTCGACGTGAGTCGGCTGCGGTTCGTCCCGCTCGCCGACGTGCCCGCGGAGGTCGGCGTCGAGCCGCACGCGGGCACCGTCTTCGAGCTCCAAGGAGAACCGAGCGGCTATCTCGCGATCCTCTTCGAGGAGGAGTCGGCGGCGGCGATCGCGGAGTCGATGCTCCCGAGCGAGCCGGACGAGCCGCTCGGGGGGATGGCGGAGAACGCGCTCTGCGAGCTCGGCAACGTGATGACGAGCGGGTTCATCGACGGCTGGGCGAACGTGCTCGGCACCTCGATCACCCACTCGCCGCCGGAGTTCGTCCACGACATCGGCTCGGCGACCATCAGCCCGCTGGTCGCCAAGCTGAGCCGCCGGCAGGACTACGGGTTCGTGATCGACGCCGCGATCCAGACGGAGGGCCTCCAGGCGCGGTGCGACGTGTACGCGCTCCCGGACGAGCGCGAACTGGCGCGGGCCCTCGACCGCCTCTCGGAGACGTGAGCCACCCTTCGTCGTCCCGCGGCCGCGGGTCGCGGGACCGCGACGACGGCGGCGGCGACGGGTATCGCGAGGCGAGCGGGACCGGACGCGGGGACGCCGCCGAGCGCCGGATCAAGGTCGGCGTCGGCGAACTGGCCGTCGCGACCGACGGGGAGACGCTGACGACGAGCGGGCTCGGCTCCTGCGTCGCGGTCGCGCTCGTCGACGAGCGGGCGGGCGTCCGCGGACTCCTCCACGCGATGTTACCGACGAGCGACGAGGAGCGGACGGCCGCCGCCCGCCGGGGGAAGTACGTCGACGCGGGTATCGACGCGCTCGTCGACGACCTCGTCGCGGCCGGCGCGGCGCCCGACCGGCTGGAGGCGCGCGTCGCCGGCGGCGCCGAGATGCTCGACCTCACCGACGCCGTCGGCCCGCGGAACGTCGAGCGGGCCGAGCGCCGCCTCGCCTCGGCGGGCGTCCCCATCGTCGCCAGCGACGTCGGCGACGGCGTCGGTCGCACCGTCCGGTTCGGGCGGGACGGCGGGCTCGTCGTCCGGGCGGCCGACGGGTTCGAGCGCACCCTCTGAGCGGCGCCCCGCGGCGTGCGCTCTCCGCCCCGCACGAGCGGGGGGCGCGCCCGCCGTCGGGGAGCGCGCCGTCTTCTCACTGATGATATTTTGAGGGGTGAATTGAAGTGTGTTCTGCGGGTCGTACTCGGTAATGGGCCTCGAACTACCGGTGTGGGGAGCTCCAACGGCCGCCTGGACAGTCGCCACGCTGGGGCTCGTCGGTGCGAGCGTCCTCGACCGCTTCCTCGACGACGACGGCTCCGACGACGACTCCGGGGGCGCGGGCGGCGACGACGATCCCTTCGGCGGCGGGATGAGCGGCGGCGGAGGGATGGGCGGTGGCGGGATGGACGGCGGCGGCGACGGCTTCGACGACTTCGACGGGATGGACGACTTCGACGGGATGGACGACTTCGACGACGGCGGTGGCGGCGGCGCCGCCGGCGCCGACACCGACGAGCTGGAGAAGCGGCTCGACGACCTGGAGAACGAGGTCGCCTCGCTCTCCTCGACGGTGTCCACGGTCCGGTCGGAGAACGAGGAGATCTCGGCCGCGGTCGACGACATCGAGGAGGACGTCCGGAACCTGCTCGACATCTACGAGATGGTCACTCGCGGGATCAACCCCTTCGTCGACGACTCCAGCGGCTTCGATAGCGTCAACGGCGGCGGCGAGGGATCCTTCGGGCTCTTCGACGGCGAGGAGGAAGCGGAGGAGGCCGACGGGCTCGACGAGGACGTCGCGAGCGCCGACGCCGACGGCTTCTTCGACGATGAGATGCTCGACGACGAGTTCGACGACGGGGACGACGAGTTCGGCGAGCTGGACGGGGAACCGGACGACGACCACACGGACGACGGCGACTCCGCCGACGCCGCGTCCGAGACCGCGGCGGCGGACGAGGGAGACGACATGAACGACGACGGAAAGAGCTTCAGCGAACTGAAAGAGGAGTACGACGCCGGGGAGGCCGACTGGGCCGACGAGGAGGGGGGCGACGGCGACGCCGGCGCTCCCGCGGACGGGGACCCGTTCGACGACGGGGACGACTCGTTCGACGACGACCTCGGCGACGAGACGGACCCCTTCGACGACGGTCTCGGCGACGACGTCGAGTCGTTCGACGAGGGGGCGGACGGCTTCGAGGAGGAGCCCGCGGGCGACGCCGACCCCGCGACGAACGGCCACGGGCCGGAGCCCGAACCGGAACCCGAGCCCGAACCGGAACCCGAGCCCGAACCGGAGCCGGCGGCGGGCCGCACGCGCGGCCCGCGCCCCGGTGGCGACCCGGCCGAGGCGAACGGCGACGGCTTCGAATACGTCGGCGAGGACGACCTCTCCGGGGGGCGCGGGAAGCCGTACCTCACGGAGCTCCCCGGCGACTACGTCGGCGACCTCCTCGTGATGGAGTGGCTGGAGTTCCTCGTCTCCGAGAGCGACGTCACCGACGCGGTCCGCGCGATCAACTACTACGAGCGCATCGAGTGGGTCGGCCCCGAGGCCGCGGCGCGGCTCCGCGACTTCCTCTCCGGGTTCGGCACGATCGACCGCAACCTCGTCGACCGGCCGGGGACCGACCGGCTGGTCCGCGAGCACCACACGCGCAGCCTCCGGTACGTGACCCAGCTCAACGGGACGAGCGGCCACCTCCTCCTGCTCGACCGGTGGGACGACCTCGCCGGCGGCTCGCTGGTCGGCGGCGGCCCGCCGCCGGTCGGCGGACGCGACCGCGGTCGAGGCCGCGGCCGACGCGAGGACCGCGGTGGCCGGCAACGCGGCGAGCGCGACGGGCGCCGGCGCGACGACCCCGCGGAGCCCCGAGCGAACGGCCACGCCGACGCGGGACGGCGCGACGAGCGGTCCGGACGCGACGAGGGGCGGGCGAACCGCGACGAGGGACGAGCGAACCGCGGTGGCGACCGACCAGAGGGACGCGATCGGAACGGCGGCTCCCCGCGACCCATGAACGACCCGAACCCGCGTTCCGACCGCGTCGACCCGGCCGACGGAGGGTGGGGCGATGGGCGTTAGCGTCTCCGCGTCGACGGCCATCATCGTCGCGGGGCTGTTCTTCGCGTTCACCGCGTTCTACCCCGTCGCGGCCAACGGGTTCGACCGCGTCACCGACGCGCAACAGGGTATCCAGGAGCGCTCGCTGGAGCGGCAGAACACCGATTTCGCCGTGACGAACGCGACGTACGACGGCTCGACGCTAACGGTCGAGGCGACCAACGACGGCTCGGTCGGGCTCGTCGCGAGCGACGCGACCCTCGTCGTCGACAACGAGTACGTCGACGTGGGCGGGGAGGTCGCGGACACGACCGTCGACGGCGACGCCGACACCGAGCTCTGGCTCGGCGGCGAGACGCTGACGGTGACCGTGGCGGAGACCGACCTCTCGACCGACGTGGTCGGCGGCGAGACCCGCGTCGTCCTCGTCGTCGAGTCCGGCGTCCGCGACGCCGCGGAGGTGAGCGCGTAGATGGCCAGCGTTCCGGTCTCCCACCTCATCCTGTTCATCGCGAGCCTCGTGATCGCCGCGGGGGTCGTCGGCACCATCACGACCGGCGTCGACCGCGTGAGCGCGGCCGTCGAGGACGCCGGGATCGACGCGACCGAGCAGCTCCGGACCGACGTGACGATCATCTCCGACGCGAGCGCCGGGGTGTACAACGAGAACGGGAACGAAAACGTGACGCTGTTGATAAAGAACACCGGGACGCAGCGGCTCAGCCCCGACGGCTCCGGTCTCGACATCGTCTTTAACGGAAGATACGTCCCGCCGAACGCGACCGACGGCGAGCTCGTCTCGGCCGGCGACGGCGCGGCGTGGGACCGCGGCGACGTGCTGCGTCTCACGATCGACGTGAACCAATTAGAGGGGACGAGCGACGGGCTCGCCGCGGGCACCGACCACCGGGTGTACCTCACGGTGAACGGCGACGAGGAGCTGTTCCAGTTCCGGGTGGAGTGATCCGATGCCACACGATAACCTACTCTCGATCGGACTCGGCGAGCGCGACCGGCTGAACAAGGAGCTCGGCGGGGGGATCCCCCGCGGCAGTATCGTCCTCATGGAGGGCGACTACGGCGCCGGGAAGAGCGCTATCTCCCAGCGGTTCGCCTACGGGCTCGTCGAGGAAGGGGCGTCCGTCACGCTGATGTCGACGGAGCTCACCGTGCGCGGGTTCATCGACCAGATGCACTCGCTGGAGTACGACATGGTGAAGCCGCTGTTGAACGAGGAGCTGCTCTTCCTCCACGCCGACTTCGACTCCGGCGGCGCGTTCTCCGACGGCGACGGCGAGCGCAAGGAGCTGCTCAAGCGGCTAATGGACGCGGAGGCGATGTGGAACTCCGACGTGATCTTCCTCGACACGTTCGACGCCATCTTCCGGAACGACCCGACGTTCGAGGCGCTCGTCCGGAAGAACGAGGAGCGGCAGGCCGCCCTGGAGATCATCTCCTTCTTCCGCGAGATCATCTCGCAGGGGAAGGTGGTCGTGCTCACCGTCGACCCCTCGGCGGTCGACGACGACGCGATCGGCCCGTTCCGGTCGATCGCCGACGTGTTCCTCCAGTTGGAGATGATCGAGGTCGGCAACGACATCCGCCGGCAGATCAACGTGAAGCGCTTCGCGGGCATGGGCGAACAGGTCGGCGACACGATCGGGTTCTCGGTCCGGTCGGGCACCGGGATCGTCATCGAGAGCCGGAGCGTCGCCTGAACAGATGAGCGCGTCGACGCAGGGCCGTCCCGAGGTCGGGACGCGACCGATCCGACAGGAGGCACGGCGTAGACCATGACCGAACACGGAACCGCGAAACCGTCGGAAGAGCTCCGGAAGGCCGCCATGCGGCGGCCGCACCTCCGGGAACACCTCCGGGAGTTCAAACAGATCACCGGGGAGTTCCCGCAGTTCATCGAGGAGCCGAAAGACGAGTACGAGTCCAACCGGCCGAACGTCATCTACCCCGTCGGCGGGCCGATCTACAGCCACATCTACGGCGACCTCGGGCAGGACACGAAGTACTACGCCATCGAGCCGGAGCTGTCCGGCCCGCAGGCGGAGATCCTCGACGAGGTGAAAAACCGGCTGCTCACGGTGAGCGGCCAACACACGGCCCCGGATAACGAGGCGGAGTACGACGACCTCATCGAGGAGCTGTTAGAGGGAGTCACGCACATCGACGAGCAGAACGGCGGCCTCCGCGGCAACCTCTCGAAAGTCCTCAACATGGGGAAACTCTCTATCACGGAGGAGACCTACGAGAACATCCGCTACCGGCTCAACCGCGACATCGTCGGGCTCGGCCCTCTCGAACCGATCATGCGTGACCCGGCCAACGAGGACATCCACGTCATCGGCCCCAAGGAGTGTCACGTCGACCACGGAACGTTCGGTATGCTAGAGACCACCGTCGACTTCGGCACCCCGCAGGAGTTCGACAACTGGCTGCGCAACATGGGCGAGCGGATGGGCGACCCGCTCTCCGACTCCGATCCGATCGTCGACTCCACGCTCCCCGACGGCTCCCGTATCAACATCATCTACTCCGACGACGTCTCGCTGAAGGGGTCCTCGCTCACGATCCGGCAGGGCGACGAGGTGCCGCTGTCGATCAATCAGATCACCCACTGGGGGACGCTCTCGCCGCAGCTGTCGGCGTACCTCTGGCTCTGTCTGGAGAACGAACAGACCGTGTTCGTGGTCGGGGAGACCGCGTCCGGGAAGACGACGACGCTGAACGCCATCCTCTCGTACATCCCCGACGACTCGAAGATCTACACCGCGGAGGACACCGCCGAGGTCATCCCGCCGCACAGCACCTGGCAGCAGCTGCTGACCCGCGAGGGCGGCGGCGAGGGCTCCTCCGACGTCGACATGTTCGACCTCGTCGCCGCCGCGCTGCGGTCGCGGCCAGACTACATCATCGTGGGCGAGGTCCGGGGCGCAGAGGGGCGCATGGCGTTCCAGGCGGCCCAGACCGGGCACCCGGTCATGCTGACGTTCCACGCGTCCGACATCGTCTCGATGATCCAGCGGTTCACCTCCGAGCCGATCAACGTCCCGGAGACGTTCATGGACAACGCCGACGTGGCGCTGTTCCAGAACCGGGTGAAGCAGGGCGACGACGTGCTCCGGCGGGTGACGAGCGTCCAGGAGATCGAGGGGTACTCCAAGGAGATGGAGGGGGTCGTCACCCGCGAGGTGTTCAGCTGGGACCCCGTCGAGGACGAGATCGTCTTCCAGGGGATGAACAACTCCTACGTGCTCGAAGAGCAGATCGCGACGCTGCTGGGGTACGCAGACACGCGCGACATCTACGACGACCTCGAGTTCCGCGCGGAGCTCATCGAGCGGATGATCCAGGAGGGAATCCTCGGCTACCACGAGGTGAACGACGCGATCAACTCCTTCCAGCGCGACGGCGTCGAGGGGCTCCCCTTCGACATGCACCGGAACGTCGGGTGAGCCGACGATGAAAGGAGTCACACAGTAGCATGGCGGTGAAAGAGGTCGGCAACGGGCTCGCGACCGCGGCCGAGCTGACTTCGGCCGTCATGGAGTCGTACGACAAGCTCGACATCTCGAAGCGGAAGTACGTCGGGCTCGTGTTGATACCGGCGGTCCTCGTGTTCGGCGCGAGCGTCGTCGGGCTGTTCGTCCTCCCGCTGCCGTTCGCGGCGCGGGTCCCTGTCCCGATGTTCGGCGGGCTCGTGCTCGTCGCGGGCGTCATCTACCCGAAGATCTACCTCTCCAACCTGGAGAACCAGATCGACAATCAGCTTCACCTCGTGATGACGCACATGACCGTGCTGTCGACGACGAACATCGAGCGCATGGAGGTGTTTCGGACCCTCGCGAAGGAGGAGGAGTACGGGGCCGCGGCCGAGGAGATCGGCCGGGTCGTCCACCTCGTCGACACCTGGAACCAGAGCCTCGACGACGCGTGTCGCCGCCGGGCCGAGGAGGTCCCCTCCGACGCGATGGCCGACTTCTTCGACCGGCTCGGCTACACGATGGGGGCGGGCCAGTCGTTAGAGGAGTTCCTCGTCTCCGAGCAGGACGTCATGCTCGCGAAGTACGAGACGGTGTACGAGTCCTCGCTGGCGAACTTGGAGGTGATGAAGGACCTGTACATGTCGATGATCCTCTCGATGACGTTCGCGCTGGTGTTCGCCATCGTCCTCCCAATCTTAACCGGCAACGACCCGACGGCGACGGTGGCGGCCGTCATCGTGCTGTTCGTCTTCGTCCAGCTCGGCTTCTACGCGATGATCCGGGCGACCTCGCCGTACGACCCGATCTGGTTCCACCCGGACGAGCGCGCGCCGGGCGACCTGAAGCTGTGGGCGTCGCTGGGGATCGGCGGCGGGCTCTCCTTCGTGCTCATCGGGATCACCGCGGCCGGCATGTTCGGTTACGGCCCCGGGCTCCCCGGGCTGCTCTTCTTCATCGACGACGTCCGGCTCCCGCTGTACCTCGCGGTTCCCATCTCGCCGCTGTTCATCACCGGCGTCGTCCTCCGGAAGGAGGAACAGATGATCACGGCCCGCGACGGCGAGTTCCCCTCGTTCGTCCGGGCGCTCGGCGCCACCGAGAGCGCCAAGCAGTCGACGACGACGGACGTGCTGACCACGCTGCGCGACAAGAACTTCGGCGACCTCTCGCCCGCGATCGAACGGCTCTACCGCCGGCTCAACATGCGGATCAGCACCGAAGGCGCGTGGGAGGAATTCACGTATGACACGCGGTCGTACCTCATCCAGAAGTTCTCCGAGATGTACCTCGTCGGCCGGCGGATGGGCGGGGACCCGAAGATGCTCGGCGAGCTGATCTCGAAGAACATGAACGCCGTAAACCAGCTGCGCGAGCAGCGCCGACAGGCGGCGATGACGTTCATCGGGCTGCTGTACGGGATCACGGCGGCGGCGACGTTCGCCTTCTTCATCGGGCTGGAGATCGTCGCGATCCTGGCGGACCTGACCGCCGACTTCGGACTGCAACAGATGGACATCGGCCAGATCGTCTACCCCGGCGCGTACGACATCCCGCTGATCGAGTACCTGCTGCTCACCGTGGTGCTGTTCAACGCCGCCCTCTCCTCGCAGATGATCCGCCGGATCGACGGCGGCAACCCCGCGAACGGGTACATCCACTTCGTCCTGCTGACGTGGCTCGGCGCGGCGACCGCGATCGCGACCCGGACGCTGGTGAACGCGATCCTGTCGATTTAAGAATCGGTTCGATATGTCGGTCGGCTGTGAATGGTGCTCTCCTGCGCCCAGGGCGGTCCCCAAGCCTCGGCCGCTCGGCTGTACGTGACTGACGACTCCCCGGGGAACACCTCCAAAACCCCAGCCTCGAGGGCGACGTACGCTCGCTGTCGTTCGAGACGCCTTCGGCGTCTCGTGATGACGAGAGAGCTTTG
>NZ_CVRT01000142.1 GCF_001261915.1 Halorubrum sp. SD626R
GAACGTCCCGCGGATCAAGGAGCTCCAGCAGGTCGCCATCGAGGCGCAGGACAACCTCGACGAGATCCGCGAGGAGAGCGAGGAGAACCTCGACGAGCTCGTCAGCGACGACAGCGACGAGCTGGAATCCCTGTTCTAGGGCGATCCCCCCGATGGAGGTCATCGTTCCGTTCTCGACCGACCGCCCCAAGTCCCGACTCTCCGCCGTCCTCGACCCAGACGAGCGGGCGGCGTTCGCGCGGGCGATGCTCCGCCACGTCCTCGACGCGATCCGGGCCGCCGGCGGCGAGCCGCGGGTCCTCGCCACCGGACCGGTCGACGCCGACCTCGCCTGTCCCGTCGAGGTCGACGAGCGTCCCCTGACCGACGCGGTCAACGAGGTGCTCGACGCGCGGCGGGGAGATGATGGGGGCGAGGGGGACGCCGGCGACCGCGGGGAAGGACCGGTCCCCGTCGCGGTCGTCATGGCCGACCTCGCGCTCGCGACGCCCGAGGCGCTCCGGGAGCTGTTCGCGGCCGGCCGGGAGACCGACGTCGCCGTCGCACCCGGTCGCGGCGGCGGGACGAACGCGTTCGTCGCGAGCCACCCCGAGTTCCGGGTCGACTACCACGGCGCCTCCTACCTCGACCACCGGCGGATCGCCGCGAAGGTCGGCGCGAGCGTCGCCGTCGTCGACTCCCACCGGCTCGCGACCGACGTGGACGAGCCCGCCGACCTCGCGGAGGTGCTGATCCACGGCGAGGGGCGGGCGGCGTCGTGGCTCCGCGAGACCGGCTTCGCGCTCGACGCGGCGGACGGGCGGGTCGGCGTCGAGCGGGAGTAGCCGGGGCGGCCGAGCCGGGACTCGGCGTCGACGAGCGGTCCCGCCCGGATCCGGGACCGCGATCCTTTTTGAACCGCGAGCGCGAGGTGCGGACGTGTTCACGGCGGCCGACGAGTACGGGATCGAGCTGTCGATCGACGAGCGGGCGGTCGAGCGACTGCTCTCGGTGAGGCCCGCTGACGTCGAGCCCGCCGACCGCCTCACCTTCGCGCGCAACGTCTTCATCCCGCTGACCACGGCGT
Organism: Halorubrum sp. SD626R; assembly: GCF_001261915.1. Classification (GTDB taxonomy): domain Archaea; phylum Halobacteriota; class Halobacteria; order Halobacteriales; family Haloferacaceae; genus Halorubrum. The sequence goes on from NZ_CVRT01000142.1 coordinate 1,067, forward strand.
GTCGCTACACCTGTACGTACTGTACGTACTACGACGTGCCCGGGGAGGCGTCGCTGCTGTCCCCCGAGGAGGTGCGCGAGCAGTGCCGCGTCGGCGCCGACGCGGGCTGTACGGAGGCGCTGTTCACCTTCGGCGACGAGCCGGACGACCGGTACACCGCGGTCCACGAGACGCTCGCGGAGTGGGGGTTCGACTCGGTCCACGACTACCTCTACCGGGCCTGCGAGATCGCCTTGGAGGAGGGGCTGCTCCCGCACTCGAACCCCGGCGACCTCACGGAGATGCGGTTCGCCGACCTCCGCGAGGTGAACGCCTCGATGGGGGTCATGCTGGAGACGACCGCCGACGTCGACGCGCACAGCGGGGGCCGCCGGAAGACCCCCGGCCAGCGGCTCAACACGATCCGGGCCGCGGGTCGGCAGGGGGTCCCGTTCACGACCGGCATCTTGGTGGGGATCGGCGAGGGGTGGCGCGACCGCGCGGAGAGCCTGCTCGCGATCCGCGAACTCCACGAGCGCCACGGCCACGTCCAGGAGGTGATAGTGCAGAACGTCGTGCCGAACGAGCGGTCGGACTTCGCGAAGCCGGACACGGCGACGATGCGCCGCGTCGTCGCGATGGCCCGGGCCGCGCTCCCCCCGGAGGTGTCGGTTCAGGTCCCGCCGAACCTCTCGCCCGCGGCCGACCTCGTCGACTGCGGGATCGACGACCTGGGGGGCGTCTCGCCGGTGACGGACGACTACATCAACCCCGCCTACGAGTGGCCCGACCTCGACGGGCTCCGCGCGGTCGCCGACGCCGGCGGCATGCCCCTGCGCGAGCGGCTCCCGACCTACGCCCGGTACCTCCCCGACGACCTTCGACCGGTAGGCGTCGATCCCGCTCCAGCGCCGACGGACCGCGACGCGTGGCTCCCCCCGGCGGTCCGCGCCCGGATCGCCGACGGCGACGTTCACGGGCGGCGGCTCCGCGGGGTCGCCCGCGGCGACGGGCCGCTGGCGGTCCGGAGCGACTGAGTACCCGTGACGCGGAGCGGCCGGCTTCCGGAACCGGACGTAAACAACCGCGGTGCCAGTACCTTCTTTATATAGTCGCCGCAAAAACGGGACGATGTACCCCTTACAGCTCGACGCGATCGCGAACGCGGTCGACGTGGCGGCGATCGCGACGACCGCGCTCCGGTTCGTCGCCGGCTTCGTCGCCGTGCTGCTGCTCGGAAAGCTCGTCCTGATCCCGGGGCTCCGGCGGGTCGTCAGGTCGCGCGGGTTCGACGAGGCGGTGTTGAGCCTCGGCACGAACGTGCTCAACGCCGTCGTCTGGGTGGCGGCGATCGCGATCGGCTTCGCCGTGGCCGGCTACGGGAGCTTCCTCTCGGCGTTCGCCGTGTTCGGCGGCGCCATCGCGCTCGCGGTCGGCTTCGCGGCGCAGGACCTCCTCGGGAACTTCGTCGCCGGCGTCTTCATCCTCAAGGACAAGCCGTTCGAGGTCGGCGACTGGATCGAGTGGGACGGGGAGTCCGGGCGCGTCGAGGAGATCGACCTGCGGGTCTCGCGGGTCCGGACGTTCGACAACGAGCTGGTGACGGTGCCGAACGGCGACCTCGCGAACAGCGCGGTCACGAACCCCGTCGCCTACGACACGCTCAGACAGAAGTTCGTCTTCGGGATCGGGTACGACGACGACATCGCGCAGGCGACCGACATCATCACCGAGAAGGCGGAGGCCCACGAGGAGATCCTCGACGATCCGGGCGTCTCCGTCCGGCTCGTCGAGCTCGGCGACTCGGCCGTGGGCCTCCAGTCGCGCTGGTGGATCGCGGACCCCGACCGCGGCGACTTCGTCCGGGTGCGCTCCGAGTACGTCACCGCCGTGAAGGAGGCGTTCGACGAGGCCGGCATCGATATGCCGTACGTCCACCGGCAGCTCACCGGCAGCGTCGAGGTGCTCGAAGACGTCGCCGAGTAGCGCGCGTCACCCGACCTCCCTCTCGCCCTCCGCCGCGTCGGGCCGGTACTGTCGACTGACGGCCTGCCACCGGTTCGACCGGAAGCGGGCGAGGTTCAGCCCGGCCGGCACCAGCTTCTCGGCGATCACCGCCGCGTACAGCCCGCCGACGCCGAGCGGCGTCGCCAGCCCGAGCAGCGCGGCCGGGAGCGCGACGACGTACAGCCCGACCATCGACGCGAGGAAGGGCCACCGGGTGTCGCCCGCGCCCCGGAGCGACCCGGTCACGGAGCCGTCGACGCCGAGCGGGACCGCCGACACCGCGGCGACGACGACGAACGCGGCGGTCGCGGCCACCGCGGCCGGGTCGTCGACGAACACGCCGGCGATCGGGTCGGCGGCCAGCAGGACGACCGCCGACGCGGCCACGTAGACGACCGCCGACAGCCGGATGACGTCGCGGCCGTACTCGGTCGCGAGCGACTCCTCGCCGGCGCCGAGCCGCTGGCCGACGAGCGTGCTCGCGGCGATTGAGAACCCCCAGCTGAAGCTCCCGAGCAGCGCCCGGACGCGGCGCCCCACCTCCAGGGCCGCGACGGTCGCGGAGCCGAACGAGGAGGCGATCCACAGCAGCGGGAAGACGGCGACCCCCTCTGCCACCCGGCGCCCGATCAGGGGCGCGGACACCCGGAGGAGCTGCCGGATCAGGCCGGCGTCGACCCACGGCCCGGCGCGCCCGATCGGGACCGGCGAGGCGCCGCGGCCGAAGTACGACCGGCCCGTCATCCCCCACGAGAGCGCGACCCCGACCGCGGCGATGGAGACGGCGGTGCCGAGCGCCGCGCCGAGCACGCCGAGGCCGACGCCGAGCACGAGCCAGACCGTGAGGGCGACGTTGAGGAGGGCGCCGCCGGCCCGGACCACCATCGGCGTGAACGTGTCGCCGACGCCGGCGTAGGTGCGGCTCGCGATCATGTTGAAGAACTCGAAGGCGAGCGCCGGCGCGGTGACGACGAGGTAGACGGTCCCGGCCCGGAGCGCGGTCCCCTCGCCGCCGACGAGCGCGATCAGGGGCTCGGCGAACGCGACGAGGCCGACGACGATGGGGGTGACGAGCGCCAGCGCGACGAGGAGCGACCCCTTGACGACGAGCGCGGCGCGGCCGCCCTCGCCGCCGCCGTAGTTCTGCGAGACGAGCGACACCGTCCCGCCGGCGAGCCCGATGGAGACGAACTTCGCGAGCTGCCAGTAGGCGAACGCGAACGCCAGCCCGGCGACGGAGGGCGCTCCCAGGGCGATCCCGACGACGGCCAGGTCCACCGTGTTCTTCGACATGATCGCGAACCCCGTGACGATCCGGGGCCACGCCAGGTCGAGCGTCTCGCCGAGCCGGTCGCGGTCGATGACGCCGGCGCGGTCGAGGCCGTCGGCCGCCGCCGACCCGAGCCGGGAGAGCGCGGCGCGGAGCCTGAGGGCCGCCGCCCGGAGTCGCGATCGCATCGACTGCGGTACGGACCGGGGCGGCTTGGGTCTGTTCCCCTCGGCAGGCCGCCGGGGCCCGCGCCGATCCGCGCGGAGGCGCCGCGCGAACGACAGCTTTTCACGGCGACCACCGGAAAGTATCACTGATGAATCCCAAGGAGTGGCGGACGTACCTCGTGACGCAGGGGAGTCGGTCGGCGGGCCGCGACACCGAGGCGATCGTCGAGGCGGCGATCGCGGGCGGCGTCGACGCCGTTCAGCTCCGGGAGAAGGGGAGTTCGGCGCGCGAGCGGTACGAACTCGGACACCGACTCCGCGACCTCACCGCCGACGCCGGCGTTCCCCTGATCGTCAACGACCGAGTCGATCTGGCCGCCGCGGTCGACGCCGACGGCGTCCACCTCGGGCAGTCGGACCTGCCGGCGGAGGTCGCACGCGAGCGGTTGGGGACGGACGCGATCGTGGGGGTCTCGGCGTCGACGGTCGCGGAGGCCCGGGCGGCCGCGGAGGCCGGGGCCGACTACGTCGGCGTCGGGGCGGTGTACCGGACCGGCACGAAGGACGTGCCGGACGCGAAGGACGGGATCGGGACCGACCGGGTCCGAGAGATCGCGGACGCTGTCGACCTCCCCGTGGTCGGGATCGGCGGGATCGACGCCGACAACGCGGGCGCGGTGGCGACGGCGGGCGCGGCCGGCGTGGCCGTCGTCTCGGCGATCACGGCCGCGGAAGACCCGCGCGCCGCCACCGCGGCGCTCCGGGAGGTGGTCGACGATGCCCAGTGAGCCGAGCGTGAACCCGCCGGTCGCCGACGCGCTGTCGGCGGTCGAGACCGCCTCGCCGCTGGTGCATCACCTCACGAACGCCGTGACGACGAGCGAGACCGCGAACGTCACGCTCCACTGGGGCGGGCTCCCGGTGATGGCCGACGCGCCGGCCGAGGCGGGCGACATGTCCGCCGGCGCGGACGCGGTCGTGATCAACACGGGGACCGCGTCGCGGCCGGACGTCGACGCCATGGTCGACGCGGGGCGATCGGCGAACGAGGCCGGCGTCCCGGTCGTCCTCGACCCGGTGGGATACGGCGCGACGCCCCACCGCGTCGAGTCGGTGGGGCGGCTGCTCGACGCGGTCGCGTTCGACGCGATCAAGGGCAACGTCGGCGAGGTCCGCGGGCTCGCCGGGGAGGAGGCGGCGGTCCGGGGCGTGGAGTCGGTCGACGAGGGCGGCGCGGGCGTCGCAGACGCGGCGCGGGCGCTCGCCGCGGAGACCGGCGCCGTCGTCGTCGCGTCCGGCCCGAGGGACGTCGTCGCCGACGGCGAGCGCGCCTACGGGGTGACGGCCGGTCACGAGCGCATGGGGTCGTTCGTCGGCTCGGGCTGCATGCTCGCGAGCACCCTCGGAACGTTCGCGGCGGTCGTCGGCGAGGGCGACGGAGCGCCGGCGTCGACGACCGAGGCCGCGCTCGCCGCGTGCGCGGCGTACGGGTTCGCCGGCGAGCGCGCCGCGGAGGACGACCCGACGGGGCCGGCGAGCTACCGGACGGCGTTCATGGACGCGGTCGCCGCGACGGCGGCGGAGCGGCCCGAAATCGACGTTGCGTCGCGGATCGAGCGGCTCTGAGACCGCACCGGCGGGTTTCGGAGGGCACCTACCGCGTCGCCGACTTCCACTCGCGGAGCCCGAGGCGCTCGCCGTTCAGGTCCGCCGCGGGCGCCTCGGTGGCGGCCCAGACGAACAGCGGCGCGACGCTCTCCGGGTCGCGGGCGCGCTCCATCCCGGTGAGGTCGGTGGCGACGAGTCCGGGGTCGACGACGCCGACCGCCGCGTCGAGGTCGGCGGCGAACCCCCGCGCGACCGCCTCGGCCGCCGCCTTCGAGACCGCGTACGCGCCCATGCCGGCCTTCGACTCGTGGGCGACGGAGCCCGACGGGACGATCACCCGCGCGTCGTCGGCGAGGTGCGGGACGGCCTCCGCGACCGTGGCGAAGACGCCGCGGGCGTTGGTGCGCATGGTGTCGTCGTAGTCGGCGTACGAGAGCTCGTCAGTCGGCCGCTCGCCGGGCGCGCCGTGGAAGACGGCGGCGTTCGCGAGCACGACATCGATCGGCCCGCCCTCCCGGGCGGCCCGCTGGAAGAAGCGTTCGAGGTCGAACTCGTCGCGGACGTCGACGCGCTCGCCCCAGGCGGTGCCGGCGGGCGAGCCCCCCCCGTCGCCCTCGGCGGTGCCGTCGTCCCCGTCGCCTTCCTCGCCGTTCGCGCCGTTCGCGCCCTCCTCGCCGTTCGCGCCGTTTAGTTCCGCGACGGTCCGATCGACGGCGTCGCCGTCGCGGCCGGAGACGGCGACGAACGCCCCCGCCTCGACGAACGCCTCGGCCACAGCCCGCCCGATCCCGCTCGTTGCGCCGGTGATCGCGACCGTCGGTTCCATATGGGGATCAGTACGGGCGTCGGCGACTTAGGCGTACTCACTCGCGGCGGCGGCGAGCCCGCGTGCGGAGGAGACGGGACCGCCGTCGGCGCGTCTGGCCGGTATTTATACCGTCGCCGCCCCTACGATCCCACATGGACGTGGCCCCGGACATCGACGCCGCGGCCGGCGAGTCCGTCGTCGTGATCGGCGGCGGGTTCGGCGGCCTCTCGACCGCGTGTTACCTCGCGGACGCCGGCGCGGACGTGACCCTGTTGGAGAAGAACGAGCAGCTCGGCGGGCGCGCGAGCCGACTGGAGACCGACGGCTTCCGGTTCGACATGGGCCCCTCGTGGTACCTGATGCCGGACGTGTTCGAGCGCTTCTTCGGCCACTTCGGTCGCTCGCCAGACGAGTTCTACGAGCTGGAGCGGCTCGACCCGCACTACCGCGTGTTCTGGAAGGACGGCGACATGGTCGACGTGCTCCCGGACCGCGAGGCGAACCGGGAGCTGTTCGAGGAGTACGAGCCCGGCGCGGGCGAGGCGTTCGACGCCTACCTGGAGGAGTCGGAACGGACGTACAACATCGGGATGGAGCACTTCGTCTACGAGGACCGCCCTCGGCTCCGCGACTACGTGGACAAAGACGTGCTCCGCTACTCGTGGGGGCTCTCGCTGCTCGGGAAGATGCAGGGACACGTCGAGAGCTACTTCGACCACCCGAAGCTCCAGCAGCTGATGCAGTACACGCTCGTCTTCCTCGGCGGCTCGCCGTACAACACCCCGGCGCTGTACAACCTGATGAGCCACGTGGACTACAACATGGGCGTCTACTACCCCGAAGGCGGGATCGGGGCCGTCGTCGACGGGATCGCCGAGCTCGGCGCCGACCTCGGCGTGGAGTACGTTACCGACGCCGAGGTGACGGGGATCGAGGGACGCTACGGCGGGTTCGCGGTCGACACCGCCGACGGCGAGCGCTACCTCTCGGACGTCGTCGTCTCCGACGCCGACTACGCGCACACCGAGCAGGAGCTGCTCCCGCCGCGCAAGCGGCAGTACACCGAGGAGTACTGGGAGTCGCGGACGTACGCCCCCTCGGCGTTCCTGCTGTACCTCGGCGTCGAGGGCGACGTGCCGAACCTCGAACACCACACGCTGGTGCTGCCGACGGCGTGGGACGGCCACTTCGAACAGATCTTCGACGACCCCGCCTGGCCCGACGACCCCGCCTACTACCTCTGTGTCCCCTCCGAGACCGACGACACGGTGGCGCCCGAGGGCCACAGCAACCTCTTCGCGCTGGTCCCCATCGCGCCCGGGCTGGAGGACACCCCCGAGCTCCGGGAGGAGTACCGCGACCTCGTGCTGGACGACATCGCGGAGAACACCGGGACGGAGCTGCGCGACCGGATCGTCTTCGAGGAGACGTTCTGCGTCGACGATTTCGCCGACCGCTACAACAGCTATCAGGGCAGCGCGCTCGGGCTGGCGCACACGCTGCGACAGACCTCGCTGCTCCGGCCGTCCCACGAGTCCGACGCGGTCGACGGGCTCTACTTCACGGGGTCGACGACGACGCCCGGCATCGGCGTCCCGATGTGTCTCATCAGCGGGCAGATAACGGCCGAGGCGGTCTCGAAGCCGACGTGAGGAACGCCGTGACCGACACAGCGACCGACGCCGGCCGACGGTCGATCGCCGCCGACCTCCGGTACCTCCTGGTGCTGTCGCGGCCGCGCTTCTGGCTGTACCTCGCGGGCCCCGTCGCCGTCGGCGTCACGTACGGCATCGGCGACGTGAGCGAGCTGTTCACGCCGACGACGGTGACGCTGGCGGCGTACTTCCTCGTGCCCGCGAACGTCTTCCTCTACGGCGTCAACGACGCGTTCGACGCCGACATCGACGAGCTGAACCCGAAGAAGGAGGAGCGCGAGGCGCGCTGGCGGGGGAGCCGCCTCGTCGCCGTCGCGGTGCTGGCGTCCGCGCTCGCCGGGCTCGCCACCTTCGCGCTCGCGCCGCGGGTCGCGTGGCCGTACCTCGCCGGTTTCCTCCTCCTGTCGGTCGGCTACAGCGCCCCGCCGGTGCGGTTCAAGACGACGCCGTTCCTCGACTCCGTCTCGAACGGCCTGTACATCCTGCCCGGGGCGGCCGCGTACGCGACCGTCGCCGGCGCGCACCCGCCGCTCGCGGCGATCGCGGGCGCGTGGCTCTGGACGATGGGGATGCACACGTTCTCCGCGATCCCCGACATCGAGCCCGACAGGGCGGCCGGGATTCGAACGACGGCGACGCTGCTCGGCGAGGGGCGGACGTACGCCTACTGCTTCGTCTGCTGGGCCGCCGCCGCGGCCGCGTTCGCCGCGGTCGACCTCCGACTCGGCGCGCTGCTCGGCGTCTACCCGGTCTTCGTCGCGTGGGTCGCCGCCTCGTCGGTGTCGGTCGACCGCGCGTACTGGTGGTTCCCGGCGCTGAACACCGCCGTCGGCACCCTGCTGGCGATGGGCGGCCTGTGGCGCGTCTACCCGATCACGGAGGTGCTCGCGTGAGCGACCCGGACGGGTCGGCCGGCTCGGCGGGGTCGGCCGAGTCGACCGGGTCGGCGGGGTCGACAGAGTCGACCGGATCGACGGCGGGCGGCGTCGACGCCCTCCGCGGGCGGCTCCCCGACACCCGCCGCGGCGCGGAGGCGCTGCTCGACCGCACCGTCCGCGAGAACCGGTTCACCATCGCCGTGTTATTCCCGCTCGTCGGCGCGCTCGCCTTAGTCGGCAGCGCGGAGGGGTGGGTGCCGGAGCCGTTCGCCTTTCACCCGTGGTTCGTGCTGTTCGGCGTGCTGGTGATGCGCTCGCCGCTCGTCGTCGGGGTGTTGCCCGCGGTCGACCGGCGCGCGGTCGGGTGGATCGGGGTGCTGATCGCGTACACCTACGCCATCGAACTGGTCGGCGTCGCCACGGGCTGGCCGTACGGGAGCTTCGAGTACACCGTGGACCTCGGGCCGATGCTCGCCGGCGTGCCGGTCGCGCTCCCGGTCTTCTTCATCCCGCTCGTGGTCAACGCCTACCTGCTCTGTCTCCTACTCTTGGGGTCGCGAGCGTCGAACGGCTGGCTCCGACTGGCGGCCGTGATCGCCGCGGTCGTCGCGATGGACGTGGTGCTCGATCCGGGCGCGGTCGCGCTCGGCTTCTGGAGCTTCGGCGGCGGGGCCTTTTACGGCGTCCCGCTCTCGAACTACGCCGGCTGGGTGGTGTCGGCGACGGTCGCGGTCGTCACGCTAGACCGGGCGTTCGCGGGGACGACGCTGCGCGACCGGCTGCGCGACTGCGAGTTCATGCTCGACGACATGGTGAGCTTCGTGATCCTCTGGGGCGGGATCAACCTCTGGTACGGGAACCCGCTCCCGGTCGCCGTCGCCGCCGCGTTCGGTCTCGGGCTCGTCCGCGCGGACCGGTTCGACGCGCGGGTGTTCTCGCCGCGGGGGTGAGGGGCCGCCGGTGGTTCCGCGGTGGGACGACCCAACCGACTCGACTCGGTGTCGTTTAAATACGCCCCTCGCCTCTTTCGGGTATGAGCGTTCACGAGCGTCGCGGGCGGCACGGCGGGGAGGCGGAATGAGTCGACTGGCGATCGAGTACGGCGACCACGAGCGCGTCCGCGAGGTCGTCGACCGGCTGACCTACTGCGCCGAGCACGTCAGCGTCGCGTTCGGCGGGTGGGAGGAGCCGCACGTCAAGGGGCCGGGGCTGTACTTCGCTGTCGTCGCCGACCGCGACTACGGCGAGTACGCCGACCCGATGGGCGACAACCGCTGGCCGCGGGAGGGCTGCGCGTCCGTGTTCGACGAGGGGGCGTTCGTCGACGCCGTCGGGACGGTGAGCATCGAGCAGGACGGCGGGATCGTCGTCGCCGTCGACGGCGAGATCGAGGCGCAGATGGTCCGGTTCCGCGACCTCGGCACCCGGAGCGGGGAGTCCGACCTCGTCGACGACGCGGCGTACGAGCCGTGGATGGGGTCGCGACACATGAGCGCGATCGAGACCTCGGTGCGCCCGGAGGTCGTGGCGACGGTGACGCTGAGCGAGGAGACGGGGCGGGTGAGCGTCTTCCGCGACGGGGAGGCGACATCGATGCGGCGCCACGAGCTCGGCGGCGAGTGGCGCGTCGAATAGGTGTTAGAAGCGGTCTGCGTTGGGATACGCTGCTTTCGATGCGTTCTCGTCCGAAACGGGGGTTGTCGAGCGGTGATCCTGATCGACGACTAGAATCGGTGACGCGGATCGGTCAAGCGGTCGTTCGTAGGTGACCGATCGCTCTGCGCTGAACACCTCCGGAGTCCTGGCTGCTCGGCTGTACGCGATCAGTGACTCGACGCCGAAGAACACCTCCAAAGCCCCAGCCGGGAGGACTCGCGCGGCCTGCTGCGCTCCTCGCTCGGTCGCTCACTTCGTTCGCTCCCTCGCTGTGGTGCTTACTGCGTCGTGCTTCGACCTCCCGGCTGCCCCCCTGAGTCCCACCCCGGCCGCACAGCACCGCAACCTCACGCCTCCCCAGCCTCGTCGCCGGACTGCGTCCGGCTGCCAGAGGCGCTCCGCGCCTCGCTGCGGCTCCCTGCGGTCGCCGCGTCCCTCGCGCGTGCTCCTCGCGCCCGCTGAGCGCTCGGAGGCACGCGCCGACCGCATCGTCTTTTATATTCGATACTCCCCGTCGCTCGCGGTCGGTTTCGACGAGGCCCGTCGGACGCGTTTCGCGATCCGATCGGCCACGGTTCCGATCTCCGGGCGCGAGGCCCCACCGTTAATGGGCCGCCCGCCGAACGGTCGCGTATGTACGACGAGATCCTGGTGCCGACGGACGGGAGCGAGGCGGTCGACCGCGCGCTCGACCACGCCCTGCGACTGGCGAGCGACCACGACGCGACGGTCCACGCGCTGTACGTGGTCGACCGGCGGATCGCCACCGCGAACTCGGGCGACCTCCACGACGAGATCGTCGAGGATCTGGAGGCGCAGGGGCGGGAGGCGGTGGGCGCCGTCGCCGAGCGCGCCGAGGAGGCGGGCCTCGCCGTCGAGACGAGCGTCGTGCGGGGGACGCCCGACTCGGAGATCGTCTCGTACGCCGACGAGCGCGGCATCGACGTGATCGTGATGAGCCCGGAGGGGAAGTCGCCCCGCGAGCGGATCCGGTCGCTCGGTAGCGTCTCCGACCGCGTCGCCGACGACGCGAGCGTCCCGGTGTTCCTGATCAAGTGACTCACATGGATCTCACCGTCCTCGGCTCCGGCAGCGCGATGCCGGTCCCCGACCGCGTGCAGTCGGGGTACCTCCTCGACGACGGCGACCGCTCGCTTCTCGTCGACTGCGGCAGCGGCGTCCTCCAGCGGCTCGCCGCCACCGACACCGGCTACGAGGGCGTCTCGACCGTCCTCCTCACACACCACCACCTCGACCACGTCGCGGCGCTGCTCCCCCTGCTGAAGGCGCGGTGGCTCGCGGGGTCCGAACACCTCGAAGTGGTCGGTCCGGCGGGGACGAAATCGCTCGTCGACGGGCTCCTCGGCGTTCACGACTACCTCGACGGGCGGGTCGACCTCGCCGTCCGGGAGGTGTCGGCGGCGCGTCCCTTCGCGGCGGCCGGGTTCGACGTCGCCGCGCGCGAGACGCGCCACTCGATGGACGGACTCGCCTACCGGTTCTCGCCCCCGAGTTCAGACGCCGACCCCGCGGACGGCCCGCTGACGCTCTCGGGCGACACCGAGGCGTTCGCGGGGATGGCGTCGTTCGCCGACGGGAGCGACGTGCTCGTCCACGACTGCTCGTTCCCGGACGGCACGGACGTGTCGAACCACCCGAACCCCACGGAGCTGGGGCGGTCGCTCGCGGGCGTCGACGTCGACACGCTCCTGCTGTCGCACCTCTACCCGCACACGGGCGGCCGCGAGCGCGAGATGGCCCGAAGCGTCCGCGAGGCGGGGTTCGAGGGCGACGTCGAGGTCGCGAGCGACGGGCTGCGTCTGGCGCTCGCGGACGGTGATTAGTCAGTAATACCACAAGCTTATAAATCGGCGCGTCGAGGGGTCGCCCATGGCGTTCAGCGACGACCTGCTGGCGGCGGGGGCGGACATCTGGGCGGCCCAGTTCGAGCACCCGTTCGTCCGCGAGCTGGCCGCCGGCGACCTCAACGAGGCGGCCTTCCGCCGGTGGCTCGAACAGGACTACCGGTACCTCTTCGACTACGCCCGGACGTACGCCGTCGCGGGCGCGAAGGCGAGGGATGAGGCGGCGATGGCGACGCTCCTCGGCGGGGCGGACGCCGTGTTGAACGAGGAGCTCGACCTCCACCGGTCGTTCGCCGGTGAGTACGGCGTCACGCCGGACGAGCTGGCCGCCGTCCGGAAGCGCCCGACCTGCGAGGCGTACACGAGCTTCCTCGTTCGCACGGCGTACGAGCGTCCCGTCCCGGTCGCGGTCGCGGCGCTGTTCCCCTGCATGCGAGGGTACCTCGACGTGGCGGACCACATGGCGGAGCTCGCCGACGCGGAGCATCGGTACACGCCGTTCATCGAGACGTACACGAGCGACGCGTTCCGCGCCGAGACCGCGTCGATCGGCGATCTCCTCGACGACTACGGGGCGGCGTACCCGGGCCACCGGGAGGCGATGCGCGAGGCGTTCCTCACGAGCGCCCGCCTCGAACTCGCGTTCTGGGAGATGGCGTACGCCGGGGAGGAGTGGGCGGCCGATGCCGTCGACGAAGGGACACCGTGACCGATACGCCCGGCGAGATCGACGTCGTCGACGAGACGTAACCGCGGAGAGTTACGCACCGACACGATCGACCCGGACCCTTAAGCGATCCCACCCGCTCCGTTCGGACATGGCCGGGCCACTCGCGGACGACTTCGGACGGGAGGTGACGGGGGTGAGGGTCTCGCTGACCGACCGCTGTAACTTCGACTGCGTCTACTGTCACAACGAGGGGTTAGGCGACACGCGCGGGCCGATGGAGCCGAGCGACGACGAGATGAGCGCGGACGACGTGGTCCGCTTCCTGGAGGTCGTCGAGGGGTACGGCGTCGACTCGGTGAAGTTCACCGGCGGCGAGCCGATGCTCCGGCAGGACCTCGAAGAGATCGTCGAGCGCACGCCCGACTCGATGGAGGTGTCGATGACGACGAACGGCACCTTCCTCCCCGGGCGCGCCGCGGACCTGAAGGCCGCCGGGCTCGACCGCGTCAACGTCTCGCAGGACGCGCTCGACCCCGACGACTTCGCGGAGGTGACGAAGTCCGGCGCCTACGAGCAGGTGCTGGAGGGCGTCAGGGCCGCCGTCGACGCCGGGCTCGACCCCGTGAAGCTCAACATGGTCGTGTTCACGCACACCGCGGGCTACGTCGAGGAGATGGTCGAGCACGTCGCGGACAACGAGGGGCTCCAGCTCCAGCTCATCGAGTACATGCCCGAACTGACGGGCAAGCCGGAGTGGAACATCGACATCGGGCGCGTCCACGACTGGCTCGCCGAGGAGGCGGACCGGATCGAGCACCGCGAGATGCACGACCGGAAGCGGTACTTCGTCGGCGAGGACGCCGACGGCGAGGGCGGCGGGATGGTCGAAATCGTCGACCCCGTCGAGAACGAGGAGTTCTGCGCGAACTGCGGCCGCGTCCGCGTCACCCACGAGGGGTACCTGAAGGGGTGTCTCAACCGCAACGACGACCTCCGGTCGATGGGGGAGATGAGCCGCGAGGAGATCGCGGAGACGTTCGAGGCGGTGGTGGCGAACCGGGTGCCCTACTACGGCGAGTACCTCGTCGAGGGCGACGACGGCGAGTACGAGATCAACGAGGAGTATCTGGGGACCCCGAGCGTTGCGGACTGACGCTCGGCGACCGGGGATCAGGGGTCGTCCGCGTTCGACCAGTCACTCGGCACGTACTGGTTGAACCGCGGCTCCCGCGACCGACCGAGCGGTCGGAACGCCCGCTCGCCGGCCACGCGGAACTCCTCGATCCGGGCCTGTCCGGGTCCGGTGACGTAGCCGAGGAACGCCATCGCGAGGAGGTACGCCGCGTCGTGTCTGGCGGGATTGACCGGGATCGCGGCGTACTCGTTCCGGAGCAACGGCGGCGGGTCATCGATGCCGCGCGCGACGTGAGCAGCCAGTCCGTCGGCGTCGACGTTGCGGAACGTCCCGCGATCGGTGAGGGTGTAGGAGCCGGATTGCGCGGCCATCGTCAGCGTGTTTCCCATCCCTTGGCCGGATTCACTGTACCAGGAGCCGGTCGGGTCGATCTCCGCCTCGCTCCACAGTCGGCGCTCGCGGAGGTGCGTGCCCGATCGATCGCCGCGCGACAGGAACGGCGCCTCGGCCTCGGCGATCGCCGTCACTGCTTCGACCGGGTCCGCGCCGGCGACGCCGGCCGGGTCGTCCGGAGGACCGACCAGCAGGAAGTCGTTCACCATGACGGCGCGGCGGTTGACGCCGTGTCCCTCTCGGAGGAAGGCGTCCTCCAGCGGCCGAGCGTGGACGAGAACCAGATCGCAGTCGCCGTTCCGGGCGGTACGGAGCGCCGCACCGGTGCCGCGAGCGACTGTGTCCACCGTCGCGCCGAGCGCCACTTCGAACCCGGGCAACAGCTCGTCGAGGAGCCCGCTGTCTCGGGTCGTCGTCGCTGTCGCGAGCGTCAGCGTCTCCCCGCTCGTCACGGTATCGGTCGATTCGGAAGCGGACGTGCCGCCGAGACAGCCCGAAAGCGAAAGGGCTCCGCCGGCACCGACCAACTGGACGTAGCGACGCCGATCCATGCTCGGAACAAACGATAGCAGTTACAAAACTGTTTTTGGATACTACTATCGGTTACAGTCTTTTACCGGACGGACGCGCGATTGCTAATCGTGTGAGCGGAGATATCGGCGCCTATCGGGCCAGCATCGACCGATCCGACCGCTCAGATGCGAGATCCACTCCCAGTAGCGTCGCGTCCAAGTCGCGAACGCGTGCGGCAACACACCCTCAAAATCGTCTGGCTCGGGGACGCAGTGGCGTCTCAAATGGGTGACGGACGGAGGTTTCGCAGAGAGCGGTGAACGGAAGTGAACGGGCACAGTGGGACTCCCGCGAGCGACCGCAGGGAGCGAGTGGGGGTACACTGTGCCCGTGACGAACGAACTGAGGAACGGGCACAGTGGGGTCTGGCGATTCGGGGAGTCGCGGCGTAGGGTTCGGGGTTCATAGGTCGGGAAGGAAGTCGCTGCGTTGCTCTGCCTGTTCTCGGTCGGACCGCCGATCGTAGTGGCGACTCAGAATATCCTCGCTTGCGTTCAGCCGGTCCTCGACGATACGTCGCGGAACATCCTCGCGCCGGTAGAAGGTCACTCGACCGCTTCGAACGTCGTGAGGAGATTTCGACGACGGGCACTTGCTCGCCTGGTCGATGTCTGTCGCCTCGCACGAGTCGATGTCCCGGTCGTGGGGACACCCCTCACCGCGCCAACAGGGACGAGTCACCCGGTACAGCACCTTCCGGAAGGTGTTGCCCGCCGGTCGACCGTACCGAGTCGTGATCAGCGGCTCCCGGTCATACTCGTCGGTCACCTCGTCGCGGTGATACTCGATGTAGTCCTCGATGTACCGAGCCGTCTTCTGACTGATACGGTTCCAGCGAGTACCCGACTCGTGGTTCTTGAGCGGAGTTCCGGTCTCCGGACGGTGGACGAAGTGAACCGCCGGACCAGTGAAACGAGGATGTGTCCCGTCGAGGTCGCAGTCACCGAGGTCGAGGCCGCGAATCGCACCGCTCCGCGCGCCCGTTTCCCACAGGAGGAGGAGAACGATGTGATCGCGAGACGCTGGCTGCGCGCTTTCGAGGTAGTCCAGAATCTCGATAGCGCGCTCGGGTTTGAGCGTGGTCTCCGACACGTCCTCCCCGTTCTTCATCGTCGGGAGCGTGAGCTGTTCGTACAGCTCGGGGTCGACCGCGTCGATGTCGCCAGCGAATCGGAGGAAGCGACGGAGCGTCGCCAGCTGGCTCTTGAGCGTGACGAGCTTGATCGGCTCGCGTCCGTCGCCTTTTCCCTCCCTCCGCCAGGTCCGGTACCGGTAGAGGTCCCGGCCGGAGAGTTCGTTCAGATCCTCGATCCCGTCCTCGTCGCAGAACTGGATGAACGCACGGAGCCGGTGGTACTCGCTTCGCCGCGTCGACTCGGAGTGTTCGTCCTCCATCGCGCTATGGAACATCTCCACGGCGTCGACCGGAGAGATCGGTTCGAGGTCGTCGCTCACAGGAATCCCTCCGGGGCGTCGAGGATCGGGTGATCCGGGTGGTTCTCAGCGAAGTGGTCGAGGTAGCCCGCGACCTGTCGCGCGTACCTGGTGAACCCGTCCGGCGGTTCAGGTTCAATCTGGGCCTCGCAGACTGGGCAGGTGGAGAGGTCGCGATCGGCGCGAGTGCTCACACCGGCTCACCCCAGTTTTCCGTGAGGTCGGCCCAGCAGTCGGGGCACATCGCGAAGTCTTCGAGGCGGTTGCGATCGTCGACGGACCGAGTCTCAGCTTGGATCCAGACGTGTCGGTCGTCCGGTTCGAACCGGGACCGACAGTCGGCGCAGTAGAGGGTCGTCATTGCGCGCCCCCGTCGAGGTCGTGATCGTACGGTCCGGAGTCCGTGAGCAGCTGGACCCGGTCGCGTTTGAGGAGGGCGTCGGTCTTCTGGTCGCGCAGCTCGTAGAACACGCCGTCGGCGTCGTCGCGACGCGCGCAGAGCTGGCACCAGAAATGGTGATTCGTCGGTTCCCACGTTCGGTGGCCGCGGGGACAGAGGAACCGCCACCGATCTGCGTCATCTTCAATCCGCACAACTTCCTTTGGAGGCATCACCTCACGCCGACGAGGTGGTGTATAAAAGGAGAAATCCTTGTACGGGGACTGGAAGTGAAACTGAAGCGGAGCGGGTCCGCTGGTTGTCGCGCGATCACGTTCGCCGTGGAGGAATTGAATACCCCCGACCCTGTTTGCTGACATGGCTTTCGTGGCTGGTTCACGGAAGCCCGCGCGGACCTGCTGCCCCAGCAGCAAGGTCCGTATTTTTCGATCGTCTGGATGATTGCTTCCGTTGACGAGATAGTGGAGTGGAAGACATATAGTTGTACTGCTGTAACTGGTTATACTACAATTACCAATAGACATGAATGACTTTGTGTTTTGAACAAGATTAGGAGATAATGGCAGGACGAAAAGAGACAGTGTCGGATTCCGAAATTGTCAACCTTTTTGAGGAAACAACAGATCCTGTCCTAACAACGTCAGAAGTTGCTGAGGAGTTAGAATTCACGTTGACGGGGGCACGAAAAAGGCTATACGCACTTGAGGATGAAGGTGTATTGAGAATGAAAAAAGCGGGAAATAGCCCAGTCTGGTGGCTTGACAGTACTCTCTAGAATGTGATTTATATTGATTAGCACAGCAAAAAGTCAGTGCGATACTGATGAGCATTTAATTTATGTACCAGTATCATTCAGTTTGAGAAAATGAATAACAATAGCAATGATGATTCCGAGGAAACGACTGATTTAACTGGTAAATATGGTGAGAACGTCCTTAATCCTGAAAGATTCATCCAACAATCCGAGACAAAAATACAAGAGTTGACAAATAAAAAAGAGGAACTAGAAAGACAACTTAACGAAAACCCGGATGATGATGACCTGAAGTCTGAGGTTGAAACGGCTATCAGGCAAATGGACCAATTACTTGAGGAGAGAGAGCAGGCAATTACTGAAAGAAATAAGGAATCTAGGAGTCTCAGAGAACAGACAGAAGAATTGAAAGAAGAATATCAGAGTGAACTAGGCAAAATAAAAGAAAAAAGAAAAAATGCTGAGGAAATTGAGGAGCGACTCTCGAATTTAGAGGATACGGCCAGCGATCTACTTGATAGGACAACCAGTTCGGCGCTTGGTGAACAGTTTGCGGAGCGAAAAAAAGAATTAGAAACACCTCTACGTGGATGGAAAATAGCATCCGCATTATCAATATTTCTACTATTAGGTGCCTCTTGGATAATATATACTGATATCGGGTCTTCGACGGGTGGTATAACTTCAAATATCACAAAAATTGGCTTATTGCTCCCCATTTCAGTTGCTGTGTGGTTTTGTGTAAGCAATTATACCCGACAAAAGAGATTGATTGAGGAATACGAATTCAAAGCACGGATGGCGATCTCATTGGTTGGTTTTCGTGAAGCTCTCGATAATGAGCTAGATGGAAATAGTGATGAACTCATAGCGGAATTTATGATCAACACTATGGAAAATATCTATACTAATCCACAGGATAATATTAATTCTGATGAAGAAAACCCAGATCCACAGTCAACACAAACAGCACTTCTGGAATTAATTAGAAATAGTTGAGTTGCGCGACCCCCCACAAGGAGGGGTCGCGCGGCTCCCGCCCATCGATGTGAATGGGTTGGATGGTGGGTGGGTTGTGATGCTCCGGTTTTGGTGCTTGATATGTTTTGGCCTCGTGGGAAGCGGATACGACGGCTAAACCGACATATACAGAAGTAATAGGAGATCACAAAACCTTGTTCTCGTGGTAGTTTTTCAGCGAGAAGAGAGCCATTCCTGCGGGGATCGTACTCACAACTGCTGCTAATTCAGTTGGGATACCCACTAGGGTAACTAAACGTACACACACAACCGTAGCACAAAACCAGATGATAGAAATTTGGCCGGCAGAAAGATCGCAGTACCAAGCGAGACATACAGAAACAGCCGTAGAGATGGTAAGCGACAAGGATGGAAGGAGCTGACTTCCATCTGGATCGACAGATCCACCCCCTCGGGACATGGATTAATTTTGAGTCCCGATTCAGAGTGGGTGGTCCGTCTTTGTGTTCCCATGTAACAAACTCCGGATAATAAATTTGTTGTCTACTTAGAGGATTATTCGGCGGGACCACGGTCGCGCAGCTCGGTAAGGAGATTGGGCCAATCCAGGTCGAGAGAGAACAGGTCAGGTTCGAGATTCCAGTTCCAGGGAGCGGCGTCGTCCGGGTCCGGTTCCGCGGTCGCAGGTTCGAGGTTTTCGACGGTCCCGCCGAACAGTTGGTTCGTCGGCTTGTCAGCGTCAGCGGGCCAATCAGCGAAGAAGTCGACTTCCTTCTTGGAGTGTTTGAAGTACGCAGTCGTGAACAGCCGCTTCAGCTCCGGGTGACAGTCCTTCCCCGTGTGGAACACGGTTCCGAAGACGTCGACGTTGATCTTCGCCATCCGCTTTGCGAGCGGAGAGAACTGTGCGGCGACCTCGTAGGAATTTGTCCGCGCGTCGAAGTGCGTCGACCCCTCGTCGATGAACACGAACTTCGGCCGGTCGCGATGCTCGATACACGTCACCGCGAGGTCGTGCGCGCTGGTGACCACGAGGTCCGTCAGGGGCCACGTGCGCGAGTTCGAGATCACGAGGAGATCGTCGACGGTCGCGGAGCGGAGTTCCGCCAGCAGCGCCATCAGGTTCGTCTTTCCCGTGTTTGGGTTCCCAGCGCCGCCGATGAACGCCGTCGCGTCGTTGTTCGTCATGACCTCGTCGAGCCGCAGCGGGAGCCGCAGCGCGGAGCCGTCTAGGTCCTGCTCGGTCACGCCGACCAGGTGCGAGAGCATCAGGGAGTTGCCCGAGCGGATCGCTTCAGACGCCTTGCGCGACTGCTGGGTTCGGTCGACGAGGTCGAGCAGCTGCGAGTCCTGGACAAGCTCCGGGTCGAGGTCGTTGAGGAACACCGACGCAGACACGTCGTCCGGGTCGATCGCGCCTGCTCGGGGGTCGAGGTCGCGATCTGTTTCGATGCGGCCGGAGAGCTGTTCGGCGAGTTTGGCCGCCGTCAGCATCCCTTCGTCGGAGTTACCCATCGGCACGCACCTCCGCGGTTTCCGCGTGGCCGTTCCGGTCGGCGTCCGGGTCCTCCGGCGTCGAGAAGTCGAATCCCGACTTGTGGTCCATCTCGTCAATCGCGTCGTCGTCGACGAGGTCGGAGAGGTCTGAGTCCGAGGCATCGTCAAGGCCGAAGTCCTTCAGCTCCTGATCGACGGCGCGCTCGATCCCTTCGCCCGAGTCGGGCAGGGACCCATCCTCGAACAGTTCGACGATACGTTCGACCGTGTTTCGGGTCGCGCGGCGGACCACGACGAACGCGGAGCTTTCGAGGATGAATCCTCGCTGCGCGTCGTCTTGGAGCTGGCCGCGGCACTCGTGAACGGCGCGAAGCGCGCGGGTCAGCTCGCGATCGTCGAGCGTGCCGCGCCAGGTGCCGACGACCGTCATGTCTTCGAGGTCAACCTGTTTCCCGACGTAGAGGTTCGGCGACAGCTGGGTGAGGTCGTACGAGGAGTTGATGAACTCGTCGTCGTCAAGTACGTCCATCTCGCGGAAGTCGTCGGGCGGGAGTCGGTAGATACCGCCCTCCAGTACGCGGGCGTCGAGGTCGATCAGCCAGACGAACGTCGGATTGTAGAGCCAGCCGACGACTTTCGAGCCGGTCATCCAGCCGAGGGGGAGCGTGAACAGCGCTGTCAGCCCTGCTACGTACCAGAAGCGGGGAACGGAGACGCCGAATCCGGTGACCATCGCGACGATCGTCGCGGCAGACCCGATGACGATCAGCTGTGGAGCGCGAGCTCGGAGCCAGTCGAGCAAGTCGAGGTAGGCAGGCTGTTCGTCCTTCATGGTGGGTGGGTCGTGTTGAGTCATGCGATCCTCTCAGGTTCCTCGGTTTTGCCGTAGACGCGGCGAGCGACGAGGTACAGCGTGGTCAGAGCGACACCGAGCGAGCCACCGACACCGGCCGCCTGTACGTCGGAGCCGGTGAAGGGACCGGGGACGATCGTCGACGAGCTTTCGAGGGGAATCCCGTAGAGGGTAGTCCCGTCGTCGATCGTGACGCCCGCGGCGCCGTTCTCGGGAGTGACCGCGAACCGGATCGTGGTGCGCCCGTCGACGATAAACGACTCGCGGTTCAGCTCGCGCGGCTCGGTGAGCGAGACGGCCTCGGTGACGGTGATGCGCTCGCGTCGATCGGCGTCGAGCACGAGTACCGCAGCAGAGCCGTCGTACTCGGCGGAGCAGAGCGAGATGTACTCGGTGACGTACTGGTCGCAGGTGTCGGCCTGAGCCGTTCCGTTCGTTGCTGCGGAGGTGTTCGGGTCTTGGGCGGCGACGGCGCCACTGAGTGATGCAACTACGACGAGCGCGATGATGAAAAATCGGGAGAGCATGGGTTAGTTGCTAGTGGCGACGAAGCCGACGATCGCGACCACGACCACGGCGATGATTTCGCCGGGCAGCCCGAACATGTCGAGCCCGGAGAGGTCGAGGCCGCCGCCGTTGCTCTGGGAGTCTTCGTACTTCTCGATCAGCTCTTGGTTCTGCTGTTCGAGATCGTCCCACTCCTCTTGGGTGATGTAGTTGGAATCGGACTGTGGTTCAGAGTTCGAGAAGCTCGTCGTCGAGACTTCCTCGCCGGACTGCTTGTTGACGAGCTTGTCCACGGTGAACGAGCCTTGCAGCTGGAGCGTTTCGTACTGCGTTTCCGTAGTCGTCGCGTGGAAGCGCGCAGAGTCGACGTTGGTGATCGGGGTTTCGAGGTCGCCCGAAGCGTCGTACGACCAGGTGCCGTCGCCGTTGTCTGTCCAGTCACCAGCAGGGACAGAGACGGTTTCAGACGCCGCCGTCGTCACCTCGATCGCGGTCGATTCGTACGGTTCGGCGGTGATAGTGATGGTGCCACCGTCGACGCTGGTCTCGATCTCGGACCAATCGCCCTCGACGAGACTCATGTCGGTCGTGAAATACGCATCGCCGGAGAACGTCGACGGGTCGTAGGTCGTGCCCGACTCGATCGGTCCGTCCGACGGGTCGGTCAGCGCGAAGGTTCCCCGGAGCGTTGCACCGGTATCGTCGATGGTGATCGTCGCCTCGCGTTCGGAATCGACCGGAACGTTCAGCGCGATAAGGTCGGCAATCGCTTGGCTCATGCCTTCCTCCTCGCTCATCATGGCGGCGCGTTCGCGGGGCGTCACGAGGTCGTCGATCTCGATACTGCCGGACTGAACATCACCGTAGACGTTCGTTACCCATGTCGAGATACCATCTCGGACGTTTTGGAACGTGGTGTCCATCTCGTTGTAGAGGGGTTTCCACTCAGCACCGTCGAGGTAGATGAAGTCACCATCTACCTGACTCAGGCCGAGGTGAACTGCTTTCTTCCCCTCCTGAATCTGGTTCGGGACGTGTTCAGTCGCGGTGAATGGCGAGATCGTGGCCTGCCAGTCGTCGTACCAGTGGATGCTGATCTCCTTAACCGGGAGATCAGTACCATCAGGCAGGGTGTTGCTTACATCAGAGACAGAGAGCGACTGCGAACGCTGTTCCTGACTAATATCGTAGCTGTTGAGAACAGCACCACGGCTCAGGTCCGGATGATCGTCGAGCGACTGAAGCAAAGTCTGAAGCTCGTTGACCGACTCATTCCACGACTTGAGGAAGTTCCCCTTGACGGAAGATTCGTAGGTGTCGATCGCGGTGTTCGCCGCAGAGAGAACATCGGACTCAGAGGAACCAGCGTTCAGCTCCTCGATGGCGGCGACCTTCGCATCGGTGTAGGCAGTGTGTTCAACGCCGTCGAGGATGTTCCCGTTGTCGACGATAGTGCTCTTATTGTTGGAGCGGCGGGTTTTGACAGCCTGATAGATTTGCTGCTCCAGAGCAGAAGAGGTGAGGCCTTCGGCGGGGGCGTCCGAGCCGATCACCTCGAACTCGCGGAGTGCCCATCCGACGCCGACAGAGCCGGCGACGACAGCGCCAGCGACGAGGGGCGCGATAGCTTCAGCGTTCTGTGCGAACCCGCGGTCGTGCGAGAGCCCGACGGTGGCGACGGCGGTCGCACCGATCCCCTTCACGAAGGTCCGGCGGCCGAGACGACGATCGCCGTTGGGACGATCACTGTCAGCGCCCACAGCAGGCCCATCAGGAGCGCGGTTCGAGGCGTTACAGCTAGTCGATGTGTCATGGTTGGAACTCATAAGGTGAAGTTCGAAGGGTGGTTACCGAACAGCGACGCCCCAGGCGACGACCGTCGCGAGGAACGCGACGATTGGGCCGAGGTTGCTGCTCGTGTTGATGAGGTCAGTCACGATGCCGACGTACTGGTAGCCGACGATGACGAGGGGTCCGGCGATGATCGCGACCTTCTCCCAATCCTCGTAGCTGTCGAACTGCTTCGTCTCTGAGGAGGCGAAGGCGACAGCGTACGCGCCGATCGAGATGAACGTCGCGTGTTCGGCGGTCAGCGTGTAGTCGATCCACGTCAGCATGACCTCGGAGATCCCGCCGAACTGGTAGAGTCCGGCGAGCACGAACACAACCGACAGCAGCGCCGGAAGCGTCCGCAGATGGGTGTAGTCAGAGAGGGCAGAACCCATCGACTGCGAGTAGGACGACGCCATCAGTCACCACCTGGGAACGCGACCATCGTCGGGTTATAGTCGTGCGTCGAGCCGTCGTCGCGTTCCAGGGTCACCTCGTCGGTGTCCATCGCAACCCAGATCTGTTCCCCGACTTCGATGCGGTCTTGCGCAGCTGCGCGCTTGACCTCGTCCTTGGCGAAGTACCGCACAACTCCGCGACTCTCGTCCTTGATCTTCAGCCGGTACCACGGGCCGTACTCTCCCTCTCCTTCAGTGAGATCGAGCACGAGCCCTTCCAGTACGTCACCGGGACCGAGTTCCACCGTGGAAACATCGGACTCAGGCGACTCTCCTTCGAACTGTTCGTAACCGTCAGGCGGCGTCGGTCTTTCAGTCGACATCTCCGACTGTTAGTTCAAAAAGAGAATACAAGTAGGACTAGAGATACCGGAGTGAAAGTAATTGTACGAAGGTGGGTTGAATTATCTACTCGTTAACTCAGCGAAAACGGAATCACTGGCACCTCGATTGCGTTAGGAGAGTCCGAGTTCGCGAGCGGCGTCCGCCGAGATGGTTAGCGCTCGCTCGCCACGCGAGATATTCCCTTCGACGCACTCGCCGATCAGTTCGTGGAGGTCTTTCAGGTAGGACGTAGGGCGTTCCTCCTGTATGCGCGTCGTCGCCTTCCCTTCCAGGTATGCACCGCGGTGGGCGACATACGTCTCGACGAATCGGCGCCGGATCGACTCCGGGCTCTCCCACACAACTGTCGGGACGGCATCGAGACTCGTCTTCGCGCCGTGCGGGGCTCCCATGGCGACGAGACACCGCCCGAGCACCGAAGCGTCCGTCGCAGGGTACAGTTCAGTCGCGCGACCATCGCTGTCGGCGTGCCGGCGGTAGGTGTCGACGCCCACCGCCGTGAACGCGTCTTCGATCGCGTCGTGATCGACGCGCCGCCCGATCGTGATCGCGGGGACGAACGTCTCGTTAATGCTCCCACCGGCGAGAACGTGCGCGAGCAGCTCAACGAGCGCGCCGGCCATGTCACACGCTGGTTCGAGCCAACCATTCGCGCTCGCCGTCTTGATCCCCCGCACCGGATCGGGCCGCCCGCCGTTGAGCCACGATCGGACGCGTCCGGCTGGTAGTTCGAGCGCGGTCCCCACGGCCGTCCGACCGGCGTTCGGGTGCTCGGCGGCGTACGCCTGCACGCGCTGGTAGTCCTCGACCTTCTCCCATGGATCAGGGTAGACCCGATCGGAGTAGGTCCGCGCGATCGAGCGTGCCGTCGGTTCCATATGCGGAATGTTGACAGCCTGAGAGATACGTCTTGCGGGGCGGTTCTCAGATGGGAGATTTGGAACGGTGTGTTTATCCCTACGGTCATGCTTCTTAAAAGTATACCAACGGACAAAACGAAGGTAACGGCGGGATGGGTGTTATCCCATCACCTCGGGACCGCATGATGCGGGGCCTCGTAAGGTGCCTAATACTCCATGCCCGAGTGTTGTTAACCTTCGTATCTGTTTCGTTGGCGACACAACGAAAACATGAACTTCGAAACAGCATTCCAGGGAGAGGATCGGGCAGTCAGTCCCGTTATAGGGGTTATACTCATGGTTGCGATTACCGTGATTCTGGCGGCCGTGATCGGGACATTCGTGCTTGGACTCGGCGATCAG
The DNA here is from genome assembly GCF_001261915.1 of Halorubrum sp. SD626R. Taxonomy (GTDB): domain Archaea; phylum Halobacteriota; class Halobacteria; order Halobacteriales; family Haloferacaceae; genus Halorubrum. The sequence goes on from NZ_CVRT01000142.1 coordinate 26,052, forward strand.
CTCGGCGACAGTACGCCGCAGGCGTCTTATGGTATCGACAACGTTGATTCGGGCACCGACCAAATTGAAATAACAAAAACGGGCGGACAGGACTTAGCCTTCGACGATCTCCGTGTTGTTGTCGACGTTGAAGGCAACACCTCGGAATTCGATTTGGCTAGCCTGTCGTCACCTGCCGGCGATGAGTGGCGGACTGCGGATACAGCCGTCATTGATGCGTCTGGCTCCACTACAATTCTGACTGTAAGAGGTAGTGGCGATTTGGATGCAACCCCTGACGGTATAGACTCGATCGATGCCGGTAACGATGTTACCGTGACGATCATCTACAAGCCGAGCGGTGGTCCGGTCGCTGAAGCTACCGCGTCGGCCTAACTCGACCACACTCCGTTTTTAAAAATTTTCAGAGACCCGCTGAGACGCGTCTATTCCTCTGCTCGGAGCAACACCTCTTCGTCACCGTACGGGCCGGAGTGAACGACGACGATCGACCGATTAGCCCCGGCGACGTCGACCGTCACGGAATCGTCGGGCTCGACCTCTCCGTACTCACCCCAATACTGCGACTGACGCATATCGCCGTCGATCAGCAGCTCGTCGGCAGACATAAGTCCCACCGAAGTATCTGGTCACCGCTCATCGGAGTGAACCATGCAGGGGCGTGGTTCGTCCCTCGACATCCGGGGGTTCAAGACGTGATAGTCCTCAACAGTTAGGAGGCGATCGGCAACTTCGGGGTCGTCAACGCCCATGTTGAGGAAGCTATTCGCGACCGTTTCAGGGTCGTGTGACGCGACTTTCGTTTGGCTGTTGCGGAAGATTTCCCCCTGGACGAGGTCGTTCCCGAGGCGAGTGTTGTCGACAAGGTTCCGGATAGGAAGCTCCAGTTGGACCATGTCAACGCCGCCGCCACACGGTTGGTGTTCGTTGCCGTCGCTGTCGACGATCGCCTTCAGCTCGTACTCGGACCGCGGCTCTTGGCGACGGCGATCGACCGACTCGGAGTCGGTTCGTTCAGTTCCGTTCAGGATGTCGCCGACGAACTCCTTGTACGACGGATCAATATTCAGGTGCGCGAGCAGCGAGGGGAGCGACACGTCCGAACCATGCACGTCGAGGTAGGTGTCGACCTTCTCGCGAATCGCGGCCTTTCGGGGCGATTCACCGTATGACCACGCGCTTTTTGCGCTCGGCCAGCGTTCGGCGAGCGCTCGTCCCTGGTCGGGTTTCGGGGGCACCGCTGCTGCGTCGGTCGCCCACCGGAGCCCGTCGAGGAAATGATCGCCCGGCTCAGGCGGACCGTTGAGCTGGTCCTGGTCGATAGTCCACGGCGATCCGCAGCAGGTACAGACCACATCGTCGCCGTGGCCGTCGTCCCATCGGACACGCTCGCCGTGCGATTCGGTCTGACCCGAGTCCTCGTATTCGGTGCGCTGTTCACAGCGATCCGCGCGGATCGCCTGATTCACGGTTTGGGAACGCGAGGTCCGTCGACGAGCCGCGGACCAGTAAACCGCGCCCCACGCGATGTACTCGATCGGCTTGTCCATCAGATCCTCGGTGTAGCCACCCATGTACGCCGCGAGGTACGAACCGAGGTTCCCGACGTCTGCGTTCATCGAGATACAGCCGTCGTCTTCCTGGAGGTAGTCGTCGATCGCGTCGTAGTTGTGTGCCGACCAGCCGGCTGGGTCACACACTTGCAGGTGTTTGTCGATCACCCGCTCGAACTCGGAAGCGACTGGTCGAAGATCCTCGAAGCGGCCGCCGTCGAAGTAGACGCCGACGTGAATATGAGTGTAGCAGGCATTGAGGCCGGCGTCTTTGTCGGGATCCGCAGCTGTGCCCATACCGTGCGGTTCGGCCTGGAGCCAGTATCCCCACTCGTCTGAGTCGAGGTCGAGGTGATACTCCATCACATTGCGGAGGGTATCGCGAACACCGCCGTAGCTGAAAGCGTCGTGGATCGCATCCATTTGGTCGACGGGAGAGAGTCGGAGCCCGTTCGGTACGGACGACGCGGTCAGTGTGAGCATAACGGTCACCGGGTCGTTCCACGCGGGAATCGCGTCGCCGCCGGATGGTCGGGTGCCGCCGGACATCTGTCGCTGGAGCGCGCGAGCCCGTGCGTACTGCTTTTTGCTGTACTCCTTCCCCCAAGCGTCGACGAGGGGAACGTCGAACTCGTTGCCGGTCTCCCGATCGGCGAAGCGAGCCAGCATCCCTTTATAGTCGTGATGAGCGCGAAGGAAGGCGTGAACAGCGTCGAGCCACGTCCCGGCGGAACGGGAGCGAAGTGAGTCGACAGCGAAGGAATCTTCTAGCGGGTGATCGGGGTCCACGAACTCCGTTTCCCACTCGGCTTCCGTGACGATCCGACGGAGCTTCCGCCCGTGTGTCTCGGAAAGCGGTTGATCGGCAAGTTGTGGGTACTCTGTCGTAAACTCAGTCACCCGCTCGACGACAGGATCTGCGTCATCCTCTAATCCGGTGAGGGACGCCGTTACAGAGTTAGTCTCCTTGGAAGGCCAAGACGCACCCTCTTCCGTTGGCGCGCTCATCGCTCACCTCCGAGTGTGCGCGCGACCGCGACAGCACCGCCACTCGTTTGGCGACCTTCGGTCGCCTGTGCGCGGTCGGCGGCGCTCGGACCGGGTCCGCCGGTCCTCGCGCACCGCAAGGTCGCCGACCGCTTGGAGAGACAGCTGAGTCTCGCGTCGTCGAGGCGAACGAGATCGTGCCGAACCCGTGGGGAGGTGGACCGGCGCGCAGCTGGCCGGCTCACTTCTCGTCGGGATTATCGAGATTGGTTGGCCGCTCGGCGCAATCGAGCGCGTGCCCGTACTCTTTCTCAGAGGTCTGGTTTCGAGTACATCTCTGACCGCAGACAGGACACCAGAATTCACCGGGTCCGTTGGTGGCGAGCGTGTTGCCGCCGTTCGTCTCGTTGCCGAGGCTCACCGCGGATCACCCCGGAGAACAACGAAAAACGGGTGCCTGCGAGGGGATCCGTTAAGTTGATGAACGGAATCCGAATCGCGGTCTCTAAACTGGCTTGTGAATCTGGCAGTAGAGGCGCTTATGACACATCTAACGGGCGTTTGACGAACGACCCAAGAACCGAGGGTTTCGGAGCGGGCACAGTGGGATTCGAACCCACGACCGTCGGATTAGAAGTCCGACGCTCTATCCGAGCTGAGCTATGTGCCCTCACGTCGTCTTCTACCGCCCGATATAAAAAACGCCGACGGTTCGAATCCGCCAATCGCGCCAACAGCAGACCTAAGTCCGGCACGGGACTACTCGCCGCCAATGAACGTTATCGGAACCGTCGGGCTCCCCGGGAGCGGGAAGGGGGAGGCGGCGAACGTGGCCGAGGCGGCCGGGATCCCCGTGGTCGTCATGGGCGACGTGATCCGGGCGGAGTGCCGCCGCCGCGGACTCGACCCCGCCGAGCACCACGGCCGGATCGCGGGGGCGCTCCGCGAGGAGGAGGGCGACGACGCCATCGCCGCCCGCACGCTCCCGCGGATCCGCGAGGCCGCCGCCGAGAGCGACCGCGACGCCGTCCTCGTCGACGGGCTGCGCTCCACCGTCGAGCTGGAGCGCTTCCGCGAGGCGTTCGGCGACGACTTCACGCTCGTGGCGATCCGGGCGCCGTTCGAGCTGCGCGCCGAGCGCCTCGACGCCCGGGGGCGCGACGACTCCGACTCCGACCTGGAGGCGCTCCGCGAGCGCGACGAACGCGAGATCGAACTCGGCCTCGGCGACACCCTAGAGCGCGCCGACGTCGAGATCGACAACGCGGGGACGCTCGAAGAGTTCCGGACTCGCGTCCGGGAGGTGCTGGGGGTCGACGCGGCACGGGAG
>NZ_CVRT01000143.1 GCF_001261915.1 Halorubrum sp. SD626R
ATTTTTTGTGTTGCGGTGAGCCTCGCGGCTTGTGTTGCGGTCGGCGGCGCCGCCGACCGCAACACAAGCCGCGAGGCTCACCGCAACACAAAAAATCAGGATACGGCGCATGGTTAGACCCCCGGAATCGCCGACCGGATTATGCTCTCGATGAACCCCCACGCGAGTCCGATCGGGTCGTAACCGAGGGCCACCATGCCGACCCCGATAAACACCGCCAAAGTGCCGAATTTCAGTATCGGCTCGACGACGAACGATAGGATCGACAGGTACGGCGCGAGGGGGTTAATCATTAGTTTTCCCCCTGTCCGAAGAGCGCATACAGGACCCCGAGCGACCCGATACCGGCCGCGATGAGTCCGATGTCGGGCGACCCGCTGCCGCTAAAGAAACCGCCGCCGGCAGCGCCGGTGCTCCGGGATTCCTCGTATCTCTCGATCAGCTCTTCGTTCCGCTCTTGGAGCTGGTTCCACTCTTCTTGCGTGATATAGTTTGAGTCGGTCTGTGGCTCGTTTGACTCGAACGACGCGCTTGACGTGTTCTCCCCGGTCTTCCGGTTCACGATGGACTCAACCGTGAACTGCTTAGAGAGGTTTAGCGTCTCGTACTGGGTCTCATCGGCACCGGATACGTACTCGGCGGATTCGACCTCGGTGATGTTGGTCTCAAGGTCTCCGCTCGCGTCGTAAGAGTAGGTGCCGTCGCCGTTGCCGGTCCAATCAGCCGCGGGGACCGAGACGGTCTCGCCGGCGGTCGTCGTCACGTTCAGGACTGTCCCCTCGTAGGGCTGCGCGGTGATGGTGATGGTCCCGCCGTCGACGCCGGTCTCGTAGGCGTCCCACGTACCGGAGAGTTGACTCACGTCGGCCGTGAGATAGACGTCTCCGGCGAAGGTACTCGGGTCGTAGGTGGTCCCCGACTCGATCGGGCCGTCTGACTCGTCGGTAAGGCCGATCGTGCCCGAGAGCGTCGCACCGGTCTCGGTGATGGTGACTGTGACCTCGCGCTCCGGGTCGATCGGAATGTTGAGCGCGGCGA
>NZ_CVRT01000144.1 GCF_001261915.1 Halorubrum sp. SD626R
GTTATACATTCCGGTTGATCCTGCCGGAGGCCATTGCTATTGGGATTCGATTTAGCCATGCTAGTCGTACGAGTTCATACTCGTGGCGAATAGCTCAGTAACACGTGGCCAAACTACCCTTCGGACCGTCATACCCTCGGGAAACTGAGGTTAATAACGGATACCACAGTCCAGCTGGAATGAGGACTGTGCCAAACGCCCCGGCGCCGAAGGATGTGGCTGCGGCCGATTAGGTAGACGGTGGGGTAACGGCCCACCGTGCCAATAATCGGTACGGGTCATGAGAGTGAGAACCCGGAGACGGAATCTGAGACAAGATTCCGGGCCCTACGGGGCGCAGCAGGCGCGAAACCTTTACACTGCACGCCAGTGCGATAAGGGAATCCCAAGTGCGTAGGCATAGAGCCTACGCTTTTGTCCACCGTAGGGAGGTGGACGAATAAGGGCTGGGCAAGACCGGTGCCAGCCGCCGCGGTAATACCGGCAGCCCGAGTGATGGCCGATCTTATTGGGCCTAAAGCGTCCGTAGCTGGCCGCACAAGTCCATCGGAAAATCCACCCGCTCAACGGGTGGGCGTCCGGTGGAAACTGTGTGGCTTGGGACCGGAAGGCGCGACGGGTACGTCCGGGGTAGGAGTGAAATCCCGTAATCCTGGACGGACCGCCGATGGCGAAAGCACGTCGCGAGAACGGATCCGACAGTGAGGGACGAAAGCTAGGGTCTCGAACCGGATTAGATACCCGGGTAGTCCTAGCCGTAAACAATGCCTGCTAGGTGTGGCTCCCACTACGAGTGGGTGCTGTGCCGTAGGGAAGCCGCTAAGCAGGCCGCCTGGGAAGTACGTCCGCAAGGATGAAACTTAAAGGAATTGGCGGGGGAGCACTACAACCGGAGGAGCCTGCGGTTTAATTGGACTCAACGCCGGACATCTCACCAGCATCGACTGTAATAATGACGACCAGGTTGATGACCTTGTCCGAGTTTCAGAGAGGAGGTGCATGGCCGCCGTCAGCTCGTACCGTGAGGCGTCCTGTTAAGTCAGGCAACGAGCGAGACCCGCATCCTTACTTGCCAGCAGCACTGCGAAGTGGCTGGGGACAGTAGGGAGACCGCCGTGGCCAACACGGAGGAAGGAACGGGCAACGGTAGGTCAGTATGCCCCGAATGTGCTGGGCAACACGCGGGCTACAATGGTCAGGACAAAGGGTTCCAACTCCGAAAGGAGACGGTAATCTCAGAAACCTGATCGTAGTTCGGATTGTGGGCTGCAACTCGCCCACATGAAGCTGGATTCGGTAGTAATCGCGTGTCAGAAGCGCGCGGTGAATACGTCCCTGCTCCTTGCACACACCGCCCGTCAAAGCACCCGAGTGAGGTCCGGATGAGGCGCGTTCCACGCGTCGAATCTGGGCTTCGCAAGGGGGCTTAAGTCGTAACAAGGTAGCCGTAGGGGAATCTGCGGCTGGATCACCTCCACCGACCCGAGACTCGCCCTCTGGGCGAGCTCACCTTTCGACCGTTCACACGAACGGTCACCACTCATGCATGGTCACGTGTCCGACCAGCCACCGACCTGGACACCCATGAACGACCACGGTTCACGCAATACGCGACAGAGCCTTCCCAACGTGGGAAGGTGGGCTCATAGCTCAGCGGTAGAGTGCCTCCCTTGCAAGGAGGATGCCCTGGGTTCGAATCCCAGTGAGTCCATGTCCCCCAACGCGAATCCGTCCCCTTAAGTGGGCGACGCGACTCCGTTGGGTTACGACGACCGATGCACCATCCCGGGAAACCGCGGATGGGAAGGGTTCGACGAACATCCCGCCAGGGTGATTCGATGACGACCGTGTATACGTGCGATCCAGACGTCCACTGAACTCAATCGAGTTCGTGGAACGTCAGTGAACCATATACAGTCGGGTGACACTATGTCACTTGACACCGTTGGCCAGTTCTTTATTGAACTGCCCAACAACACTACTGGCTACTGTGCCAGCTGGTGAATGGCTCGGCTCGAGAGCCGACGAAGGACGTGCCAAGCTGCGAAAAGCTCGTGGGACCCGCATGGAGGGAAAGAACACGAGATCTCCGAATCGGAATCCGTTAACAATTGCTACGCGCAATAGGGAACTCCCTGAATTGAAACATCTCAGTAAGGGAAGGAAAAGAACGCAACCGCGATGTCGTCAGTAACCGCGAGTAAACGCGACACAGCCCAAACCGAAGGTCTTCGGACCAATGTGGTGTTCGGGTTGACAACCAAAACACGACAACTCATCTGAAGTCTCCTGGAACGGAGCGTGACACAGGGTGACAACCCCGTACGATGAGCCAGTACTGTTGGCGTCAATACCAGAGTAGCAGGGGTCGGATATCCTCTGTGAACAACTCAGGCATCCCCTGAGAAGGCTAAACACTCCTCGAGACCGATAGCGAACAAGTAGCGTGAGCGAACGCTGAAAAGCACCCCGAGAAGGGCGGTGCAATAGGGCCTGAAATCAGCTGGCGATCGAGCGACAGGGCGTACAAGGCGATTCTCAAAACGACCGAGGAGCGATCCTCCAGTAGGAAGAGAGTCGAGCCGGCGTCGTGTCGTGCGTTTTGAAAAACGACCCAGGGAGTGCACTTGATTGGCGAGTCTAACCCGTGAACCGGGGAAGGCGCAGGGAAACCGATACGGCCGCAGCATTGCGAGGGCCACCGTGTTCAAGCGCGGGGAGTCAATCGGGTGCGACCCGAAACCAGGCGATCTATACGCAGGCAGGGTGAAGCGTGGCGAAAGCCACGTGGAGGCCCGTTAGAGGTGGTATTCTACAATATCCTCTCGTGATCTGCGCATAGGGGTGAAAGGCCCATCGAGCCTGGCAACAGCTGGTTCCAACCGAAACATGTCGAAGCATGACCTCATCCGAGATAGCCCGCGGGGTAGAGCTACCGATTGGATGACCCGCCTCCGAGAGGAGTCGGCCATCCTGTCAAACTCCAAACCCGCAGGCGTCGCAGACGATGGGAGTCCGGTGTGCGGGGTAAGCCTGTGCACCGTGAGGGGAACAACCCAGAGCCGGGTTAAGGTCCCAAAGTGTAGATTAAGTGCGATTCGAAGGTGGTCTCAAGCCCTAAACAGCCGGGAGGTGAGCTTAGAAGCAGCTACCCTCTAAGAAAAGCGTAACAGCTTACCGGCCGAGGTTTGAGGCGCCCAAAATGATCGGGGCTCAAATCTACCACCGAGACCTGGCCGTGCCCGTCACAGGGCAACCGCGTAGGTTGGCGTTCTGTTCGGATGGAAGCGCGGGCGAGAGCTCGTGTGGACCGTTCAGAAATGACAATCCTGGTCACAGTAGCAGCGATAGTCGGGTGAGAACCTCGACGGCCTGATGAGCAAGGGTTCCTCGGCACTGCCACTCAGCCGAGGGTCAGCCGGTCCTAAGATGCACCGCAACTCGACTGCATCAACGGGAAACTGGTTAATATTCCAGTGCCATCGTGCAGTAAACGTCGACGCCGTGTGGAACGCTGAGCCGGGCTCTGCCCGGTCGAATCATGGAAACTCGTGGACGCCGTCACGGCACGAAGCGAGCGAAACGTGAGATAGCGCAAGTCAGCCGTACATAGGGCCCGTGAAAAGACAAGCACGATGTCCGTACCGAGATCCGACACAGGTGCTCTGGCAGCGAAAGCCACGGCCTGTCGGGAGAACCGACGTTAGGGAATTCGGCAAGTTAGTCCCGTACCTTCGGAAGAAGGGATGCCTGCCCTCGACGGGGCAGGTCGCAGTGACTCGGGCGCTCCGACTGTCTAATAACAACACAGGTGACCGCAAATCCGCAAGGACTCGTACGGTCACTGAATCCTGCCCAGTGCGGGTATCTGAACACCTCGTACAAGAGGACGAAGGACCCGTCAACGGCGGGGGTAACTATGACCCTCTTAAGGTAGCGTAGTACCTTGCCGCTTCAGTAGCGGCTTGCATGAATGGATAAACGAGAGCGCCACTGTCCCAACGTTGGACCCGGTGAACTGTACGTTCCAGTGCGGAGTCTGGAGACCCCCAAGGGGAAGCGAAGACCCTATAGAGCTTTACTGCAGGCTGTCGCTGAGACGTGGTCGCCGATGTGCAGCATAGGTAGGAGACGTTACACAGGTACCCGCGCTAGCGGGTCACCGAGTCAGCATTGAAATACTACCCGTCGGTGACTGCGACTCTCACTCCGGGAGGAGTACACCGGTAGCCGGGCAGTTTGACTGGGGCGGTACGCGCTCGAAAAGATATCGAGCGCGCCCGAAGATCATCTCAGCCGGGTCGGGAATCCGGCGAAGAGCGCAAGAGCACAAGATGGTCTGACAGTGTCATTCCCAACGAGTGACGCTGACGCGAAAGCGTGGTCTAGCGAACCTACGAGGCTCCGGAATGGGGCCCGTAGATGACAGAAAAGCTACCTTAGGGATAACAGAGTCGTCACCCGCAAGAGCACATATCGACCGGGTGGCTTGCTACCTCGATGTCGGTTCCCTCCATCCTGCCCGTGCAGAAGCGGGCAAGGGTGAGGTTGTTCGCCTATTAAAGGAGGTCGTGAGCTGGGTTTAGACCGTCGTGAGACAGGTCGGCTGCTATCTATTGGGGGTGTCAAGGTACTTGACGTGAACGAACGTATAGTACGAGAGGAACTACGTTTGGTCGCCACTGGTGTACCGGTTGTCCATTCGGGCAATGCCGGGTAGCCACGCGACACGGGGTAAGAGCTGAACGCATCTAAGCTCGAAACCCACATGGAAAAGAAGTACCGTTGAGGTCACTCGTAGAAGACGAGTTCGATAGACTCGGGATGTACGCACCGAGGCAACGAGGTGTTGAGTCCACGAGCACTAACAGACCGAAGCCACAATCATACGGCACTGACATACCACACACTTGATTGAGTTCAGGCGGTAACTGGATCGCACGTATACACGGTCGGCCGATCGCGAGATCGGGACCACCGACACAGGCGTCTCTCGACACTAGTTGTGCGAGAGGCTCGGTTCGAGTCCGAGCGTCGGCGTAAAGGCGGCCAGAGCGGTGGGGGAACACCCGTACCCATTCCGAACACGGAAGTTAAGCCCACCAGCGTTCCGGGAAGTACTGGAGTGAGCGATCCTCTGGGAACCGCGGGTCGCCGCCTGCCCATTCATAGGGGCGATTGCCCCACACGATTTTCACCACCCATAGACACTTCCCTCCCAAGAGACGCGGATCGTCATCCAGCGAGCGTG
>NZ_CVRT01000145.1 GCF_001261915.1 Halorubrum sp. SD626R
CGTCGTCGAACTCCTTCCCGTCGAGCCCCTCCATCTCCTGGACGTCGGAGCCGGACAGCGCCTTGCCGTAGCGGCCGACGAGGCTGGTGAGCTCCTGCGGAAGGACGAACGTGGTGGACTCGCCCTTGCCGATCTCTTCTAAGGTCTCCATGCCGCGCTCGATGATGGCGCGCTCGCCCATCGACTCGGCGGAGCGCGCGCGCAGCACGGTGGAGATCGCGTCCCCCTGCGCCTCGAGGATCTGTGACTGCTTTTCCCCCTGCGCCCGGATGATGTTGGACTGCTTGTCACCCTCGGCCTGCTCGACCGCCGAGCGGCGTTCCCCCTGCGCTTCGAGGATCATCGCGCGGCGACGGCGCTCGGCGGAGGTCTGCTGCTCCATCGCCTGCTGGACGTCCTTCGAGGGGTTGACCTCGCGGACCTCGACGCTCTCGACGCGGATCCCCCACTCGTCCGTCGGCTCGTCTAACTCCTTGCGGATCTTCGAGTTGATCTCCTGCCGTTTGTTTAGCGTGTCGTCGAGTTCCATGTCACCGAGGACCGCGCGGAGCGTGGTCTGCGCGAGGTTCGAGACGGCCTTCTTGTAGTCGTCGACTTCGAGGAACGCCTTCTTGGCGTCCATCACCTTGATGTAGACGACCGCGTCGGCGGTCACCGGCGAGTTGTCCCGCGTGATCGCCTCCTGACGGGGCACGTCGAGCGTCTGCGTCCGCATGTCGAACGGGTAGGTGCGGGAGACGAACGGCGGGATGAGGTTGATACCCGGTTCGAGCAGCTTCCGGTACTCGCCGAACACAGTGAGCGTCTTCTTCTCGTAGGCGTCGACGATCTCGAACGACTGCCAGAGCGTGATAACCACGAGCAGCAGGAAGAGCAGGCCGATACTCACCAGACCGAAACCGAAACCGAACTGGAGGGGAGTCGGATCCATGCCCTGAGGTTAGGCTATCTCGTTCTTAATACTTCGCCCGAATCGCCGCCCGCTCTGCCGATATACGGCGTTGTCGGGGTCGACGGCGGTCCGGGATCGGCGGCTGGCCGGGATCGACGGCGCTCACGTCCCGTCCGCGTCGCCCGCCTCGAACCGCTCCGCGACGGCGTCGAGCGTCGCCTTCACCTGGCGCTCGTTGAACCGACGGACGACCGGCTCGCCGAGGGCGGTCAGCGCGTTCTCCGGGAGGTCGTACTCGGCCGCGTACGTCAGTCGCGTCCCCCCGTCCGTCGGTTCGAACGTCAGGTCGATCGTCCCCGTCAGCCGGCCGCGAAGCTCGAAGGTCATCCGCTCGTTCGGCTCGTGGACCGTCTGGACGATCTCCCCGTCGATCCCGATCCCCGCCATCCGGTAGGTGTACGCCAGCCGCTTCCCGCCGTTGGGGAGGCGCTCGACGTCCCTGACGGCTTCGAGGCGGGGCGTGACGGCGGCGTGGTTGTGCGGGTCGTCGAGGAACGCGAAGACGGACCGGACGTCGGCGTCGATCTCGGCGGAGTCGCGTGCGGTGAACATTGGTCGTCCGAGCCGCCAATTCAGTTCCGCGAGCGCGGGTCGACGTACGCCTCGACCAGCTTGCGCTCGGCCGCCCGGAGGTGCTGGTGGAACGTCTGCCGGGTGATCCCCATCCGCTCGGCGATTTCGGAGCCGTCGACCGGTCGGGGCCACTCGAAGTAGCCGTTCAGCTCGGCCGTCTTCAGCGCCGACCGCTGGCGGTCGGTGAGCCGGTCGTCCACCGCCGCCGCGAACTCGGTCAGGCTCCGGTCGCGGCTCTCGCGCTCGACGCGGGAGCGGAGCTCGACGCCCTCGTACTCCGCGCGGAACACGTCGAGCATCCCGCGGACGTCCTGCTCGGGCGGCGCCTCGATGGTCAGGTTCGCGCTCGTGGCGTCGGCGGTGGCCTCGACGACGACGCCGCCGAACTCCGCGAGCCGCGTCAGCGGCGGCGACTCGGTCGCCGTCACGGCGAACGTGACGTCACCGTTCGTCTCGGACACCAGCCGGACCGACTCGACGAACGAGAGCGCCTCGACGTCGCTCACGTCCTCCGTCGGATCCGTCACCCTGAGGTACAGCTCGCAGGCGTCGTCGTCGAGGCGCGTGGTCCCGAGGTGTTCGATCCGACCGCCGACCGCGTCGGCGACGCGCGAGAGGCTGAATGAGGGGTCCCCGATCGCGACTTCGAGCTCCACGACCCGATCCGTCGTGAGGATCCGGGTCGTCTCGACCGAGTGGAGGCCGTTGGCGATCATCTTCCCGACCGACTCGCACACCTTGCGCTCGCGTCGGTCGAGGGCGTTCCCCTCGCTGCTGTAGATGCCGAGGAGGCCGTACCGCCGGTGACCGTAGGTGATCGGCACGACGAGGAGGCGGGGGGCACCGATCGCGCTCGGCGCGAGCCGGCCCTCCGAGCCGCTCCCGGCGGCCCGCCCGTGGACCTCCTCGGTCTCGATCGCCTCTCGGACCTCGCGCGGCGTCTCGTCGAGGGCGAACGACGTGCCCGCCTCGATCGGGATCCCGCTCGTCGCGGTCAGGTCCAGCCGGCCCGTGGCCGACGACACCTCGCCGATCCAGCCGCCCATGTACCCCGGTTCGTCGGCGATCTCATCGCAGACGCGCTCGGCTATCGTCTCCGAGTCGCGGCTCTCGACGAGGATCCGGCTGATCTCGCTGAGCAGGCCGTTCACCCGACCGAGGACTCGGTCGAGGGCCTGTCGCTCCGTCGCGAGCTTCTCGGCGCGCTCCTCGGCGAGCTGCTCCGCGCGCTTGCGGTCGGTGACGTCGTTCTGGAATCCCACGTAGTGGGCCAGGTCGCCGTCGGCGTCGTACACCGGAGCGACCGTCAGCTCGTTCCAGAACGGCGTTCCGTCCCGGCGGTAGTTCCGGATCTCGACGGTCACCTGCTCCTCCTCGGCGATCGCCGTCGAGAGCCGGTCGACCGTCTCGGGGTCCGTTCCGGGGCCCTGCAGGAAGCGTGGGTTCCGCCCGAGGACCTCGTCGACCGGATACCCGGTGTGGTCCTCCCACGCGTCGTTGACGTACACGAGCGGGTAGTCGGGGAGTTCGGGGTCACTGAGACTGACGCCGACCGGCGCCTCGCGCACGGCCCGACTGACCTCCTCCTCGCTCGGCTCGTGTCCGGAGATGTCCTGCTTGGCGCCCGGCGCCCCCTCGTGGGAGCAGACGGTGGAGACGTCGGTCACGAGCCGGTCGATCGAGGCGGAGCCGTTCTTGTGGAGGAACTCGTCGACCCCGTTCTCGAAGGCGGCCTCGAGGACCTCGTCGTCCTCCACCGCGGAGAACATCACGACCGGAACCCGGGCGTCGGACTCCTCGATCGCCTCCGCCAGCGCGAGGCCGTCGTCGCCCGGCAGGGAGTACTCGCTCACGATGCAGTCGTACTCCCCGGTCGTCACCTTGGCGATCGCCGAGGTGGCGTTGTTGACCGTCGTCACGTCGAACCCGGCGGCGCCGAGCGCCGACGTGATGCGATCGCTCCCCTCCTCCGGATGGACCAACAGGGCCCGAGAACCCGGCATGGCTTGCCCTTCGTCGGCGGACGGATTAAGGTTTGATACTGCCGGCCGTCAGCGGGGGTACTTGAAGGACTCCATAATTTCGGCGTGCACACAATACCCCCGCACCCGTACACCGAGACATGTCCACGCGAGCCGTGAGCCGCGCCCGTCGCCGACTTTTCGGAGAACCGGAACGGACCGCCGTCGACGCTTCGCGCGCCGCGCTGCTGGTCCTCACCGTCGCGTTCGCCGGCGTGTACGCGACCGGCACCGAGCCCGCCCTGCGGACGCAGATGCTCGTCTACCTCGTCGGGATGGTCGCGCTGAACCTCCCGCACGGCGGCTACGAGCACTTCTCGAACCTCAGGCGGCGCGGGCTCCCCTTCGGCGCGCGTTACGTGGGGCTGTACCTCGCGTTCGTCGTCGGCTTCGTGGGGCTGTTCGTCGTCGCCCCGCTGCCGGCGCTCGCGCTCGCATTCGGCACGGCGGTCGCGAAGGGCGGCCACGGCGACCTCCACGTGATGGACGCGCTCGTCGGCACCGACCACCTCGCCTCGCGGCCGCAGCGCGCGCTCGCCGCCCTCGTCCGCGGCGGCGCCGTGATGGTCGTCCCGGCCGTCGCGTGGACGGAGACGTTCTACGGGTTCACCGGCTACATGCTGACCGTGTTCGACGGGGCCCTCGCCGGGCCGGCGGCCAGCTCGCCCGAGGCGTTCACGACGGCGCTCGGCGCGGCCTACGGCCTCGGCGTCGCCGTCCACCTCGGCGGGGGGCTCGCGACGGCCGGGGGCGTCACGCGGTCGTGGCTGCTCGACGCCTTCGAGACGCTGCTGCTCGTCGCCTACTTCGTCTTCGTGCCCGTCGTGATCGCCATTGGGCTCTACTTCCCGCTGTGGTACTCGCTGCGGCAGTCCGCCCGCAGCATGGTCGTCGAAGAGGCGCGGCCGAGCCGCACCGAGGGCGTCTCCGTCGTGATGGCGTGGGGCGTGCTCGTCGTCGGCGCGCTGGTGACCGCGCTGGTCGCGACGTCGCTGTGGGTGGTCGCGCCGAACCCCCTCGCCGGCGGGTCGCTGCTCCCGGGGGCGGTCGCCTTTTACACAATCTTCGTCTGCGTCATCGCGCTCCCGCACGTCGTCGTCGGCGAGTGGCTCGACTTCGGCCGGGGGATCTGGTACGTGCCCTGACTCGGGCCCCTGACCCGGGGCGAGGTCCCGTCCTCTAACCCGGGACCCGCGCTCCCGCCGTCCGAGGGCCCGAGAGATAACAAGCACTAAAACCCGCCTCGTCGACCGATCCGGTATGCGTTTCCGGTTCGTCGGGCGGCTCGGACTCGCGGACGAGGTGACGGTGGCGAACGCGGCCGTCGGCTTCCTCGCCGTCGTCGCGGCCGCGGTCGACCTCGAGCTCGCGGCCCGGCTGGTGTTACTCGCCGCGGTCGCCGACGGGCTCGACGGCGTGGTCGCGAGACACCGCGGATCGACGGACGCCGGGCCGTACCTCGACTCGCTTGCCGACGTGGCCTCGTTCGGCGTCGCGCCCGCGGCCCTCGTGGCGGCCGCGGCCCTCGGCGCCGGCTCGCTCGCGAGCGACCCCCTCCTCGTCGGCGTCGGGGTCGCCGTCGCCGCCCTGTTCGTCGCCGCCGCGGTCGCTCGGCTGGGGCTGTACACGGCGTACGACAGCGACGCCCGCGAGACGGTCGGCGTGCCGACCACGCTGGCGGCGACGATCCTTGCGGCCGCGGTGATCGCCGGCTACACCGACCCCGCGCTCCTGACCGCGGCGACCGCCGCGTTCGCGGTGCTCATGGGGACGACGGTCACGTACCCGGACCTCCACGCGCAGGACGCGCTCGTGATGGGCGTCGTGCAGGCGGCCGTCATCCTCACCCCGGCCGGACACATGGCCACCGCCGCCCTCCCGGCGTGGATCGGCGAGGGGTTCGCGTTCGCGCTCCTCTTCTTGGCCTGCGGCTATCTCCTCCTCGGCCCGCGGTTCTACTGGGGCGACGGTATCCGATCGCCCCCGGGTGACGCCGGGAAGCGAGGCGTCTGATCCACGGCGACGGGCGACGACGCGCCGGACCGGTGACTCTGCGTGCCCGGTCGAAAACGAAAAAGAACGCGAGTCGTCGAAGCGGTTCCGTCGGAGCCGCTTACAGCAGCTCGTCGAACTCCTTGTGGCGGGTGATGTCGACGCCGTCCTCGGTGACGACGGCGACGTTGATCCCGTTTCCGGACGCGAGGTCGCGCTCGACGG
>NZ_CVRT01000146.1 GCF_001261915.1 Halorubrum sp. SD626R
GGGACGATCCTCTCCGAGGAGATCACGAAGCGGGCCGGCGGTGAATACGGCGAGTACCGCTCGTTCGACGACTACGTCGAGATGATCACGGCGATCGGTCGGCAGCCGGTCGAACGCTCGACCGACTACCGGACGCGTCGACGTCTCGACCCCGAGGACGGCCCGCACGGCCCGAAGCTCGGTCCGCGGGCCGACGGCACGCCGCTCCTGTCTGACCGCTCGTCTGCGGGCGGCGAACCGGGTGCGGAATCGGCCGGGGCCGACGACTGAGCGCGGGAGTGTTACGGAGCTACGCTCCGCGAAGCGAGCCTCGCCGACGACATCTTCGAACTCCGGGTAGCGACCGTACGCACGTCGGATTCGGCGGGAGGCGTCTGTCCCACGTCGGGACAGACGCATCCGTATTCGGTCGCGGTCGCGTTCCGCGACGCGGCCGTTCCCGAGCGGGCGGTCGTCCGCCACGGCGACGAGACAGTGCTCGACGAGCCGGTCGCGGCCGGCTGACCGGCGCGGACGGCCTCACCGAGGCGGGGCCGACCGGTCGAGGGCACCGTCGGGTCGAGCCCTGCCACCGCCTCCCACGAGGGCGACGCAACCGCCACGCTTTATTAATCCGCCCGAGTACCGGCGACATGGACCAGTTGCGGCAGTCGCTCCTCGACGCGCCGATCATCGAGAAAGGCGAGTACCAGTACTTCGTCCACCCGATCAGCGACGGCGTCCCCATGCTCGAACCGGAACTGCTCCGGGAGATCGTCATCCGGATCATCCGGAAGGCGGAGCTGGAGAACGTCGACAAGATCGTCACCCCCGCGGCGATGGGGATCCACATCTCCACCGCGCTCTCGCTGATGACCGACATCCCCCTCGTGGTCATCCGCAAGCGCCAGTACGGGCTCGACGGCGAGGTCCCGCTGTTCCAGGAGACGGGCTACTCCGAGTCGGAGATGTATATCAACGACGTCGAAGAGGGCGACCGCGTGCTCGTGCTCGATGACGTGCTCTCGACGGGCGGCACGATGAAGGCGATCCTCGACGCGCTGACGAACGAGGTCGGCGCGGAGGTCGTCGACGTCGTCGCCGTGATCAAGAAGGCCGGCCCCAACGAGCTCGACGACACCGACTACAACGTGAAGACGCTGATCAACGTCACCGTCGAGGACGGCGAGGTCGTGATCGTGGACGCGCAAGGCGACGAGTAGGGCGGCCCGGGAGCGTTCGTCCGCGCGGGGGCAACCCCAACTCCTCGGCTCGGCGATACGTTATCGTGCATAAATCGTCGACCGACGCGACCATCACCGACGTCCCAGGGGCTCGGCCGTGCGAAGACGGTTCGTATAAGTTCTCGAGCGGCACTGACACTCCCGGCTGCCGCTTCAATTCCCACCCCGTACCGCACGGCTACGCGCCTCACGCCTCCCCGGCCTCGTCGGAGCGGCGCTTGCGAGCGCCGCTCAGTCTCCTTCCACTCGGCTCGCGGGCGCTGTCGCGCCCGCCCACCGGAGCACGCCGACCGCACCCGCCCCGTCAAGTCGAGCCTGTAAACTGGGCGTCCGTCCGCGTAGTGTCGGATTCTTCCCACGGCTGAAGCCGTGGGCTTCCTCCTCGTTCCTCTGTGATCGGATCTGCCCGACTGCAGCCCGGCGGCAGCGCGCTGCGATCAGTCGAGTTCGACGATCCGATCGGCCCACTCCCGGAGCCGGCGGAGGACCGCGCGCTCGCGACGCGACACGGGGTCGTCGGTGCCGAACTCCTCGCCCTCGAACGCGTTCACCACGGCGAGCTCCGCGCCGTCGCAGTACGCGAGGAATTCCGCGAGGGCGCCCGACTCGTGCTGGAAGGCGATGGTGGCATCGTTGACGAAGACGGCACCGGGCTCCGGCGGCGCGGCGTCGAGGCGGCGGTTCGCCCGCTCGGCGTTTCCGCGGGCGAGCGCGAGGACGGCCGCCGCCGTGTCGCCCTGCGAGCGGGGCGCGTCGGCGTCGACGCTTCCGACCCAGACGCCCTCGGGTATCGACGCGAAGCGGTCCAGCCGCCCGCCGACGACGCGGCCGTCGCGCTCAAGCTCCGGACCGAACTCGAAGACGACCGCCTCTGACGGGTCGCGGTCGGCGAGCCAGTCCGTGAGCGCCCGCGCGGTCAGCCCCGTCTTGCCGGCTCCCGACGGCCCCACGATCAGCGTCGACCCGTTTCGGGGGAGCTCGGAGTCGGTCACGCGATCGACGCCTCCTCGCGGACGTACTTGACGAGCAGGACGAGCGTCGCGGCTCCGAGCACCAGCGCGAACGCGAGCACGGCGCCGGAGAGCGCGTCGACGCCGGCGCCGACGCGCTCGCGGATGAAATTCGCCGCGAGCGACCCGGAGACGGCGAACAGGACGACCCCGCCGACGTTCGCGAGCGCGGAGGCCGGCTCGGGGACCGCGTCGCTGTTGAGCAGGTACAACACGAGCGCGACGGCGAACGGCGTCCCGACGGTCCCCAGCGCGAGGACGAGCACGAGCTGGCCGATGACGTCGCCGCCGATGAACGCGCCGACGCCGGAGACGAGCGCGAACCCGGCGAGCAGGGCGCGGTAGCGCGCGTCGTCGACCGACGTCCCCCAGCCGAGCTTGTCGGCGACGAGGAACGGCGGCACGACCGTGTTCCCCCCGAGGGTGGAGACGGCGGCCCCACCCAACCCTAGGAGGAACAGCAGTCGGGCGTTCGCGCCGACCAGCGGGCCGAGCGCCTCCGCGGCCCCGACCGTTGTCAGCCCCGGATCCGAGAGGACGCTCGCCGCGACGAGGAAGATCGCGACGCTGTAGACGCCGAACGCCACGAGCATCGAGATGCCGACGTCGACGCTGGCGACCCCGTAGTCCCGGGCGGTCCACCCTCGGGCCCGCATCGTGTACGAGTGCATCGTGATGAGCGTGACGTGGACCGCGCCGCCGAGGATCCCCGCCGCGAGCAGCGCGCCGCCCGCCGGGAACGACGGAACGAGGCCGCTGGCGGCCGCGCCGTAGTCGACGGGAACGACGGAGAGGGAGGCGACGAACGCGAGCACGACGGCCGTCACGAGGACCTTGGCGAGGAGCTCGACGAACCGGTAGCCGCGCCCGGCGAGCCCGGCCGCGAGGACGAGGGCCCAGATCGCTCCCCACAGCCGGGCGTCCACCCCGGTCAGCGTCGCCGAGACCGACGCGACGGTGTTCATGATCACGAGCTGTGCGACGCCCGCGGCGATCACCACGTCCGCGACGAGGAGCCACGCCCACGCCCCGCCGAGGCGGTCCTCGACGACGGCCGCGATCCCCCGTTCCGTGAGCAGACCGAGCCGCATGGCGAGGTACTGCGCGAGCGCGCCCGCCGCCGCCGACAGGACGACCACCCAGAGCAGGGCGTAGTCGAAGCTCGCGCCGGCGGCGATCAGACTCGCCATCGTCGCCGGGCCGGCGGCGATCGCCCCCGCCACCCACGACGGGCCCGTCTCACCGAGCGCCTCGCGGACGGAGCCTCCGGTGACCGCCGAGACGTCGATCCGTCGGTCGCTCACCGGTCTTCACCCCGGTTCGACCGGGTCGCCCGTCGACCGCCGTGACCGGTCCAACCGGACTCGTCGGCGATCGCGTACGCCTCGTAGACGAACACCAGCGAGACCGAGAATAGCGTTCCCCAGAGGAGGACGGCGAACGCGGCCGGGCCGACGACCGTCACGACCCGCCCACCTCCTCGTCGGCGTCGACGCGCCCGCCGTCGGGGGCGGGCTCGTCCAGCCGTCGGACCTCTCGTTCGAGTCGGTCGAAGTCGTACCGGCGGGACGAGAGCCCGGAGAACAGCAGGGCGCACGCGCCGGAGGCGACGAACGCACCGGCGAAGGCGGTGAGGTAGAGCTCATCCGGCGCCGGCAGCAACGCACCGACGAGCGGCACGGAGCGGAGCGCCTCGCCGATTCCGAGCGGAAACGGGAAGAACGTCCCGCCGACCGCGAGGCCGACGGCGCCGCTCGCAAGCGCGCCGGTCCCGGTGAGCCGGTCCGAAAACAGTCCGGCAACGAACGGGACCGCGACGGCCGCGCCCAACAGATCCGCGAACAGGAAGAGCGCGAGGACGCTCTGTGCCGCTTGGCTGACGTAGACCGCCGCCACGGCGACCGCGACGGTGAGCGTCCGCGCCCCGAGCGCGAGCCGGCGGTCGTCGGGATCGTCGAGGAGCCGCGGGAGATCGGCTGTGACGACGCTCGAAAGGGCGTTGAACAGCGTGTCCACGGAACTCATCACGAGCAGGAGCGCGAGCAGCGCGACCGCGAGAACGAGCCACTCCGGGAACGCCTCGCCGAGTAGGGCGAAGAGGGCGACGGCGGGGTTCTCCACGGAGGCGTTGCCGACGGCGACCACGCCGAAGAGGGCGGCGAGCAGGACGATCGAGCCGTTCGCGACGCTCGCGGTCCGGAAGCTGCGCTCGACCGTCTCCCCGTCCGCGCCGGCGTATATCCGCTGCCACCAGGTCTGGTTGACCAGTTCGGCGCCGAGGACCGCGAGCGCGAGGGCGACGCCGAACCGGAGGCCGTCCGGAGCGACCGGGTCGAGCAGGGCGGGATCGGTCGCGACGATCCCGTCGTAGATCGCGCCGGCGCCGCCGAGCGCGAGGACCGCGCCGCCGAAGGCGACGACCAGAAGCGGCAGGACGAGCAACGCCTGGACCGTGTCGGTGACGATGCTCGCTCGCAGCCCGCCGTACCCGGTGTAAACGAGGACGAAGCCGCCGACGAGAACCGCCGTCAGCCGCTGCGGGACGTCGGCGATGAGCGAGAGGACCAACGCGATCCCCGTCAACTCGGCGGCGACGAAGACGAACATGTAGAAGACGCTCACGATCAGGACGAAGGCGTACATCCGGTCGCCGAACCGGACGTACGCGTACTCGGTGAGCGAGTGGCCGTGCGGGATCACCTCGCGAACGCGGGGGCCGATCTTCGAGTACGCGAGCATGGCGAGGCCCTCGCCGACCGCGTAGCCCGCGACCGCGGCGACACCGAACACGGCACCGGCCTCGGGCGCCGCGAGCAGGATCCAGACGCCCATCACCGAGGCGATCAGGGTGGCGGTCAACCGACCCCGACCGGCCGAGTCCCTGGCCGTGATGAACTCCTCTGTCGAGTCCACGCGGCCGCGGGCGGACCAGACCCCCACCGCGGTGAAGCCGAGGAGCACCGCGACCGTCACCGCGAGCGCCGCACCGGTCGTCACCATCGTCGATCACCCGGACCCGTCCCGGCCGCGAGGTGCGCGTCGTTCAAGAACGCCGCCTCCAGTCTGACGGTCCGCCCGAAGAGCCGGTCGAGTCGGTCTCGCCGGCGCCGCGAGGCGGCGGCGCCCTCCCGGTCGAGCTCCCGCTCCGAGACGCCGGCGTCGGCGGCGTACGCCCGGTGGAGGTCCATCTCGGTGTCGATCGTCGAGCGGGGCAGCTCCGCGAAGGCCCCCATCTGCTCGAGGTCTGGCGCCTTCGCCGGGCCGTGGGCGAACACCCGGGCGTACGCTATCAGGTAGCGGTAGTCCTGCCCGATCCAGTGGCGAAGCGGCGCCTCGTCTGAGGTCCCCTCGCCGAACGCGGCGACCATGAGGTGATCGACGATGGCCCGCCAGACCGGTTCGGCCACCTCCTCGAGACCGTCGGTGAATCCCATGAGCGAACGCTGTCGGCGGACCGTGATATAACTTGGTAATACCACCTAGTGAACGCTAGCGTCGATCCGTCGGCGACCGGTCACGGAGGCCCGGGACGCGCTTCATAATCCCTCCGTTCGCCCCCGTCGCTGCCGGGCGCGGGCGCCTTTTATATCGCGGTCGTGAATAACGGGGTACACATGAGCAGCGCGCTGTTCGTCGTGAGCGAGGAGGGGTACTGGGCCGAGGAGTGCATCGAGCCGCTGACGACGCTCGAAGCGGAGGGCGTCGACGTGACAATCGCGACGCCGTCCGGGTCGCCGCCGGTCGTCGACGAGCGGTCGCTGGACCCGGAGGCCGCGGGCGGCGAAGAGCGCGTCGCGGAGTTCCGCGAGATCGACGAGGAGCACCCGGGACTCAACGATCCGGAGCCGATCTCGACGGTCGGGGCCGACGGCTACGACGCGGTCGTCTTCCCCGGCGGCCACGGCACCGTCTGGGACGTGAACCAGGACCGGCACGCCCGGCAGCTGCTGCTCGACGCGGTCGCGGGCGACGAGAGCGTCGCCCTCGTCGTCTGCCACGCGGTCGGCATCCTCGCGTTCACCCGCGAGGCGGACGGGACGCCCCTCGTCGAGGGGCGCTCCGTCACCGGCTTCCCAAACGACTGGGAGGACGGCATCGTCGACGACCACGACGTGATGCCCGACGGCCGGAAGCTCCCGTACTGGGTGGAAGACGAGGTCGTCCTCGCGGGCGCCGACTGGGACGCCGAGCTCGACGCCGACACCAGCGTCACGGTCGACGGCGACCTGATCACCGCGCGCGGCCCGGGCTCGTCGGCCGAGGCGGCGGCGACGCTGTTAGAGGAGCTGTAGGCCGTATCTAGGTAGAGCCGGCGCCGCTCACCGGATCACGAACGCCGGCTCTCCGACCCGCTCGCTCTTGCACTCCGGGCACCGCGAGGGCTCGTTGACCGGGTCGTCGAAGCCGTCGAAGCCGCAGTCGCGGCACTCGGGCGGCGCGACGAGGAACTCCTCGTCGGCGCCGTCGTCGGCGACCGACCGCGAGACGTGTTCTAAGTGCTCGTACACGACCGGCGTCGGCAGCGACAGCGACTCGCCGAGGTCGCTCGCGGTCGCCGGCCCCTCGCGGAGCGTCTCGGCGATCCGCTGGCGCGTCGTCTCCATGGTAGGGCGTTCGCGGGCGGGGGTGAAAACGGCGACGGGAGCGTTGTCGCACGCCGTTCACTCCGCGGGCCGCGGCGCCAACACCACGAGCGCGACGGCGTCCTCGACCGGGGTCGGCCGGACCGTCGACTCGCCTTCGAACCGGAGGATCTCCCCGGCCTCGACGCGGTGCGTGTCGCCGCCGAGGGCGACGTCGATCGCGCCCTCCAACGCGTGGAACAGCACGGTCCGGTCGGGGTGCTCGTGTTCGGGCACGCGCTCGCCCGCCTCCAGCGACAGCCGGATCGTCTTCGGCTCCCGGCCGGGGAAGGCGTCCGCGTGCTGCTCGCCGTCGAGGTCGGCGACTCGGACCCGGTCGGCCGCGGCGGCGTCGAGTTCGGACATGGACGGCGGATCCGCCGCGAGCGCCATGTGCGGTGTCGCGAACACGTTCGGCTCTCGCGCGCGATTCCGGTCCCGCGCCGAGGGTTCGGCTCACTGGGGCGCCGACTCCGCGCCGTTCTCGCCGATCAACGCCGCGATCCGGTCGCCGATCCGCGCCATCGTCGCGTCCGAGAGTCCGTGGCCGTCCCCCTCGTCGATCCGGAGGTCGACCGCGGCGCCGCCGCGCTCGAACGCGTCGGCGGTCGCGCGAACGCGCTCGACCGGGACGTACGGGTCGCCCGCGCTGCTGTCGAGGGCGACGGGCGTGCCGGCGAGCGGTCGCGTCCCCTCGCCGTCGGTGTCGGTCTCGAAGACCTCGCACTCCGAGAGGTCCGCACCCGGCAGCGCCGCGGAGACGACGAACGCGCCGCCGTAGCGCCGCGGGCGCCGCCGGAGGAACTCGCTCACCACGCTCCCGCCCTGCGAGACGCCGACGAGGACGACCGACTCCGGACCGATACCGACCTCGCCGGCGACCCGGCAGGCGGCGGCGACGCAGTCGACGGCCGAGGTGAGCGCCGGCTCGTTGGCCGCGACGGGCGCGTCGTGACGGGCGGGGAACCAGTTCGACCGGACCGCGCCCGGCGCGAGAAGGGTCGCGCCCGGGCGGTAGAACTCGTCGGCGAGTCGGACGAGCCCCTCGGGGGTCCCGCCGCGGCCGTGGACGAGCACGACCGCGACCTCGGCGGCGGCGGCCGGGGCGCCCCCGGTGACGAGCGTCGCGTCCGCGTGGGGGCCCTCGACGCCCGAGAGCGGCCGGCTCATCGCTCAGGGGTCGCGTCGGAGCCCGCCTCGGGCTCGGAGCCGTCCGGCGTTTCGAACGCGGGCAGCTGCCCCTCGATCATCGCGCGGTCGTCTTCGAACCGCGGCGGGAGATACAGCTCCCGCGCGTGCCCGGTCGCGCCGGGGTCTGCGAGTCCCGGGCCGGCGGGGCCGTCCGGGGTCGGCGCCTCGGTCGCCAGTTCGACGAGGAGCCCACCCGGACCCCGCACGTACAGCGAGTGGAAGAAGTGGCGGTCCTTCACGCGGGAGACGTCGTAGCCGCGGTCGCGGAAGAGTTCGTGCCACTCCAAGAGCGCCTCGCGGTCGGGAACGCGCACCGCGGCGTGGTGGAGCGTCCCGGGTCCCTCGCGGAGGTACGCCGCGTCGCGGTCGAGCAGGTCGACGACGGCCGCGCGGTCGCCCGGCGCGCGGTACCGGACCCGGTCCTCGGTCTCCGCCTCGTACTCGAAGCCGAGCGTGTCGAGAACGCTCGCGGTCCCGTACGGATCCGCCGGGAGCGCGGTGACGCCGTACAGCCCCCGAATCGCGGCCGATTCGGGGACCGGGTCGGCGGCGGATCGGTCGCTCCCATCGGCCTCCCCGGCCGACTCGACCGAGTCGACCCAGGGATCCCCGGGCGCGTCGCTCTCGACGAGCTCGACCCGGGTGCCGGCGGGGTCGGCCACCGCGATCAGGTCGTCGCCGAACCGGTCGTCCTGGCTCTCGACGACCACGCCTCGGTCGGCGAACCGCTCGCGCCAGTAGCCGAGCGAGCCGGGCGGGACCGCGAAGGCGACCGCCTCGTAGCCGGGCGTCCCGGGCCGGCCGGGGTCGGCGTGCGGGTCCGGGAAGACGGTGAAGACGGACCCGGGCGTCCCGGTCGCGTCGCCGAAGTAGAGGTGGTACTGGAGGACGTCCTCGTAGTTCACCGTCCGGCGCAGCAGCCGGAGCCCGAGGAGGTCCCCGTAGAACCCGGCGGCCGCCCCCGCGTCGCCGACGATCCCCGTGACGTGGTGGAGCCCGGGCGTGTCGGACAGCATGTCGACACGGACGGGCGCGCGGCGCAAACCGGTGTCGGTCGAAGGCGGATCGGCGGGCGGCCTCCTGCGCCCCCCGCGACCTCTCACGCCAGCCACAGCAGGCGGACGTTGCTCGCGGTGAGCGAGGCGCCGACGAGCGTCAGGAGGACGGGCGGGAAGTAGTAGAGGAACGCGTCGCCGTCACGGGCGCCCGAAACGCTGATCCACAGCATGACGAGATAGACGGCGATCTTCAGCGCCACGAGCCCGCCGAGCCCGAAGGAGTCGAGCGCGAGCGCGACGACCGGGTTCGCCTCGCCGACCGTCGGGACGTACTCCAGGAAGGCGATCGTCGAGACGATGTCGCCGACGCCGTACGTCGCGGTCGCGGCGATCCACAGCCAGTAGAACTCCCGCGGGCGGCGGCTGTACGCCGGGCGTCGTCGCCGATCGGGGGATCGGGACACGCCGTTACCTACCGGGCCCGGGGGGTGAATCTACCGGTCCGCGGTGTTCGGGCCGCCACGCTTCCGGATCGTTCAATGTCGACCGGCCGGAGGGATCCCCATGGGCACGCCACTGGAGCCGCGGGAATCGCAGGTCGAGGAGGTCCTCGACCGGCTGTACGAGGAGTACCCCGACTCGACGATCTCGCTGAACTACTCGAACCGGCTGGAGCTGCTCATCGCCGTGATCCTCTCCGCGCAGTGCACCGACGAGCGCGTGAACAAGGTGTGTGCCGACCTCTTCGAGACGTACGAGACGCCCGAGGAGTACGCGAACGCGCCCCAGGAGGAGATGGCCGGGGCGATCGACTCCATCACCTACTACAACAACAAGGCGAAGTACATCCGGTCGGCGTGCGCGGACATCGCCGAGAAGCACGACGGCGAGGTGCCGGACACGATGTCCGAGCTGACGGACCTGGCGGGCGTCGGCCGCAAGACCGCCAACGTCGTGCTCCAGCACGGCCACGACGTCGTCGAGGGCATCGTCGTCGACACCCACGTCCAGCGGATCACCCGCCGGCTGGTGATTACCGAAGAGGAGCGTCCCGAGGCGATTGAACAGGACCTGCTAGACATCGTGCCCGAGAGCGACTGGCAGCAGTTCACGCATCTCATGATCGACCACGGCCGCGCCACCTGCACCGCGATCAACCCGGACTGCGACGACTGCGCGCTCGCCGACGTCTGCCCCTCGGAGAAGGGAGACTCAGAGGTCGACCTCGCGAGCGGCGAGGCGTGGTGAGCGCGACGAGAAGCGGTCGATGCCAATGGCGTTCGGGACGTAGTATTTAAATCACCCTCGGATGAGGGGACCCGACGGGATCCGTCCCGCCGAGGGGGAACCCGCGTTCCGGTTTATCAGTGTCTCCGGCGTACTAGTACGTGAGGAGAGACACAATGTCCACCAAAACGAACGAGTTCGGCGGGGAGTTCGGCGGTATCACGCTGCTGGGGAAGGCGCACTCGCTGTCGGCGCTGTTCATCGTCGCGCTCCGGGCGGTCATCGGCGGGATGATCCTGTTCGCGGGGCTCGGGAAGGTTTCGGAGTGGCCGTTCGACGCCGCGGGCTACCTCGCGAACGTCGACCCCGCGAGCCCGGTCAGCGGGCTGTACGCCCTGATGGCGTCGAGTCCGGCGCTGATGGAGATCGTGAACGTGGTCGTTCCGATTACGCAGCTGCTCATCGGCGCGGCGCTCATCGCGGGCGCGTTCGTCCGGCTGGCCGCGCTCGGCGGCGCGATGCAGATGACGCTGTTCTACCTCGGCGGGTGGAGCGGCGACGTCCTCGCGCTGTTCGACTCAACGCTGGTGTACGCGGTCGTGTTCCTCACGGTCGCGGCGTTCGGGGCGGGGCGCGTCCTCGGGCTCGACGCGTACATCGAGCGGATCGAGGTCGGCGGCGAGGCGCTGGTCGAGAAGTTCCCGACGCTCCGGTACGTCCTCGGCTGAAAGAGGGCAAATACGGTTCGGGAGGGAGAGTGGGCGCGTGGACGCGCACCGTCGACTCGTTTTCGGCAGATTCGGTTTCGGATTCGGTTTTTATCGGTCTCACCGTCGCAGAGAGACGACACGGCGATCCTCGATGTGTACTTCTGTGTCGAATCGGGGACTCGCCTGCGGTGAGCACTTCCAAAGCCCCAGCCGGTGAGGCGGGCGCACGCTCGCTGCGCGCTTCGGTCGCTCGCGTCGCTCGCTCCCTGTGGTGCTTGCGTCGCCTGCGCCCGCCTCACCGGCTGCCCCTTTGAGTCCCACCCCGCACCGCACAGCAACCGCACCTCACACCTCCCCAGCCTCGTCGCTGGCGCCGACGGCGCCAGCGACTCCCTCGCACGCGCTCCTTCGCGCCCTCCGGGCGCTCGGAGGCGCGCGCCACCGCGGTCGGTTATTCGAATGCAGAGCGTCGACACCGGCGCTCCGTTTCGGGTTCCATTCGATATAAGACCGCGGGGGCGAAACGACGGGGTAATGGATCTCGGTTCGCGGGACGCGTTCGCTCGGATGGGAACGCTCGGCATCGAGGAGGAGTTCTACATCGTCGATGCCGACGGTCGCCCGACCTCCGGAACCGACGACCTCGTCTACGGCCGCGACCCCCCGGCGGCGGTCCCGGAGGGGTTCGACCACGAGCTGTTTAAATGTACCATCGAGGCGCAGACGGAACTGATCGAGGACCCGGCGAACGCCGCGGACGCGCTGTCGACGGTGCGGGAGGCGCTCGTCGACCACGCCGCCGCCGACGGCTACCGTATCGCCGCCGCGGGGCTCCACCCGGCGGCGAAGTGGCGCGAGCTCGACCACGTCGAGAAGCCGCGGTACAAGGCGCAGCTCGACCGGATTCAGTACCCGCAACACCGTAACACCACGGCCGGGCTCCACGTCCACGTCGGCGTCGACGACGCGGACAAGGCGGTGTGGATCGCCAACCGGCTCCGGTGGCACTCCCCCGTGCTGCTCGCGCTCTCGGCGAACTCCCCGTTCTGGAACGGCTTCGACACCGGGCTCGCGTCGGCCCGCGCGAAGATTTTCGAGAACCTCCCGAACACCGGGATCCCCTCGGCGTTCGACGGCTTCGAGGCGTTCCAGCGCTACGAGCGCCGGATGGTCGAGACGGGCTCGATCGCCGACCGCGGCGAGCTCTGGTTCGACGTGCGCCCCCACACCGGGCACGGCACGGTCGAGGTGCGAGCGCCCGACGCCCAGCGCGACCCCGCGGTCACGCTCGCGCTGGTCGAGTACGTCCACGCCCTGGTCGTCGACTACGCCGAGCGCTACGCGGACGGCGAGTCGGCGCCGTCGCTCCGCCGCGAGCTCCTCGACGAGAACAAGTGGCGCGCGGTCCGGCACGGCCACGACGCCTCGTTCGTCGCCCGGAGCGGCGAGGAGACGGTCGCGCTCGGCGAAATCGTCGACCGCGAGTGCGACCGGCTCGGGGTCGACGGGATCCGCGAGGTGTACGACGCCGAGAGCGGGACCGAGCGCCAGCGCCGGCTCCGCGAGGAGTCCGGGCTCGACGCGCTGTGCGAGGACCTGGTCCTGTCGCCGTAACGGGCGAGCGGCGACGGCGGCGCGGGGTCGCTCGGACGCCCGCGTTCCGTCGGAACGAAAGCGACGAGAAACGCTTTTGGGCGCGCGGACCCCACTGTTCGCTATGACGAGCGACGAGTTCGACGACGAGCCTGCCGCGGACCCCGACGGCGGCGTCTCCCTCGACCCGGAGGCCGAGGGAGACGAGTCGCCGACCGAACGGACCCGAGAGGAGCTCCGCAAGACGAAAGAGCGGCTCGGCGAGGGGGCAGACAAGGCGGTCAAGGGGTTCGACGACAACGTCGTCGACCTGCTGGCGTGGCTGCTCGACACCGAGACGCGCGCTCGGATCTACGTCTACCTGCGCGACAACCCGAACAGCACGAGCGACGAGGTCGCCGACGGCACCGGCCTCTACCCGAGCACGGTCCGCGAGGCGCTCGCGGAGCTCCACGACGAGGGGACGGTCGAGCGCGACAAGCGCGAGGCCAGCGGCGCCGGCAACAACCCCTACGAGTACGAGGCCATCGCGCCGAGCGATCTGGTCCGGGGCGTCGTCGGCGACGTCCAGCGCGAGCTCAACGCCGTCTTCAACCTCGACCGCCGCCTCGGCGGCGAGTCGCCCGACGGCGACGCGGAACCGGTCCAGATCTCCGTCGGCGACGACGGGGAGGGCGGGGGACGTGAAGCGGACGAGACCGCGGCGAACGACGAGGACGGCTCCGCCGACCGATAGCGACGAGACCGCGACGCGCGCCGGACGCGGCCGACCCCGCCTCCGCGTCGGTCCCGAGTTCGGGACAATTTAAGTCCCGCCCGCGCAACCGACGGACATGAACGTCGCGCTTGGTGGAACGTTCGATCCCGTTCACGACGGCCACCGGAAGCTGTTCGAACGGGCGTTCGAGCTGGGGGACGTCACCGTCGGGCTCACGTCCGACGAACTCGCGCCGGAGACCCGACACGTCGAGCGCTACGTCCGCCCGTACGACCGCCGCAAGCGCGACCTGGAGGCCGAGCTGGAGCCCCGGGCCGAGGAGCACGGCCGCGAGTTCGCGGTCCGCGAGCTCACCGAGCCGACCGGCATCGCCGTCGAGCCGCAGTTCGACGCGCTGATCGTCTCGCCCGAGACGAGGGCGGGCGGCGAGCGGATCAACGAGATCCGCCGCGAGCGCGGCCGCGACCCCCTCGAACTGGTCGTCGTCGACCACGTGCCCGCCGAGGACGGCGAGCGCATCTCCTCGACGCGGATCGTCGCGGGCGAGATCGACGAGCACGGCAACCTCACGCCCGACCGGGACGGTCGCGGCGCGACCAGACCCGAATGACCGCGGACGACGACGGCGCCGGGCGTCTCACCCGCGTCGCGCTCGGGGAGACGGGGTTCGAGCGTGCGGCCGTCTGGAGCGCCGTCGGCTTCGCCGTCTCGTACGTCGCCTTCGACGCGGTCGGGCTCGTCGGATCGATCGCGGGCCTGAGCCCCGCCGCCGGCGTCGTCGCCCCGGTCGCCGCGCTCCTTGCGGCGCTGACCGCGGTGGGAACGGTCGCGTTCGCCGCGGTCGGCGGCGGCGCGCTTCCCGCGGTCCTGCTCGCGTACGGTCCCCTCGCGGCAGTTCTGCTGCGGACGATCGGACCGACGCCCTACGCGATCGACGTCGCCGACCCGGTCTCCTTCGGGATCGCGGTCGCCGAACCGCTCGGCGCGGCCCTCGCGGCCGCGGTCGCGGTCGGCCTCGCGGGGTACGCGGTCGGGCGGGTCGTTGCCGGGATCGGCGGCGAGGGCGGCGACGCGGAAGGAAGCGAGCCGGCCGGCTCCGCCGCGGCCGACGGGAACGCGGAGGCGAACGACTGAGTCGGACCGTTACTTCTCCTCTTCAGGCCGTTACGCCTCGTCGAGCGTCCCGTTGAGCACCTTCGCCGCGACGAGGATCGGGTCCCACACCGGGCTGAACGGGGGCGCGTACGCCAGGTCGAGCCGCTCGACCTCGGGGACGGTCATGTCGGCTTCCAGCGCGGTCGCGAGCGTGTCGATCCGGATCGCGGCGCGGTCGGGCCCGACGATGCTCCCGCCGATCAGCCGGCCCGAGTCCCGGTCGGCGACGAGCGTCACGTCCGTCTCGGCCGCGCCCGGGTAGTAGCCCGATCGGGAGCCGGCGGTGACGGTCTCGCGGACCGGGTCGAAGCCGGCCTCGCGGGCGGCGTCGTCCCCGACGAGGCCGACGCGCCCGGCCTCCATGTCGAACGCCTTCACGACCGCGGTGCCCGCGATGTCGCCCACGGGCGAGGGGTCGCCCGCGACGGTGGCGCCGATCGCCCGCCCGGCCCGGTTCGCGGTGAGCCCGAGGGGCATCCACGCCGGCTCGCCGGTGACGGCGTGGAAGGCGGTCGCGCAGTCGCCGGCGGCGTACACGTCCGGGAGACTCGTCCGGCCGTGCTCGTCGGTCAGTGCCGCGCCGCCCTCGCCGAGCTCGACGCCGGTCCCGTCGAGCAGCTCCGTGTTCGGTTGGATCCCGACGCCGACGACCGCGAGGTCGACGGGGAGCGTCTCGGCGCCCTCGTCGTCGGCGTCCCCGTCTGCGAACCTGATCGCCTCGATCCGGTCGTCGCCGACGAGCGCCTCGACCGGGGTGTCCGTGCGGACCGTCACGCCCTTCGCGTCCAGCTCGTCCGCGACGCGCTCGCCGACGGCCTCGCCGAAGTCCGAGAGGAGGTGCCCGGACCGATGGAAGAGGTGCACGTCGAGCCCGCGGCCGACGAGCGCCTCCGCCATCTCGACGCCGACGTAGCCGCCGCCGACGATCGCGGCCGTCTCGGGGGCGGGCATCGCGGCGTTGCGCTCGACGCGCTCGCGGTCGACCGCGCTCACGTCGGCGCGGGCCGGGTCGTACGCCTCCGGCTCGGCGACGTACGCGTCGATCGCGGCCGCGGCGTCCATGTCGTGGAGGGTGAACGCGCCGTCGACCCCGCGCACGTCGAAGGGGCCGGTCGTCGCGCGCCCGCCGGTCGCGACGAGGAGGTCGGAGTACGGCTGCTCGAACGAGTCGCCCTCGGCGGTCTCGACCGCGACCGTCTTCGCATCCGGGTCGACGCCGACGACCTCGTGGCCGCGCCGGAGGTCGATCCCGCGCTCGTCGACCTCGCTCGGCGACAGCGAGAGGAGGTCCGACATGCGCTCGACGCGCCCCTCGACGAAGTACGGCATCCCGCAGTAGGCGAACGAGATCCACCGACCCATCTCGAAGACGACGACCTCGCGGTCGGGCGCCTCGCGGCGGAACTTGCTGGCCGCGCTCAGCCCGGCGGCGTCGGCGCCGACGACGACGAAGGGGTCGCTCATGGACGCACTGACGGCGGGGCCGGATAAAAAGCCACGCCGGGGGTGCGGGCCGGACGCCCGGCCCGGGACCCGTCGTTATCGATCGCCTTTGTCGTCGACCAGCCGCGACAGCGTCTCGCGGGCGTTCTCGACGGCGGCCGCCTGCTTCGCCGGGTACGCCTCCACCTTCGCGCGGACGGTGATCCCCGGGCCGAGCCGGACCTCGCCGCGGAACGCGGCCTGCTTGTCGACGCGGAGGAACAGCGCGCAGTTGTCGTCGACGCGCTGATCGAGCTCGTCGATCACGCGGTCGACGTCGTCGAGGTCGGCCAGCGCGTCGAGCACGTGGCGCATCCCGTCGGCGTTCTCGATCCGCGCCGAGAGGACGACGATCCGGTCGCCGTGGTGGCCGACGTTCTCGACGCGGTCGAGCTCGGCGTCCTCGGGGAGGAACCGGCGGAGGGCGTCTTCGACCCGCTTCTCGTCCTCGGTGGCGTACGAGAACGCCCGGAGGTCGACGTAGTGGAAGGGGACTTTTGCCATGCGGGTCGAAAAGGGGGTCGGTTACGCCTCGCTCTCGACGGCGTCGAGCGCGTCCTCGGGGACGCCCGTCTCCTGGCCGTCCTCGAAGCTGACCGTGTAGGTCGCGTCGCCGAACATCGTCTCCATCACCTGCGTGATCGTGCCCGTCTCGCCGTCGTACTCGCTGTGTTTGTCGTGGAGCACGACCTCATCTTCCTTCTCGAAGCTCATGGCGTTTCGTTCCGGTGGGACGGTTAAAAGCGCGCGGATCCGGAGCGATGAGGGGCGATCGGAACGGTCGGCGACCGCCGGTCACGCGACCGCGAGCAGCACGGCCGCCAGCGACACCGTCAGGACGACGCCGACCGCGACGGAGACGAGCACGCTGTCGACGGCGAGCGCGAGCGCGACGCCGGCGGCGACCGCGAGGAGGCCGAGGACCGCGCCGGGTACCCCCCCGCGTTTCACGAGGCCGGCGACCGCGTTCCCGGCGCGCTGTCGCGGCGGGGGATCGGGCGTGCGCTCCGGGGGTTTCGTGAACGTCTCGTCGACGGTGACCTCGTCGGGGCCGGCGTCCCGCGGGGGGTCGAGCCTGACGTCGACGTACCGGGTGTTCGAGCCGTAGCCGGTGACGAGCTTCAGCTTGCCGGCGATCGGCTCCTCGACCTCGGCGGCGGTAACGTGGACCCGCCTGGTCGACTCGTCGTCGACGTAGTGGTTCGTCTCGCCGATCGAGAGGGCCCGATCGAGCTCGTCGTCGAAGTGGAGGTGGACGTGGGTCGACCGGCCGCGGTTCTCGAGGGCGATCGAGAAGGGACCGGTCGCCTCGAACCGGTCCGGCGCCCGGATCGAGTGGACGGCGTCCCCGTTCAGTTCGACGGAGAGTGTCTGCACGTACGGGTCGACGAACTCACACTAAAAAAAAGGTGCAGTACGATTCGGACCGCGCGTCGTTCGCCTCGTGTCAGGCGGTCGCCTCCTCCCGCATGTCCGGCGGGAGCAGGTTCGGGATCCCGTCCTCGATGGGGTACGTCTCCCCGCACTCGGTGCAGGTGAGCGTCCCGGCGAGGACCTCCTCCTCGTCCCGGTCCTCGACGTCGAGGTCGAGGTCGGCCTTATCGAGCGGGCAGCAGACGACGTCCATCAGGGACTCCTTCATACCACGTCGTTCGCGTGGACCGATAAAAAAGCGTGCGGGTCGGCCGCGTCTGGACCGAGCGCCACGCGGGCGGGACGCCCGGGGTCGGCCGCGTCGAGGGGATCGCTCGACCGCCCCGTCGCCGCCGTCACCGCGACCGCCGATGGCAACGACTTTGCCGGTCCGTCACGCCCGGCGAGACATGGGGATCCCGTCGGAACGGATCGAGCGCCTGCTGACGCTCGCCCGCGAGGCGGTCGTCGACGGCGAGTACGACCGCTCCCGCGAGTACGTCGCGCTCGCGCGCCGGATCGCGGAGCGGAACCGCTGCGGCCTCCCGGCCGACTTCTCCCGGCGGACCTGCGACGACTGCGACGTGTACCTCCGGCCCGGGAAGACGAGTCGCGTCCGGCTCCGGCCCGGCCGCGTCGTCGTGCGCTGCCGCGAGTGCGGGTCGACGGCGCGGTACCCGTTCGACTGACCGAGACGGCGCCCCGTCGTCCGGCCCGCCGCTGTCGCAACGCTTTATAAACCGCCGGCGGGAGATGGAGGCATGGAATACCGACGGCTCGGTAACACCGGACTCAGCGTCTCGGAGCTCTGCTTCGGGACGTGGCGCTTCGGCCGGGAGACGAACGGCGTCGTGGAGACGGGCCGCGAGGAGGCCCACGAGCTGCTCGACGCGGCCGCGGACCACGGGATCAACTTCATCGACACCGCCAACGTCTACGGAAATCCCAACGGGACGAGCGAGGAGTACGTCGGCGAGTGGCTCGCGGAGCGCGACCGCGAGGACTACGTGGTCGCCTCGAAGGTGTACTTCCCGTTCGACGGGCGCGGCGAGCCCGGCCCCAACGACTCGGGGCTCGGCCGCAAGCATATCCGGGCGCAGGTCGAGGGGACGCTCGACCGGCTCGACACCGACTACCTCGACATCTACTACATCCACCGCTGGGACGAGGAGACGCCGATCGAGGAGACGATGCGCGTCCTCGACGAGCTCGTCTCGGAGGGGAAGGTTCACTACCTCGGCGCGTCGACGATGGCGGCGTGGCAGCTGACGAAGGCGCTGTGGACCGCCGACGCTAACGACTACGCGCGGTTCGACGTGGTCCAGCCGCTCCACCACGCCGGCTACTACGAGGACGTGAGCGAGTACCTCGACGTCTGTATCGACCAGGACATCGCGGTCTGTCCGTACTCCCCGCTCGCGGGCGGGTTCCTCACCGGGAAGTACGAGCGCGCCGATCCGGACGACCCCGAGAGGGTGATCGCCCCTGACGGCTCGCGCGCGAGCTTCGACGACCGGTTCGAGCGCTTCTACCTCTCCGAGCGCGGCTGGGAGGTGCTCGACGCGGTGCGCGAGGTCGCCGACGAGCTCGACGCCACCCCGGCGCAGGTCGCGCTCGCGTGGCTGACGGAGTGGGACGAGTTCACCTGCGTCCCCATCGTCGGCGCGCGCACGACCGACCAGCTCGCCGAGAACGTCGCCGCGACCGACCTCGACCTCTCGGACGCGCAGTGGGACCGGATCATGGACGCGCGGTACGCCCCGGACGGGACACTCTGGGGGCACTGAGAAGAAGCAGCGGGAACGGCGGCGCTACTCGTCGAAGTCGGGGAGGTCGTCCGGCGCCTCGAACTCGGCCTCCCAGTCGATGTACTCCTCCTTGAGGGTCTCGCAGACGATCTGGCCGAGCTCCGTGAGCCCCGCGTTGATCGCGGAGACGGTCCCCCACGAGTCGAGGTCCGGGTGGAGGTCCCGCTCCTTCCAGTCCTCCGGGAGCCCGGGCGCGTGGTAGCCGACGCGGTCGGCGAAGTCGTCCCAGAAGAAGTCGAACCGCGAGACGAGATCGAGGTCGAGCGCGATCCGCCAGTCGTCTTCGTCCATGTCGCTGCCGGCGGCCCACTCCGTGAACGCCTCCTCCCACGCGCCCTCGCGGAGGAAGGCCTCCAGTTCCTCGCGGCGGTACTCGCCGCCGGCGACCTCCGCGTCCTCGTACTCGTTCGGGTCCACGGCAGCGAGCTCTGGCGGCTCCGGCGGGTCGACGTCGAGGCTCATACCTCCCCCTCCGCGCCGGCGACTCAAAACGGTACGGGGGTCGTCCCCGGGCCGACGAGGCGGACGGGTCGCACGGCGCGGTGCCGCGGCCGCCGCCGATCCGGTCCTTTTACCGCGGTCCCGGACCGACCGGCGCGTATGGACCTCCGCGACGCCTCGCGCCGGGTCGGGATCGCCGCCGCCGTCGCCACCGTCGTCGTGCTCGGGGCCCCGTACGCGGTCATCACGGGGCCGGAGTACGCGTCACAGCTCGCCGACTACTACGCGTCCGGGGCCGTCGGCGCCGCCGGGATCGCGCTGTTCGCGCTGCTGAGCGCGGTCGTCGTCGCCTCGGTCGAACGGGGGAACCTCGAACCCGGAACGCTCGCCGGCGCGGCGGTCGTGCTCGGGGGCGCGACCACGCTGAGCGCGGCGAGCTGGGCGCTCGCGATCGAGCCGACGCCCGTGTTCCGCGACAACCTCTGGCTGGTGTGGCACGCGCGCGCCGTCGTCGCGCTGTCCGTCCCCGTGCCGCTCTCCGCCGCGGCGTACGCTAGGGCGCTGCTGTCGTAGCGAAGGAGCCGCCGAACGAAAGGCCCTTATGCCGGACCCGAGTATCGCCGGACGGACTAGGTCGGGCGGTTAGGCCCCGCTCGTCACCCGCGAGGTAGTCTTCAGCGGGGACCGAACAGCGGGCGCGTCCGGTCAGACCGGCGCGGGCCCCGAGAGCCAACGTGGAAGCCTCGTCCGCCGGGGACAGCGGTCCGCGTCGCCCGCTCGCAGGAGCGGTCCGTCGCGGTTCGTCGGCGACATCGGGTCAGGCGCGGAAGCGAGCAGCCCATCGTCGAACGCCCGTCGCTCGTCGGGTCGCGGGGTGGAGAAGGCAACCGGGATACCCCGCGCCGGAACGCCGGGCCACCCCGCCAGTCCGTCATTCATACGCGCTTTACATCGGTGAGCGCGAGCTATACTCGATTGGCGATACGGTCGCTCGTTTATAAGGAGTTGATCGCGGATCGACGGCGAACACCTCCAAAGCCCCAGGCACGAGGAGCGCGCACGCTCGCTGCGCTCCTCAGTCGCTCGTTCCACTCGCTCCTTGCGGTGCTTACGTCGCCTCCGCGCTCCTCGTGCCTGCCCCTTTGAGTCCCACCCCGCACAGCACCGCAGCCTCACACCTCCCCAGCCTCGTCAGTCGCCCTCCGCGTCGCTCGGGCGACTGACTCCCTCGCGCCGTCCGCTCGCGGCCTGCCGGCCGCTCGCGGGGGCGCGCCA
This sequence comes from Halorubrum sp. SD626R, assembly GCF_001261915.1. GTDB lineage: Archaea > Halobacteriota > Halobacteria > Halobacteriales > Haloferacaceae > Halorubrum. The sequence goes on from NZ_CVRT01000146.1 coordinate 20,867, forward strand.
GATCGGTTGGTGCCGTGTCCCGGGGTTCGCTCCTGTAAACTCTACTCCGCCTCGCCGCTGTCCTTCCACGCGGAGAAGCCGCCCTCGACGAGCGTCTCGGACTGGCGGTCGATGTACTCCCGCTGGGTGTCGTGGACCGCGGTCTCGAAGTCGTCGCCGTCGTCTAGGCGCGCGCGGACGCGCTCGCGCTTCCAGCTCGCGGGGGTCGTTCGGTTGGCGACGCGCCACCGGAGCGGCGCGAGCCACGAGGCCGCCTCCTCCTCGGGACAGCCGGCGGTCCGGAGCCCGGCCTCGGCGTGGTCGAGGAGGTCCGCGTACACGGCGTCGGTGTCGGTTGTGTGCTCGCCGTCGTGACCGACCCACTCGACGTCCGCGTCGAGCCCGTCGGCGACGGCGGCGTAGAAGTTCTCGCGAGCGGTCTCCCAGTCGAGGCCGATCACCGGATGGTCGCGCTGCGGGAGCGACTGCATCAGCCCGGCGAACGCCGCCTGGAAGGCGATCGAGTCGCGGACGGTGGGCTGGGCCGCGATCGGGCGGAACTCGATCCTGGCGTTCGCGCTCGACCGACTGGCGCCCTCGAAGACGGGGCGAACCCACCGCCAGTAGCTGCCGTGTTTCGTCCGGAACGTCGCGAACGCGTCGTCGAAGCGGTCGGTCCCCTCGGGCTCCGGCATCGGGATGAGCGTCTCGTCGCCGGCGATCCGGTCGACCGCGGTCTCGACGTCGTGGACGTCGCGCGGGAACCGCACCTTGTCCGCGTCGGTCCGCTCGTTGAGCACCGACTCGAACACGTGGATCCGGTTCTCCGCGGCGCCCTCGCTCAGGACGCGCTCGCCGTCCCAGCCGTCGTCGTACAATTCCGGGGGAAAGAAGGGGGAGTTGACGCCGAGCGCGAGCAGGGGGCCGGCGATCCGGAGCGCGTACCGGAAGTGACGCGGGAGCGTCTCCGCGTGCGCGACCTGGTAGTGCGGCTGGATCGAGGTGATGAGGCTCTCCGGCATCACGGTGTCCGTCTCCAGCGAGACCCCCGGCGCCTCGAGGACCGTGCTCCCCCGCCCGTCGCCGTCCGCGTTCGCCATCGCGTGGTACCGGATCGCGTCGCTCATGTTGACCGCGACGGTGACGCCGTCGACGTCGACGCTGTCCGTGAGGTACCCGCGGGCCGTCTCGCCGGTCGGCGGGATGGTCCAGAGCCCGTCCGAGACGAGCCGCATCCCCTCGACGCCCGCGGTGTTCTCCGCGGCCTCCAGCCGCGCGCGCACCTCCGCGAGCTGCGCCCGGAGCCCGTGGTCGGAGAGCGGCTGCGGGCTCGTCGACATCTCGGCGTTGTGGAGGCCGAGCTCCTTCTCGAACCCCATCAGCTCCAGCAGCCGGCGGGGGACGCGCATCAGGGCGTACTCGCCCGCCCGCGACTCCTCGCTCCAGCGCCCGTCGGCGACCGCGTAGAACTCGTACTCGAAGCCGACGATCGACTGGTGGTTGTCGAAGGCGCCGTCGCGGAGCGCCTGTTTGACGATCTCCGCCTCCTCCTCGGCGCGCGCGGCGAACTCGTCGGGGTCGACGGCGAGCGTCTCGCGGACGCCGTCTGCGAGGGCGGACTCCGTGCTCATGCGACGGTCGACGTGCCGGGCTGGTAAAAAGGGCTGCGGCCGATCGGCGGCGTGGGGACGCTCGGCACGATCCGGGGACCCGACGCCGGACGGTCGACGCGGGGTGACGTATCGGCGCGCTTTTGCCCGCCGATTTCCGACCTCGCACATGGAGTTCGCCACGTTCGCCGCCCGGGCGGAGGGGCTCGCAGCCGATCCGGGAGACATCGAGACGACGCTCGCGGTCGCCGACCTGCTGGCCGAGGCCGGCGGCGGGGACGGCGCGGGCGAGAGCGAGGACGCCGGCGGCGGAGCCGACGACGACGCGGCCGACGGCGACGACATCGCGACGGTGACTCGGTTCCTGCTCGGTCGCGTCTTCCCGGCGCACGACACCCGGACGCTCGATATCGGCCCGGCGCTGTGCCGAGAGGCGATCGCCCGCGCCGCGGGGCCGAACGTGACCGCCGCCGACGTCGAGGACCGGCTCGCGGAGGCGGGCGAGATCGGCGCGGTCGCCGCCGACTTCGACTTCGGCGGCCAGCGCGGCCTCGCCGCCTTCGGCGACGGTCGCGACGCGCTCACCGTCGCCGAGCTGGACGCGGCGCTGCGGGAGCTGGCGGCCGCGTCGGGCGACGGCAGCGAGTCGCGCAAGCTCGACGCGCTGTTCGGCCTCTTCAACCGCTGCGAGCCCGCCGAGGCGAAGTTCCTCGCCCGGCTGGTGCTCGGCGAGATGCGGATCGGCGTCGGCGAGGGGACCGTCCGGGACGCGGTCGCCGAGGCGTTCCTGACCGACTCGGAGTTCGAGTCCGCCGAGAGCGACGACGCGGAACCGACCCTCCGCGCCGGCGACGGGGCGGTCGCGGCCGTCGAGCGCGCGCTGCAGGTGACGAACGACTACGGCCGCGTCGCGGCCCTCGCGCGCGACGAGGGGCTCGCCGGGCTCCGGGCGGAGGGACTCGTCGTCGGCCGGCCCGTACAGGCGATGCTCGCGCAGGCGGGCACCGCGACCGACGCGGTCGAGTCGTTCGGCGAGGTCGCCGTCGAGACGAAGTTCGACGGGGCGCGGGTACAGGTGCACTACGTGCCGGGAGCTGCGGAATCGAATCGCGAGGGCCTCGGCCCGCGGCTCTACTCCCGGAACATGGACGACGTGACCGAGGCCCTCCCCGAGGTGGTCGAATACGTCGCGGACCGCGTCGACGTCCCGGTCATCCTCGACGGCGAGGTCGTCGCGGTCGACGACGACGGCGACCCCCTCCCGTTCCAAGAGGTGTTGCGACGCTTCCGCCGGAAGCACGACGTTGACCGAATGCGCGAGGAGGTGTCGCTGCGGCTCCACGCCTTCGACTGCCTCCACGCCGACGGCGCAGACCTCCTCGACGAGTCGCTCCGAGTCCGCCACGAGCGCCTCGTCGACGTCGCTCCGGACGCGGCCGCGAGCCTCGAAACCGCGAGCGACGTGGAGTCGATCGGGGCCGCGGAGGCGGCCGCGCTCGACGCGGGCCACGAGGGAGTGATGCTGAAGGACCCGGACGCGCCCTACACGCCGGGCGACCGCGGCCGGGAGTGGCTGAAGCGCAAGCCGGACGTGGAGACGCTCGACGCGGTCGTCGTCGGCGCGGAGTGGGGAGAGGGACGCCGCGCGGACCTGTTCGGGACGTTCCTGCTCGGCGTGCGCGCCGGGCCGGAATCCGCGAACGCCGGAACGGGGTATGGCGAGTTCGCGACGATCGGCAAGGTCGCGACCGGACTTACCGACGAGGAGCTCGCCGACCTCACCGAGCGGCTGGAGCCTCACGTCGTGAGCGAGGACGGGACCGAACTCTCGATCCGGCCCGCGGTCGTCTTGGAAGTCGGCTACGAGGAGATCCAGACGTCGCCGACGTACTCGTCGGGGTACGCGCTGCGGTTCCCCCGGTTCGTCGGGGTCCGCGAGGACAAGTCGGTCGCGGACGCCGACTCGCTGGAGCGGGTCGCGCGGCTCGCGGGCGACGGGGCGTGATCGGTCGAACCTCCCACCCCCGGACCGAGGGTGACTCGCACCACGCGAAACTCCTTGGGCCTCGGGCCCGTACTCCCGTCCATGCCAGGCCCGCTCGGGGACGCGACGCGACGGCGGCTGACGGACGCGGCCGCGGCGCGGCTCGCGGACGACGGCTACGAGGTCGCGCACCCGGAGACGCGGGCCGAGCCGCCGGCGGTGGCGACCCGGCGGGACGGCGAGGCGCCCGTCGCGGTCGAGCCGCTCACGGCGGACGACGCGACGCCGACGGTGGTCGCCTCGCGGCTCGCGCACGCGCTCGACCGCGACCGCCGCGCCTGCTTCGTTGTCGCCGACGACGCGACCGCCGAGCGGGTGCGGTCGCTGCTCGCTGATCCCCCGCTGCTCGCCGCGGAGCGCGACGGCCGACGGACGTTCCACGCGGGTCCGGACCGGATCCCCGTCGCGGGCGGCGGGTACGCCTGCGTCCGGTTCGAGGGGCTCGGCGAGCCGACGTTCGCGTGGCGCGAGACCGACACGCCGGTCGGCCCGGTCCCCGCGGGGCCGGAGGTCGACGCCGCCGCCGTCGACGAGGCGGGACGCCCCGCGGTTCCGCGGCTGTTCTGCGAGGTCGACGGGCGTGTCGTCGCGGTCCTCGGCGGCGTCGAGAGCCTCCGGGAGCCGCCGGCCGAGGCGTTCCCGTACGCGTACAGCCGCCACCCCGACGACAAGCGGTTCCGGGTGCGGCGCGGGAGCGACGGCGCGGTCGTCGAGAGCGCCAGCGGCTTCGCGCCGATGCGGGCCGCGGGCTACGTCCCGATCCCGATGCCCATCGTCCCGGAACACGTGCTCGGTCCGGCGTACGCACCCGAGCGGGGCGCCGAGGGCGGTGGGGTCGACGGCGAGAGCGGTGACGGAGCGAAGGGCCGAACCGACCTCGACGACGCGTGGGACCTTATCCGCGTCGACGAGGGGAGCGAGCCGTCCGACGGCGTCGACCGTCCATAGCCACCCTCAAGACGCCCGCGGCCGCAGGCGAGGACGTGACTGTCCGCTACGACGGCTTGACGGTGGAGTGGCTCGGCTACGCGACGGCGCGGCTCGCCCCGGATGACGGCCCGGTCGCCTACACCGATCCGGGGCGGTACGGCGTCCTCGACGACTACTGGGCGCGCGACGGCGACCTCGTCGTCGTCACCCACGACCACCACTACGACTCCGACGGGATCCGGTCGGTCGCGAGCGACGACGCGACGCTCGTGATCTACGAGGCGGTCGACCCCGCCGGCATCGACCGCGACGTGGAGTCGATCGACTCGCTCGACGACGACTACGACGTGGTCCGCGTCGGCGACGAGGCGCGCGTCGATGTCGACACGCCCGCCGGCGAGGCGACCGTGTGGTCCGTCGCCGCCTACAACGACCCCGAGGGCCCGAACGCCGGCCCCGACGGCTCGGTGACGCACCCGCCCGGGCTCGGCTGCGGGTTCCTCGTCGGCCTCGGCGACCGCACCGTCTTCTGGCCGGGCGACTCGGACGCGCTCGACGCGTTCGCGGAGCTCGACGTCTCGGTGTTCCTCGCGAACATCGGGGGCGGCGGTATCGTCTCCGACCGGCGCGCGAGCGCCGAGCTGGCCGAGGCGATGGACCCGGACCTGGTCGTCCCGATCCACTACGACACCTTCGCGCAGCTGGAGGCGGACGGCGAGGCGTTCGCGGGCGACGTGGCCGCCCGGTCCATCCCCGTCGCGCTCGACGTCCGGTCGGCGAATCAGTAGGGGCCGGGCCCCGGGGACAGCCTACGACCGCCGCGCGATCAGCGCCGCCGCGACCGCGGCGACCAGCGCCGCGGCGACGCCGAAGCCGGGCGCCGAGTCGCCGGTGGCGCCGTCCGCGTCCCCGTCACTTCCGCCCTCGATCGAGCCGTCGTCGCCGTCCTCGCCGTCGGTCGCGTCTGTCTCCCCGTCACCGTCCGCCTGGAGCTCCGCGACCGCGGTCGAGAGCGTCGTCGTCGACTCGATCACGCTGCGCGGGGCGGGCTGGTTGAGGTAGTTGACGTTCATCACGACGTAGTTGCCCTCGGTCCCGGCGGTCGTGCTGGCGTACGGCTCCTCCCCCAGGATCGCCGCGTCGGGGGTGGTCACCAGGATGAGCTCGGGGTCGGTCTGGAGGATGACCTCGTTCGAGAGCTGCGGGTAGCCGTCGCCCTCCGCGGCCGCGACGTTGTCCACGCCGCCGGCCGCCATGATCGAGTTGATGAACGTGTTGTTCGCGGCCACGAACCCGCTGCCGAGCGGGTAGAGCGCGTTCGGACGGTCGAGGCCGGCGGTCCGGTTCTCGGCGGCTTCGACCGCGGCGTTCATCTCCGCGTTCGTCTCGGCGGCCGCCTCGCAGTTGCCGACGAGGCGGCCGACGGTCTCGGTCTTCTCGGCGATGGCCTCGATGGAGGTCGCCTCGGGGAAGTGGTAGACGGTGAGCCCCTGATCGCGGAGCGCCTCGACCTGCCCCGCCGACGCGTTCGGCGCGAGCACGAGGTCCGGCTCGGTGGCCACGACGCGCTCGACGCTCACGCCGAGCCCCTCGGCGGAGACGTTCTCCCGCTCGTTCGCCCCGTCGAGGTAGGCGGCGTACTGGGTCACGCCGACGACGCGATCCTGCTCGCCGAGCTCCCAGAGCGTCTGGGCGGCCGACGGGTTCGTCGTCGTGATCCGTTCTGGCGCCTCGTCGAGCGCTATCGTCGTCCCCGTCGCGTCCGTGACCTCCAGCGGGAACCCGCACGTCTCGCCCGCCTGGTGAACGCTCGGCCCGTCGGTCGGAGACTCGATCGTCGGCGACGGCGCCGTCGCCGGCTGTGCGCCCGCGGCCGGGCCCGCGACGCCGCCGACGAGGGCGGTCGTCACGAGCAGGGCCGCCGCGATGACGTGTCCGGTTCGCATTGGGTCCACGACGCGCCCCGCCCAATAAGTACTTACCTACTACAACTCCTCTTGTAAAACTGAATGAACGCGTGGACGCGGGCGTCCGTCTGGTCGGCGGGGTTAGCGGTCGCGCTCGTCGCCGCGATCGTGGTGAGCGCCGCGATCGGCCCCGTCCGGATACCGCCCGCGGAGGTCGTGAAGGCGGTGTTGAACGCGGTGTCGGTGCCGACCGGGATCCGGACGACCCCGGCCGGGACGGGGACGCTGATGCTGCCGGAGATCGGTCTCGTCTACGCCTCGCCGTTCGCGTACCCGGTCGACGGCGTCCACGCGCAGATCGTCGTGGGCGTCCGGCTCCCCCGGATCCTGATGGCCGCGCTGGTCGGCGCCGCGCTCGCGTCGGCCGGCACGGTGATGCAGGGGTTCTTCCGGAACCCCATGGCCGACCCCTCGATCATCGGCGTCTCCTCGGGCGCGGCGGTCGGCGCCGTCGCCTTCATCGTCTTCCCCGCGGCGCTGTCGGCGACCGTGACGCTCCCCCTGATCGGCTCGGTCGACCTGGGGCTCTCGCACGGCGCGGGCGTCAGCCTCTTCGCATTCGCCGGGGCGCTCGCGGCCGCCTTCGGCGTCTACGCGATCGCGACGCGACACGGCCGGACGCCGGTGGCGACCCTGTTACTCGCGGGCGTCGCGGTCCAGACGTTCCTCGGCGCGGTCATCTCGTACCTCCAGCTGCAGGCCGGCGAGTCGCTCCGGCGGGTCGTCGCGTGGCTGATGGGCCACCTCTCGGGCGCCTCGTGGAGCGAGGTCGCCGCGACGGCGGTCGTCGTGCCGCCGCTGTTCCTCCTCCTCCTCGTGTACGCCCGCGACCTCAACGTCCTCCTGCTCGGCGAGGAGGAGGCGCGCGGGCTCGGGGTCGCGGTCGAGCGCACCAAGCGGATCCTGCTCGGCGCGTCCGCGCTGATCACGGCCGCTGGCGTCGCCTTCGCCGGCGTCATCGGGTTCGTGGGACTGATCGTCCCGCACATCCTCCGGCTGGTCGTCGGCCCCGACCACCGCGTGCTGCTGCCGACCGCGGCGCTCGCGGGCGGGTCGTTCCTCGTCGCCGCCGACACGGTCGCCCGCGCCGGGAGCACGGAGCTGCCGGTCGGCATCGTCACCGCCGCGGTCGGCGCGCCCTTCTTCGTCTACCTGCTGATGAACCGGGAGGTGCACGAGCTGTGAGCGCGGGACCGACCGCGGAGGGGGACGGGAGCGACGGAGGCGAGGTCGGCGACGGCGACGAGGTCGGCGACGGCCCGGAGACGGACGCCGACGCCGACGCCCTCGTCGGGGTCCGCGATCTGACGGTGTCGTTCGGCGACGTGCCGGTCGTCGCCGGCGTCGACCTCCGGGTCGGCCGCGGCGAGCTGGTCGGGCTCGTCGGCCCGAACGGCGCGGGCAAGACGACGGTGATCCGGGCGATCAAGGGGACGCTCGCGCCCGACTCGGGGGCGGTCCGGCTCGACGGCGACGGCGCTGCCGACCTCTCCGCGCGGGAAGCCGGCCGCCGAGTCGCCAGCGTCCCGCAGGAGACGAGCCTCGCGTTCGATTTCCGGGTGCGCCACGTGGTCGAGATGGGCCGAACCCCGCACCTCGGCCGGTTCGACGGCCACGGCGCCGACGACGACCGGGCGGTCGAGGAGGCGATGGACGCGGCGGGCGTCGCGCGCTTCGCCGACCGCTCGATCACCGAGGTCTCGGGCGGGGAGCGCCAGCGCGTCCTGCTCGCGCGGGCGCTGGCGCAGGGGACCCCGGCGCTGCTGCTCGACGAGCCGACCGCGAGCCTCGACGCGAACCACGCCGTGCGCACCCTCGAACTCGTCCGCGACCTCGTCGACGACGGGCGGGGCGCGCTCGCGGCGATCCACGACCTCGACATGGCGGCCCGGTACTGCGACCGGATCGTCGTCCTCGCGAACGGGGGCGTCCAGGCGGCCGGTCCGCCCGGTGAGGTGCTGACCGCGGAGGCGCTGCGAACCGCGTTCGACGCCGAGGCGTTCGTCGGGCGCAACCCGGCGACCGGGACACCTACGGTCACCGCCTTCGGCGCGGGCGGCGCGGCCGGCGAGAGCGACTCGCGCGACGCGGCCCGCGATGAGGCCGACCGCCGGCGCCTCCACGTCGTCGGCCGGGGGCTGGCGGCATCGCGGGTCGTCGCCCGCCTCGCGGCCGCGGGCCACGAGCTCTCGGTCGGGGTGGTCCCCGAGGGCGACGCGGCCGCCGAGACCGCCCGCGACGCCGGCGCCGCGGTCGTCGCCGCCCCCGCGTTCGAGCCGGTCGACGCCGAGACGCGGGAGGCCGCGGCGGCGCTCGCGCGCGAGACCGACGCGACCGTCGTCGTCGACGGCGTCGGCAGGGACGCCGAACGGGGCGAGGCCGGCCGAGCTACTCCCGACGCGGAGACGCTCGCGGCCGCCGATCGGATCGTCGAGATCGACGCCGCGACCGACGACGACGCCCTCCTCGACGCGGTTCGCGACCTCGGCGACGGGGCTCGCCGGCGTGACGCGTGACGGCAATCGGTTCCGGTATCACACACGTCGGATAACCGACGCCTCGCGGCTCACGGACCGATCGAATCACACGGACGGCCGTCAGGGCGCCCGAGACGACGGATGCGTCCCTGCGTTCGTCTCTCATACTGCCGGATAAATTACCTCAGAGCATCATAGCTGCAGATAAATATTCTCGATGAGCATATGCCTTTATTGGTGGCACCGGTACGAGGTGGTACGATGGAACGAAGACAGTTCCTGCGCGGCACCGGCGCGGCGATCGGCGGCTCGCTGCTCGCCGGCTGCGCCGGGAGCGACGGACGGACGGTGACGGTCGACTACGCCTACTACAACCCGGTCAGCCTCGTGTTACGCGAGAAGGGCTGGCTGTCGGCGGCGTTCGCAGAGACGGACGTCGACGTCGAGTGGGTGCTGAGTCTCGGCAGCAACCAAGCCAACGAGTACTCGCAGGGCGGGGAGGCGGAGGTCGCCTCGACGGCCGGGATCGCGGCGCTGATGGCGCGGTCGAACGGCGTCCCGATCACGACGCCGTACGTCTACTCGGAGCCGGAGTGGACCGCGCTCGTCACGTTCGCCGAGACGGGGATCGAGTCGGTCGCCGACCTGGAGGGCAAGCGGGTGGCCGCGACGCGCGGCACCGATCCCTACTTCTTCCTGCTTCAGGCGCTCGACGACGCCGGGCTGAGCGAGGAGGACGTCGAGATCGTTCACCTCCAACACCCCGAGGGGCAGTCGGCGCTGGTGGGGGGCGACGTGGACGCGTGGGCCGGGCTCGACCCCCACATGGCCGAGCTGGAGCTGGAACGCGACGGCGCGGAGCTGTTCTTCCGCGAGCCCGCGTACAACACCTACGGCTTCCTCAACTTCCTCGACGGGTTCCTCGCGGACCGCCCGGAGGACGCCCGGCGAGTCCTGGAGACCTACGAGCGCGGCCGCAGGTGGGCGATCGACAACCCGACCGAGACCGCGTCGATCCTCGCGAGCGAGTCGGAGATGTCCCAGCCGGTCGCCGAGCGCGTGTTCACGCGCCGCACCGACCTCTCCGAGCCGCTCCCGGGCGGCGCCCACCGGGACCTGCTCTCCGATCTCGCGCCGATCCTGGAGCGCGAGGGGCTCGTCACCGACGACGCCGACCCGGCGGGGAGCATCGACGACCTGCTCGACCCGGAGTTCGCGGCCGAGATCGTCGGCGACGCCGAGAGTGGGGGCGAGTGAGATGGCCACGACGCGCGAGACGGAGCGCACGGGGATCGAGGCCGCCGCCGGCGTCCTCCCCGACGCCGACCGGTTCCGGTGGCTGCTCGGCCTCGTCGTGCCCGCGGCGATCGTCGTCGCGTGGCACCTGCTGGTCGCGACCGGCGTCTTCGCCGCCCACCAGCTCCCGGCGCCGCTGCGGGTGGTCGAGACCCTCTACGGGCTGGGCGCCTCCGGCGAGCTCTGGGGACACGTCGCGATCACGGTCCAGCGCGTGTTCCTCGGCGCCCTCCTCGGGACGAGCGTCGGGGTCCTCCTCGGCACGCTCACCGGGCTGTACGGCCTCGCCGACGACCTGCTCGACCCCCTCCTCCAGAGCCTGAAGAACATCCCCTCGCTGGCGTGGGTGCCGCTGTTCCTGCTGTGGTTCGGGATCGGCGAGGGCGCGAAGGTGCTGCTGATCGCGGTCGGCGCCTTCTTCCCGGTCTACCTCAACCTCTCGACCGGGATCGGGAACGTGAGCGAGGAGCTGTTGGAGGTGGCCGAGGTGTACGAGCTCGGTCGGTTCGAGTCGCTCCGGCGGGTCGTGTTCCCGGCGGCGGTGCCGAGCCTGCTCGTCGGGATCCGGGGCGGCGTCGGGCTGGCGTGGATGTTCGTCGTGGCCGCGGAGCTGATCGCGGCCAGCGAGGGGATCGGGTTCCTGCTGAGCGACGGGCGCGTGCTCGCGCGCCCCGACATCATCGTGGGCTCGATCCTGCTGTTCGCCTTCTTCGGAAACCTCTCGGATCTGGCGGTCAAGGAGGTGAAGAACCGTGTCGTCGCTCGGTGAGGGCGCGCTCGCGGACGAGGAGGTCGAAACGGCCGGCGACGCGACTGACGGCGGCGAGGGGGGGCCGGACGGTGACGCTCGCGGGGTCGACGACGGCGCGGGTTCGACCGACGGCGACGCGAGCGAGCCGGGACGGGACTCCGGACCGACGGCGGACCCGACGCTCGCCGTCCGCGGTCTCGCGGTGCGCTACGGCGAGACGGTCGCGCTTGACGGCGTCGACCTCGCGGTCGGCCACGGGGAGTTCGTCGCGGTCGTCGGCCCCTCCGGCTGCGGGAAGTCGACCCTGCTGCGCGTGCTCTCCGGGCTGGAGGAGGGGTTCGAGGGCGACGCGGCGGTCGACGGGACCGACGTGCGCGAGGGCGGCAGCGACGACGTCGGGATGGTGTTCCAGGAGCCGCGGCTCCTCCCGTGGGACGACGTCCGAGGGAACGTCGCGGTCGGGCTCCCGGTGGGCGTCGACCGCGACGACCCCGCCGCGCGCGATCGCGTCGACGACCTGATCGAGACGGTCGGGCTCGACGGGTTCGCGGAGAGCCGTCCGGGCGAGCTCTCCGGCGGGATGGCCCAGCGCGTCGCGCTGGCGCGCGGGCTCGCCTACGACCCGGCGGTGCTGCTGCTCGACGAGCCGTTCTCCGCGCTCGACCGGCTGACGAAACACGAGCAGCAGGACCACCTGCTCGACGTGTGGGCGGACCGGGGAACGACGGTCGCGCTGGTGACGCACGACGTCGAGGAGGCCGCCTACCTCGCGGACTGCGTCGTCGTCCTCGGCGGACAGCCAGGGACGGTCGAGGCGGTGGTCGACGTCGACGCCGACCGCCCCCGCGACCGGACCGACGAGGAGCTACTGGCGGCCCGCCGCGAGATCACCGACGCCCTCGGCCTCTGAGCCGGGCGAAACGCGACGCGGTCCGTCCAGAGCCGCGGCTTCGCGACCGCGCGGGCCGAGCGCGGCCGAAACGAAACGAACGTCGATCGAGCTTATTACTCCGGTTTCGAAACCACATCCTCGGCCGCGTCCTGTCCGAGTATAAAGAATTTAAGGAATAGGTACACCGCTCTAGTCGGGCGGTTTCTCGACGACGCCGGCCTGTACGTCGCCGTCGGCGGGGCGCCGTTCTTGCGAACGGCACAAGCGTTAAGTTCTCGACCGTCTTGTCGTCAGTCGATGACAGACATCACGGAGGCTTCGTCGGACACCCCGGCGGATCGAGTTCTTCCAGGGCACGATAGCTTCTAACATCGAAATCGGTCCTGTACGGATCTTCGACACGACGTTACGAGACGGCGAACAGTCACCACGTACTTCGTTCAGCTACGACGAGAAACGCCGCATAGCGGCGACGCTGGACGACATGAACACCCACGTCATCGAGGCGGGGTTCCCGGTGAACTCGGACGCGGAGTTCGAGGCCGTGAGCGACATCGCCGCCGCGACGGACACCACCGTCTGCGGGCTGGCTCGGGTCGTCGAGGGCGACATCGACGCCGCCATCGACTCCGGCGTCGAGATGGTCCACGTGTTCGTCTCCACCAGCGACGTGCAGCTGGAGGACTCGATGCACGCGACCAGGGCCGAGGCGAAGGAGCGCGCGATCGACGCCGTCGAGCAGGTGAAAGACGCCGGCGTCGAGTGCATGTTCTCGCCGATGGACGCCACGCGGACGGATCCCGACTACCTGCGGGAGATCGTCGAGGCGGTGTCGGACGCCGGCACGGACTGGATCAACATCCCGGACACGTGCGGCGTGGCGATGCCGACGAGCTTCGGGAAGACGGTGAAGGCCGTCGTCGAGGCGACCGACGCCCGCGTCGACGTGCACACCCACGACGACTTCGGGATGGCCGCGGCGAACGCGGTCACCGGGTTCGAGAACGGCGCGGAGCAGGCGCAGGTGTCGGTCAACGGGATCGGCGAACGCGCCGGCAACGCCGCCTACGAGGAGGTCGTGATGGCCGTCGAGTCGGTGTACGGCGTCGATACCGGCATCGACACGACCCAGATCACCAAGCTGGCCCGGATCGTCGAGGAGGCGTCGGACATCCCCGTCCCCGCGAACAAACCCGTCACCGGACGGAACGCGTTCGCGCACGAGTCGGGCATCCACGCCGCCGGCGTCATCGAGAACGCCGACACGTTCGAGACCGGCGTGATGACCCCGGAGATGGTGGGAGCCGAGCGCGAGTTCGTGCTCGGGAAACACACCGGCACCCACAGCGTGCGCAAGCACCTGGTGGAGGCCGGCTTCGACCCGAGCGACGGCGAGGTCCGGCACATCACCAAGCGCGTCAAGGAGTACGGCTCCGGCAAGCGGCAGGTGACCGCCGGCGACGTCGAGCGCTTCGCCGAGGAGGCCGACGTCGACCGCGAGGAGGAGGTCCGGGTCTGATGGCCGTCCCCCTGACCGGGGAGCCCGCCGAGCGACCGCCGTCCGCGTCGGTGCGGGCCTGTGCGAGCCCGCTCGCAGCGAACCGGCGCGGGATCGCGAGTCGGTTCACCGAACCGGCGCCCCGACAGGGATTTATACCTCGGCTTCGTTGGTCAGGGCGAGATGCGACGGCACGCCTCGATCCCGACGACAGCCGGCATCACCGGAGCCGTCGCGCCGATCATCGTAGGGGTCTGATCCCCTACACTACCCTTTCCTCACCGACTCGACGCACCGACGAACGCCGACGCGCGGGCCGCCGTCCGCCCGCACGCCCGGCGTTCGGACCGAACTTTCACGCGCGATAGACCCACCACCGAACACCACCACGACAATGAGCGACACAGCAGCACACCCACGAGAGGACGACCCGGAGGGCTCCGAGGAGCCGCCGGCGGGAGCCGAGGAGGCGCCCGACGCCGAACCCGACCACGCCGCGGGGGCGGTCTCGACCGGCGCGGAGTCGGTCGTCGCCGCGCTCGAAACCGCCGGCGCGGAGACCGCCTTCGGCGTTCAGGGCGGCGCGATCATGCCCGTCTACGACGCGTTGTACAGTTCGTCGATCGACCACGTCACGATGGCCCACGAGCAGGGCGCCGCCCACGCGGCCGACGCGTACGGCGTCGTTTCCGGGGAGCCCGGGCTCTGCCTGGCTACGTCCGGTCCGGGGGCGACGAACCTCGTCACCGGGATCGCCGACGCCGACATGGACTCCGACGCGATGCTCGCGCTGACGGGGCAGGTCCCGACCGAGTTCGTCGGCAACGACGCGTTCCAAGAGACCGACACCATCGGGGTCACGCGCCCGATCACGAAGCACAACTACTTCGCGGACGGGGCCGACTCCGTCGGCGACACGGTCGGCGAGGCGTTCGAGCTGTCGCGGGCCGGCCGTCCGGGCCCGACGCTCGTCGACCTCCCGAAGGACGTCACGCAGGACGAGACCGACGAGACGCCGGGGCCGGCGGCGCCGCCGGCCGGGACCGACCCGGACCCGAACGCCGACGCCGACGCGGTCGAGGCGGCCGCTCGGACCATCGAGGAGGCCGAGCGCCCCCTCTGTCTGTTCGGCGGCGGCGTGATCAAGGCCGAGGCGAGCGACGCCGCGCGGACGTTCGCGCGGACCTACGGGATCCCGGTGACGACGACGATGCCCGGCATCGGCTCGTTCCCCGAGGACGACGATCTCAGCCTCTCGTGGGCCGGGATGCACGGCACCGGCTACGCCAACATGGCGATCACTCACACCGACTGCCTGATCGCGGTCGGCACCCGGTTCGACGACCGGCTCACCGGCGGGATCGACACGTTCGCGCCGGAGGCCGAGGTCGTCCACGTCGACATCGACCCCGCCGAGATCAGCAAGAACGTCTACGCCGACCACCCCCTGATCGGCGACGCGGGACGCGTCCTCGACCAGCTCACCGCGGCGGTCCGCGAGGCGCCGGACGCCGAGGCGTGGCGCGACCGCTGCGCCGACTGGAAGGAGACGTACCCGCTCACGTACACGACGCCGGAGGACGAGCCGCTGAAGCCGCAGTTCGTCGTCGAGGCGTTCGACGAGGCGACCGACGACGACACCATCGTGACGACGGGCGTCGGGCAACACCAGATGTGGGCCTCCCAGTTCTGGACGTACACGGAGCCCCGGACGTGGGTCTCCTCGCACGGGCTGGGGACGATGGGGTACGGCGTGCCGGCCGCGGTCGGTGCGCGCGTCGCCGCGGACAACATGGGCGAGACGGACCGCGACGTCGTCTGTTTCGACGGCGACGGCTCCTTCCTGATGACGATGCAGGAGCTGTCGGTGGCGGTCCGCGAGGACCTCGACGTCACGATCGCCGTCCTCAACAACGAGTACATCGGGATGGTGCGCCAGTGGCAGGACGCCTTCTACGAGGGGCGCCACATGGCCTCCGACTACACGTGGATGCCCGAGTTCGACAAGCTCGCGGAGGCGTTCGGCGCGTTAGGCCTCCGGGTCGACGACTACGACGAGGTCGCGCCCGCGGTCGAGGAGGCGCTCGACTACGACGGGCCGGCCGTCGTCGACTTCCACGTCGACCCCGAGGAGAACGTGCTGCCGATGGTGCCGAGCGGCGGCGCGAACGGGAAGTTCGCGGCCGCGGAGGACCAGCTATGAGCGACGACTCGCCCGACTCCCGACCCGCGACCGACGGCGGCTCCGCCTCCGATTCCGGCGTGCCCGAGCCGGACCTGCGGTCCGCGCCGGGCGAGCAGCCGGGGCCCGCGGAGCGGGACCATCCGGAGGGGCGCCGGAACCTCGAAGGGATCCGGATCGACCCCGTCGTCGAGGCGGAACACGAGTCGCGGCGCGCCGTCATCTCGGCGCTCGTGGAGGACGAGCCCGGCGTGCTCGCGCGCGTCTCCGGGCTCGTCTCCCGCCGCCAGTTCAACATCGAGAGCCTCACCGTCGGCCCGACGACCGTCGAGGGCCACTCGCGGATCACCATGGTCGTCGAGGAGACGGACCCCGGCATCGACCAGATCGAGAAGCAGATGGCGAAGCTGAAGCCGGTGATCTCGGTCGGCGAGGTGTCCGGCAACGCGGTGACGGCCGAGCTCGTCCTGCTGAAGGTCGAGGCCGACGACCCCGCGGCGGTCCACGCCGTGGCCGAGATGTACGACGGCCGGACGCTCGACGCCGGGCCGCGGACGATCACCGTCCAGCTCACCGGCGACGAGGCGCGGATCGACGACGCGCTCGACGCGTTCCGTCAGTTCGGCATCATCGAGATCGCCCGGACGGGCCAGACGGCGCTCGCACGCGGCGACACCCCGACGGCGCCCGGAGAGAAACCCGGAACGGCCGGCGAACCGACCACCCACGACGACTGATACGCGGACCCACACGATACACATGACCGAAGACACGAAGACGTTCGATTCGACAGTATACTACGACGACGACGCCGACGAGGAGGCGATCGCACACAAGACCGTGGCCGTGCTCGGCTACGGCTCGCAGGGCCACGCGCACGCGCAGAACCTCTCCGAGAGCGGGGTCGACGTGATCGTCGGCCTCCGCGAGGGCAGCTCCTCTCGGGCGGCCGCCGAGGGCGACGGGCTCCGCGTCGAGACTCCCGCGGACGCCGCCGCCGAGGCCGACATCGTGAGCGTGCTCGTGCCCGACACGGTCCAGCCGGACGTGTACGAGAACGCGATCGAGCCGAACCTGGAGGCGGGCGACACGCTGCAGTTCGCCCACGGGTTCAACATCCACTACAACCAGATCCAGCCGCCCGAGGACGTCGACGTGACGATGGTCGCGCCGAAGTCGCCGGGCCACCTCGTCCGCCGGAACTACGAGAACGACGAGGGGACCCCCGGGCTCCTGGCGGTGTATCAGGACGCCACCGGCGACGCCCACGACCAGGGGCTCGCGTACGCGGCCGCCATCGGCTGCACCCGCGCCGGCGTCGTCGAGACGTCGTTCCGCGAGGAGACCGAGACCGACCTGTTCGGCGAGCAGGCCGTCCTCTGTGGCGGCGTCACCTCGCTCGTGAAACAGGGGTACGAGACGCTCGTCGACGCCGGCTACTCCCCCGAGATGGCGTACTTCGAGTGTCTCAACGAGCTGAAGCTCATCGTCGACCTGATGTACGAGGGCGGGCTCGGCGAGATGTGGGACTCCGTGTCCGACACCGCCGAGTACGGCGGGCTCACCAAGGGCGACGTCGTCGTCGACGAGCACGCCCGCGAGAACATGGAGGAGGTCTTAGAGAAGGTCCAGAACGGGCAGTTCGCCCGCGAGTGGATCGCCGAGAATCAGGCCGGGCGACCCTCCTACACGCAGCTCCGGACGGCCGAGAAGAACCACGAGATCGAGGCCGTCGGCGAGGAGCTCCGCGGCCTGTTCGCGTGGCAGGAGGCCGACGATGAGGAGGAGTCGGCCGAGGTGACGGCCTGATGAGCGAGGGAACGCTGTACGACAAGGTGTGGGAGCGTCACAAGGTCACCGAGCTCCCGAACGGGCAGGACCAGCTGTTCGTCGGGCTCCACCTCGTCCACGAGGTGACGAGCCCGCAGGCGTTCGGCATGCTGCGCGAGCGCGAGCTCGACGTCGCCTATCCGGACCGGACGTTCGCGACGACGGACCACATCGCGCCCACGGAGGCCGAGAAGCGAGAGCGCCCGCTGGCCGACGACCAGGCCGAGGAGATGCTCTCCGCGCTCGAACGCAACGTGAGCGAGAGCGGGATCACCTTCTTCGGCTTCGAGTCGGGCAAACAGGGGATCACCCACGTCGTCGCCCCCGAGCTGGGGCTCTCCCAGCCCGGAATGACGGTCGCCTGCGGCGACAGCCACACGGCGACGCACGGCGCGTTCGGCTCCATCGGCGTCGGCATCGGGACGAGCCAGATCCGCGACGTGCTCGCGACGGGCTGTATCGCGGCGGACAAACAGAAGGTCCGCCGGGTCAACGTCGAGGGCGAGCTCGGCGAGGGCGTCTACGCGAAGGACGTCATCCTGAAGGTGATCCAGGAGCTCGGCGTCGACGGCGGCGTCGGCCACGTGTACGAGTACGGCGGCCCCGCGATCGAGGCGCTCGACATGGAGGGCCGGCTCGCGGTGTGTAACATGTCCATCGAGGGCGGCGCCCGCGCCGGCTACATCAACCCGGACGAGACGACCTACGAGTACCTGAAGGGCCGCGAGTACGTCCCCGAGGGCGAGGCGTTCGAGGAGCGGAAGGCGTACTGGGAGTCGGTCGCGTCGGACGACGACGCGGAGTACGACGACGTGGTCACGGTCGACGCCGACGGGATCGACCCCTTGGTCACCTGGGGGATCAACCCCGGGCAGGTGATCGAGATCTCCGAGCCGGTCCCGCACCCGGACGACTTCGAGGCCCGGACGGACCGCGAGGCCGCCGAGCAGGCGCTCGATCACATGGAGATCGAGCCCGGCGGGTCGATGCTCGGCTACGACGTCGACGTGGCCTTCCTGGGCACCTGCACGAACGGCCGGCTCTCCGACTTCGCGGAGGCCGCGAAGATCCTGGAGGGCGAGACGGTGGACGAGGGCGTCCGCGCGCTGGCCGTCCCCGGCTCCGAGACCGTGCGCCAGCAGTGCGAGGAGCGCGGCATCGACGAGACGTTCATCAACGCCGGCTTCCAGTGGCGCCGCGCCGGCTGTTCGATGTGTCTCGCCATGAACGACGACGCGCTGGAGGGGGACGAGGTCTGCGCCTCCTCCTCGAACCGCAACTTCATCGGACGGCAGGGGTCGAAGGACGGCCGCACCGTCCTGATGAGCCCCGCGATGGTCGCGGCCGCGGCCGTCGAGGGCGAGGTCGCCGACGCGCGCGACTACCTCGACGACGGGCCGACCGGCGGCGCCGGCGGCGTCGAGGAGGTGGCGGACTGATGGCCCCCGACGCGGATCCGGGCGCGGACCAGCACATCACCGACGTCTCCGGCACCGGCGTGCCGATCCCCGGCGACGACGTCGACACTGACCAGATCCTGCCGGCGAAGTTCATGAAGGAGGTCACGTTCGACAACATGGCGGACTACCTCTTCTACGACGCCCGGCGGGACGACGACGGCGGGTTCAACGACCACCCGCTCAACCGCTTCGAGGGCGCGTCGATCGCGGTCGTCAACTCCAACTTCGGCTGCGGCTCCTCCCGGGAGCACGCGCCGCAGGCGATGATGCGGTGGGGGATCGACGGCGTCGTCGGCGAGTCGTACGCCGAGATCTTCCGCGACAACTGCAAGTCGCTCGGGATCCCGGCGGTCACCGCCGACCACGAAACGGTCACGCAACTCCAGGAGTGGATCGAGGCGAATCCGGACGGTGACATCGAGATCGACGTCGAGGAGACGACCGTCACCTACGGCGATACCGTCATCGACGTCGACATCGACGACGCGATGCGGGAGGCGCTGGTCGACGGCATCTGGGACACGACCGCGCTGATGTACTCGAACCGGAGCAAGGTCGACGCGACCGTCGACGGGCTCCCCTACGTCGAGGGGGACGACTGAATGGGCGAGGAGATCGCCGTCATCGAGGGCGACGGGATCGGCCGCGAGGTCGTCCCCGCCGCGGTCGAGGTGTTGGAGGCGTTCGGTCTTGACTTCGAGTTCACCCAGGGAGACGCCGGCGACGCGACGAAGGAGGCGACCGGCGAGGCGCTCCCGGCCGAGACGTACGAGCTCGCCGCCGGCGCGGACGCGACGCTGTTCGGCGCGGCCGGCGAGACCGCCGCCGACGTCATCCTCCCCCTGCGCGAGGCGGTCGACTCGTTCGTCAACGTCCGCCCCGCGAAGGCGTATCCGGGCGTCGACGCGGTCCGCCCGGAGACGGACGTGGTCTTCCTGCGGGAGAACACCGAGGGCGTCTACGCGGGCCACGAGGACCGCCTCTCCGACGACCTCTCGACGCTGACCCGCGTCGTCACCTCCTCGGCCTCGCGGGAGCTGGCGGAGTTCGCCTGCGAGTTCGTCGCGGACGGGCGGGGTCCGGCCGGCGACCCCGAAGAGGGGTTCACCGTCGCGCACAAGGCGAACGTAATGCGCGAGACGGACGGCCGGTTCCGCGAGGAAGTCATGGCGGTCGCCGAGGAGCGCGGCGTCGACGTCGACGAAGAACTGATGGACGCGTTCGCGACGAAGCTCCCGCTCGACCCGGCGCAGTACGGCGTGGTCGTCTGCCCGAACCTCGCGGGCGACGTGCTCTCCGACCTGGCGGCCGGGCTCGTCGGCGGACTCGGCCTGCTGCCGTCGGCGAACGTCGGCCACGACAACGCGCTGTTCGAGCCGGTCCACGGCACCGCGCCCGACATCGCCGGTCAGGGGGTCGCGAACCCGACCGCGGCGGTACTGTCGGCGGCGATGCTCCTGGAATACCTCGGATACGTCGAGGAGGGACAGCGCGTGCGCGACGCCGTGGAGGGCGTGCTCTCCGACGGGCCCCGCACCGGGGATCTCGGCGGCGACGCGACGACCGACGAGGTCACGGCCGCGATCGTCGACCGGCTGTAGCGGCGGCCCCCCGAATTCGCCCCCGGAGAGGCGCCTCGCGGGGCGACCGCGAGCGAACCACAAGAAAGGAAACCCTGCGGCCCGTCGGTCGGGTATGAGCAACTACGAAGTCGCGATGGAAGCCGCCTGGTTGGTCCGCGACGTCGAGGAGACCGACGACGCCATCGGCGTCGCGGTCAGCGAAGCCGGCAAGCGACTCAACGAGACGGACAAGCAGTACGTCGAGGTCGAGCCCGGCGTCACCGGCTGTCCGGCCTGCGGCGAGCCGTTCGACGCCGCGTTCCTCGCCGCGAACACGGCTCTGGTCGGGCTCCTGCTAGAGATCGACATCTTCAACGCCGACAGCGAGGAGCACGCGGAGCGGATCGCGAAGAGCGAGGTCGGCGGCGCGCTGCGGGACGTTCCCCTCGAAGTCATCGAGATCGTCGAGACGGAGGGCGACGAAGACGACGACGGCGACGAGTAGGCGCTCGGCCCCCTCACCGCGCTCGCGGCCGCCGCGCTATCGGTCGCCGCCGAAACCTTTTCTAATAACCCGGAGTTATTCGTTCCATGGAACTCCCGACACCACAGGACCTCCGCGAGCGGCGGACCACCCTGGAGCTGACCCAGAGCGAGCTGGCGGACGCGGCGGACGTCTCACAGCCCCTGATCGCCCGGATCGAGGGCGGCGACGTCGACCCGCGGCTCTCGACGCTCCGGCGGATCGTCAACGCGCTCCAGGAGGCGGAGGGCGAGGTCGTCCGCGCGAGCGACCTGATGAACGAGACGGTGATAAGCGTCGCGCCCGACGACGCGGTGCGCGAGGCGGTCGACCTGATGGAGGAGGAGGCGTACTCGCAGCTCCCGGTGCTCCAGAACGGGGTCCCGGTCGGCTCGATCAGCCAGGGCGACGTGGTTCACGCGGGCGAGAACGTCGGGGACCATCCCGTCAGCGAGGTGATGAGCGAGTCGTTCCCCACGGTCGCGCCGAGTGCGACCGTCGACGAGGTCCGGAACCTGCTGGACCACTACAAGGCCGTGATGGTCACCGACGGCGGCGAGACGGTCGGGATCATCACCGAGGCGGACATCGCCGCACACCTCTCCTAGCGGGTCAACCGCTCCGCTCCGCCTCCTCCCGCGCCGCCTCCCGCCGCTCGGAGAGCCGCTCCCAGATCTCCGCGCAGCCCGCGCCGTCCTCGATGTCGTCGAGGTGCTCCGAGTCGTCGGGGCGGTCGCGCTCGGTCCCGTCCTCCTCGGGACCGGCCGCGTCGCTCGCGTCACCTCCCTCGGCGGCATCCCCCTCCGGCGACTCGGGTCGATCACTCATTATCGGACGCTACGCCCCTCGCGATCATAAGCTGGCGTACACGAGTAAATCGGGCCGCTACTCGTGGTTGTCGGCAACAATCGCTGGTTGTTCGCGGAACCGCCTACAGCTCCATTCCCCGGATGGAAACGGTTCCCGCCTCGTCGTCGGCCGCCGTCGCGTCGGTCTCCGCCACCCGGCCGATCACGCGCCCGTCGGTCGCGGCCGCCAGCGACTCGGCGGCCTCGGGGTCGAGCGCGGCGACGAAGCCGGTCCCCATGTTGAACGTGCGGTGCATCTCCTCGTCGGAGACGCTCCCCTCGCTCTGGACGAACTCGAAGACGGGCTGGGGGTCGAACGCGTCGTCGACGACGTATCGGCGGTCTCCGAGCCGCGTCAGGTTCGTCCACCCGCCGCCGGTGACGTGGGCCGCGCCGCGGGCGCCGTGGGAGCGCAACGGGTCGAGCAGGTCCGCGTAGATCCGGGTCGGCTCCAGCAGCGCCTCGCCGACCGTCCCGTACCCCTCGAACGGGCACGGGTCGGTGTACGCGTGCTCACGGGTGGCCGCCTCGCGGGCGAGCGTGAGCCCGTTGGAGTGGATCCCCGACGACTCCCACCCAACCAGCGCGTCGCCCGGCCGCGCCGCGCCGTCGAAGACCGCGTCCTTGGCGGCGAGCCCGGCGCAGGTGCCCGCCAGGTCGAGGCCCGAGATCACGTCCGGCATCACCGCGGTCTCGCCGCCGACGAGCTCCATGTCGGCGAGCTCGGCGCCGCGGGCGAGCCCCTCGCCGACCTGCTCGGCGAACCGCTCGTCGGGCTCGTCGACGGCGAGGTAGTCGACGAACGCGACGGGGCGCACCCCGGCTGCGACCAGGTCGTTGACGTTCATCGCGATACAGTCGATCCCGACGGTCGAGTAGTCGCCGAGCGCCTCGGCGACGAGCAGTTTCGTCCCGACGCCGTCGGTCGCGAGCGCGAGGTACCGGTCGCCGATGTCGAGGAGGCCGGCGTAGTCGCTGTCGGTTCCTTCGCCTTCCACGTCGCCGCCGACCGCGCCGATGAGCGCCGCGGTCGCGGCCTCGCTCGCGTCGATATCGACGCCGGCGTCGGCGTATGTGAGCTCGTCGTCGGCCGCGGTGCCGTCCCGGTCCGTGTCGTCGCCCTCGGTCATGTGTGTGGAGGGACGGCCGCGGAGCAAAAGCGCACCGTTCCCGACGGGAGCGGCCGTGGACGCCTCCGCTCACGACGCGGACGCCGCTCACGACACGCGGGTCGAACCCGCCGGGAGCGGAACCGAGATCGGAGGACTCAGAACGGCCCGCCGAATCCGAGTCCGCCGACGAACACGAGGCCGACGGCGAGAAGCACTGAGGGGACGAACGCGACGGCCCACACCGGCTTGCTCCACCCCATGACGGTCTTCCCGTCGAGGGGGCCGTAGGGGATCAGGTTGAACGCGGCGAGGAAGACGTTGATAGCCACCCCGCGTGCGCCGACGAGCGAGAGGATCGGACTCCCGACGAGACCCCCCGCCACCATCGCCGGAAGGAAGACGACCGCCAGCACGAGGTTCACGACCGGGCCCGCGAGCGCGATGTGGCCGTGCTCTCGGGGCGTCAGCCGTCCCCGGTGGTGGACCGCGCCGGGGGCGGCGAAGATGAACCCCAAGAGCGAGCTCATCACGGCGAGAAACAGCATGCTCGTGTCGGCGCGGAACTCGGCTACCTGATCGTAGCGGACCGCGACGACCTTGTGTGCCAGCTCGTGGAGGAGGAACGCCACCCCCGCGGTCGAGAGCGCGACCGCCAGCGGCGGGACCACGCCCGCGTCCACGATTCGACCGATCCCCGCCGATCCGCCCACGAAGAAGAACATGAACGCGACGCCGAGCGCGAGCCACGCCACGAGCAGGTCGCGAAGCTCGGTTCCGCTGAAGTACAGGCCGGCGATCCGCCGCCCCTGCGGCGTCGTGCTCATCGTCCCCCCGCGACCGCGTTCCCGATCAGCTCGGCACCGCGTCTGGCACCCTCGATCATCAGCCGGCTCACCTCGTCGACGCCCCCCACTTCCGCGCCGAACATCGCGGGGATGACGTAGACGGCGAAGAGGAAGCTCGCGACGATGCTGCCGACGTTCGTCATCGCGACGACGACGATGAGTCGGAACAGCGGGACGTCGAGCATCGCCGAGACGAGGTCGCCGGGCGAGAGCGTCTCGTCCGTGAGCAGGTCGTTGAGCGTCCCGATG
>NZ_CVRT01000147.1 GCF_001261915.1 Halorubrum sp. SD626R
TCGACGTGTTCCAGACCGGCTCCGGCACCTCCTCGAACATGAACGCCAACGAGGTGATCGCCAACCGCGCCGCCGAGATCGCGGGCGCGGAGATCGGCGACCGCGTCGTCCACCCGAACGACCACGTCAACTACGGCCAGTCGAGCAACGACGTGATCCCGACCGCGATGCACGTCGCCTCGCTGGAGGCCGTCGAGAAGGACCTCGTGCCCGCGTTGGAGACCCTCCACGCCGAGCTCGAAGCCAAGGAGACGGAGTTCGACGGCGTCGTCAAGACCGGCCGCACGCACCTCCAAGACGCGACACCGATCCGGCTCGGCCAGGAGTTCGGCGGCTACCGGACGCAGGTCGCGAAGGGGATCGAGCGCGCCGAGGGCGTCCAGTCGAACCTCCGCGAGCTCGCGCTCGGCGGCACCGCGGTCGGCACGGGGCTCAACACCCACCCCGACTTTCCGGAGCTCGCCGCGGAGTACGTCTCCGACGAGACGAACACGACGTTCCGCGAGGCCGAGAACCACTTCGAGGCGCAGGCCGCCCACGACGCGATGGCGGAGGCGCACGGCGCGCTCCGCACGATCGCCGGGAGCATGAACAAGATCGCCAACGACCTGCGGCTGCTCGCCTCCGGCCCACGGAACGGATTGGGAGAGATCGAGCAGCCGGAGAACCAGCCCGGCTCCTCGATCATGCCCGGCAAGATCAACCCGGTCGTCGCCGAGTCGGTGAACCAGGTCCACAAGCAGGTCGTCGGCAACGACGCCGCGATCTCCGCGGGAGCCGCGCGCGGCGAGATCGACCTGAACCTCTACAAGCCCGTCATCGCGCACAACTTCCTCGAGTCCGCCGAGCTGCTCTCGAACGCCGCGGCGACGTTCGGCGAGCGCTTCGTCGCGAAGCTGGCGGCCAACGAGGAGCACTGCGAGACGCGCGTCGAGCAGTCGATGGCGCTGGCGACCGCGCTGAACCCCGCGATCGGTTACGACAAGGCGTCGAAGGTCGCGAAGACGGCGCTGAAGGAGGGGAAGAGCGTCCGCGAGGCCGCCGTCGAGGCCGGATACCTCACCGAGGACGAGGCCGACGAGGTGCTCGATCCCGAGGCGATGACGCGCCGCGTGATCCTCGGCGACGAGGACTGAGCGTCGCTAGAGCTTCGGCGTCTGCGACGCGTCGACCGGCTCGGCCGTCGTCCTGCTCGCGTTCGGTCGCCCGTCGCGCAGCTGGAGGTACGCCGACGCGATGATCCCGTAGTACGGGACGAAGAAGGCCGCAGAGAGGGCGACGGTAGCGAGGTCGGCGACGAGGGGCTCGCCGACGAGGCCGATCACGGACGTGACCCCGCCCAACACGAGGCCGAACACTCCGGAGAAGAACACGAGGACGGCGAGCTTGAGGCGGGAGCCGCGGGCGAGCCCCCAGCTCCGCTTGAGGCTCCCAATGACGCCGCCGTCCTCGACGGCGACGACGAAGACGAAGAACAGGAACGAGGCCGCGAGGAACAGCCCCGGGAAGAAGAGAAGGGCGAACCCGACCGTGACGGCGACGCTCACGACGATCCCACCGACCAGCGCGACGAGCGTGGCGCGCCCGAGGCGCTCGGTCAGCGCCGGGGGGAACGTCGACGCCCGGCCGAGCGGCTGGGCGAACGTCCGCGAGAGGACGACGAAGTACGCCGAGCTCACGAGGGTGAGCGCGACGAACAGCGCGATCCCAACGCCGCCGGAGACGGGGAGCACGAGCCCGGCCTCCCCGCTGAACTGCGCCGCGGCCTCTGGCGGGAGGAAGCCGACCACGGCGGTGTTGACACTGGTTTGAATCCCGAACTGGATGAGTAGGAGCCCGACGAAGAGGACCGCGCCGGCTCGGGTGAAGGTACGCCTGAAACCGTCGCTAACAGCACGGCTGAGTTGGAGGGCCATGTGAGGGAAACGTCTCGACGAATTCTAATAAAATAATCGAATCGACGCGGTGTTTCCGGCCGCGAGACTCGTTCCGCGACCGACGAGATCGTCGCTCGCGGCGAGTCGGTCACCGACGGCGAACCTGTTGATCGGATCGGCGTCCGGAGGCGACGCTCCTCGATCCACGCGTGGGCGCGTAACAGCCTTTTCAGTTGCCGTTGAAACACACGTATGTACCAGAAGGGTCACATCGGCGCGTCGCTCGTCGTCTACGCACCGTTCGGCTTCGTCCTCGCCGCGCTCGCCTCGATGGAGGCGGGCGCGATCGTCGCGGCGGCGGTCGCGTCGACGGCGATGATTCCGGACCTCGATATGAGGGTCCCGTTCGTGAAGCACCGCGGGATCACTCACACCGTGTGGTTCGCGCTCGCGGTCGGTGCCGTGTTCGGCGTCGCCGGAGCGATCCTCGGGCTTCAGCGCGGCGTCCTCGGTGCCGTGCTCTTCGGCGGGGTCGCGTTCCTGTTCGGCGCGCTGACTGTCGTCTCACACCTACTGGCCGACGCGCTCACGCCGATGGGGATCGAGCCGTTCGCGCCGGTGCGAGACGACCACTACACGCTCGACCTGTTCAGGGCCGCGAATCCGGTCGCGAACTACGCCCTGCTCGGACTCGGCGCGGTCGTCGCCGCCGGCGCGCTCGTCGCCGGGGCGGCGCTCCCGCTCTGAGTCGTGGAAGCGGACTCGCGACGCGCTACTCGGGGACCGGCCCGCGGATATGTTTAATTAATCTAATATGAGTGCAAGAAATGGTTGGTTATTTGTTAATGAGAGATGACAGATGACGTATGGCGTCCGGTGGTCGCGGCGGTGACGAGTACACGTACCCGTCGTTCGACGGGTATCAGCCCCCGCTCAAGCTCCTCGGTGGGAGCCTGTGGGCACTCGCTCTCGTTTCGATACTGGGGCTCTGGGTCCTCACGGACTTCGAGGTGTCACCCGCGACGACTGTCGGTCTCGCCGCCGTCGCACGCGCCTTCGTCGGCGTCGTTGTGTTCGCGGCCGCGTTCCCGATCGTCTTCCACCTACGCCGGACCGCGCGCCGGGCGTGAACGTTCGACGCAACGTGACTCGTGTCGAGTCCGCCCGACTCCTCGGCTAGAGGGGCTTACGACTGTCCATATTAACGATATGTTATATGGCCGGGGTGGGCTCCGAACCCACGATCTCCGCATGTCCCAGGTCCGAGGCTCGGCGGAGCCACGGGAAGGACGCGGACGCTTCCAAGGCGTCACCGCACCGAATCTCCGAACCCTATGAGTGCGGCGCTATGTCCAGCTAAGCCACCCGGCCTCACGCTTTCGTACCGCGATGAGACCCTTTAACCTTCCCATCCGTCGGAGGGGTGAGAGGCGGTGACAGAGGCGGCGGGCGTCCCGAGACCGGTCCCTCTTCGGGCCGAGGCGCTCGGACTCGGACCCCGCGGATTTATGCGTGACGGGGCGAATCCTCGGGGTATGAGCCTTCCCGACCTGCTCGCGGAGACCGTCGGTGACGAGGACGTCGTCGCCGAGGTCTCGCTCGGGGGAGACGACCGGCTCGCGGTCACGCCGACGCGGACGCTCGTCTATCGCGGCGACGGGCTGTTGTCGGACGAGACGGTCGCGGAGTACTCCCACGACGTCGAGCGCATCGCGGTCTCGACGGGCCGCCGCAAGGCGAAACTCACCCTCGGCTACGGCCTCGACGGCGACGAGACCCTCTCGCTGCCGGCGAAGCGCGCCGACGAGGCCCTGCACCCGATCCTCGCCGGCGTCCTCTCCGCGACCGGCGTCACCGACCCCGGCGAGTCCGTCCTCCGCACCTTCCGCTTCTCCGAGCTCACCCTCGTCGTCACCAGCGACCGGCTCGTCAAACACGTCGGCGCCGCGGTTTGGGACGAGGAGTTCGAGGAGTTCCCGTACGCCGACCTCACCGGCCTCGACTTCGAGGAGGGGACCGTCGCGACCGCGGTCGTCCTCGCGCACGGCGGCCGCTCCGAGCGCTTCAAGGCCCCGAACGAGTCCGCCCGCGCGGTCCGCGAGACCCTCGTCGACGCCGTCTGCGACTACCACGACGTCGACAGCCTAGAGGAGTTCCGCGTCGCCGTCGCCGACGACGAGCCCGACGAGGACGCGGGCGGCGACGGGACGACCGACTTCGGCGAGGGCCCCGACCCCCTCTCCCCCTCGCCCGTCGCCGACGCCGAGGCAGAGGGCGAGGCGGGCGGCCCCGAGGGCGCGGCGAGCGCGATGGACGACCCGCTCTCTGCAGGCGTCGGCGACGCGGACCCGTCCGCCGCGACCGGAGCCGACGACGAGTCCGGGACGGCGCCCGCGGGCGACGCGGCCGGGAGGCGAACCCGCGATCGCGTCGGTGGCACCGACGACGCCGGCACGGCGCGCGAGACCGCCGCCGGGACGGCGAGCGACGACGCGGTCGCGAAGGGGTCGAGCGAGTCCGATCCGCTGGGCGGGACCGCCGGGAGCGATCCGGTCGCGGAGACCGACCTCGCGGGCGACGCCGCGGACGGGACTCCCGGAGACCGAGGCCCGTCGACCGAGGGCGCCGCGTCCGGGGGAACCGCGTCGGGCGGGGTCGGGGAGCCGGCCGCGCGTGACGACGCGGCGGCCCCGACCGACGACGGCTTCGGCGGCTCGCCGTTCGAGAGCGCGGGCGTCGAGGGCGAGGACCTCGCGACCGAGGTGGCCGAGCTGCGCCGCGCCGTCGAGGAGCAGTCGGAGCGCCTCGACCGGCAGTCCGAGCTCATCGAGCGGCTGATCGAGGAGCTCCGGCGCGGGCGGTGAGGTCGGCGGGGTCGCCGGACGCCGAGCGCCGGCTCTCCGAACCGGGAACTGCAGGGAGTCATTTATAACGGAGCCGATGATAGCCCGGAGAGTGACCGCGCAACTCGGCCCCCGGATCGAGGCGACGCTCGGCAGCGTCGCGACCACGGAGGCCCGCCTCGCGCTGACCGTCGGCATCCTCCTCCTGACGACGCTGATCGGCTGGCTGCTGCTCCCGCGCGTCGTCGGCGCGGGCGAGCGGGTGGCCGCGGAGCGGCTGGAGCGCTTCCTCGACGGCCGCGGCGAGTCCTCGGTCGAGACGCTCCGCGAGGCGGTGCCCGTCTCGTTCGGCCTCCGAGCGTTCGTCGCCGTGCTCCAGCTCGGGCTGTTCGCGCTCGCCGCCGTCGCCGTGCTGACGCTGTGGGGGCGGTTCTCGGTGGTCGTCGCGGTCCTCCCGATCGCGGAGAACGCCGCGACCGTCGCCGGCCGGGCCCTCCTCTCGGTGCTGCTACTCGGCGGTGCCTACGTCGCGAGCGACGTGTTAGAGGAGTACGTCGCCGACCTCTCCGCCGACAGCGACCGCATTACGGCCCACCAAGAGCAGCTCCTCAGCCGGATCATGCAGGTCGGGCTGCTCGTGATCGCGGGCGTCACCGTCCTCGGGATCTGGGGCGTGAACCTCGGCGGGCTCCTCGTCGGGGCGGGTTTCCTCGGGATCGTGCTCGGGATGGCCGCCAGACAGACCCTCGGCTCGCTCATCGCCGGCTTCGTGCTGATGTTCGCGCGCCCGTTCGAGATCGGCGACTGGGTCGAGATCGGCGACGAGGAGGGGTTCGTCACCGAGATCACGATCATGAACACCCACATGCGGAACTTCGACGGCGAGTACGTCGTCGTCCCGAACGACCTCGTCACCAACCAGGCGATCACCAACCGGAGCCGCGAGGGCCGCCTCCGCATCCACATGGAGGTCGGGATCGGCTACGACGACGACCCCGACGAGGCCAGCGGGATCGCCGAGGACGTCTTGGAGGAGATCGACACGATCGCCAACAACCCGAAGCCGTACGTGATCCCGTCCGGCTTCGGCGACTCCGCGATCCTGCTCGACCTCCGCTTCTGGATCGACCCACCGACCCCGCAGGCGCGCTGGCGCTCGAAGGCGACTGCCGTCGAGCGGATCCAGGAGCGGTTCGCCGACGCCGGGATCTCCATCCCCTACCCCCAGCGCACCGTCTCGTACCCGCCGGAGACGGCGGAGGCGGACGAGACGGTCGAGCGCGTCGAGCGCTTCGACGACGAGGGCGAGGGGCGGGCCGGGGACGGGCGGGCGAGCGACCGACCCGCCTGAGGGCGCCGATAGAGCGTCGGAGCGGCACCCTGACGCCGCGACGCGAGCCCTCCTCACAGCTCCGCCGAATCGGTGTAGCCGCTCGGCAGTTCCGTGCCTCGCCCGGTGAACAGCCGCTCGAACCGACCGATCCGGTCCAGGATGTAGTCGAGCGCCGCGGCGAGCGAGTCGGCGCGGATCGACAACAGGTGACGGACCCCCCGGGCGCGGTCGGCGTGGTAGAAGCTCGTCTCGCCCGCCGGGTCCGTGTTCCGCTCCGGCATCACCACCAGCTCCTGTCTGGTGGGGGCGTGCCGGAAGACGAGGGCGTCGGTGAGCGTCCCGCTGCCGTACGTGACCACGTCGTGTCCGACCTCCCACTTCGGCGGCGTCTCCTCGGCGAGCGCGTCCGCGTCGACGACGTTCCGCATCGTCGTCGCCGTCGAGACGCCCGCCAGCGCCGACCCCCGTCGACCCCGGAGCCAGTCGAGCAGGCGCTCGACGAGGTCGCGGAGGCCGTCCGCCGCCGATCGAGAGCTAGACCGCTCCGCCGGTAGGGATCCCCGCGTCGGCTCGGTCGGCTCGTCCATACGACCACGCGCGTCCCGAGCGTGCTAATAGGTATCGGTCGTCACCGTCTCCACTCCGACCGTTGCCCTACCGGTCGCGACCGAACCCGGCCGCGAACGTCGCCGCGTCGACCGACAGGACCGTCGGGCGCCCGTGCGGGCACGCGTACGGTCGGTCGCACTCGCCGAGCCGGTCCAGGAGCGAGCGCTGCTCGCCGCGCGACAGCGCCCCGACCTCGCCGCGCGTCAGCGAGGGGTGACACGCCAGGTCGGCGAGCAGCGCCTCCCGAGCGTCACGCGGCGACTCGCCGCCCGCGAGCGTCGCCAGCGCGTCGCGAAAGGCGTCCGCGTCGGCCGCCCGCCCGAACGGCGCCGGGACCGAGCGCAGCCTCACAGTCCCGCCGCCGAACGGCTCCGTCTCGAAGCCGAGCGCGGCGAGCGCGTCGGCGTGGGCCTCCGCGGCCGCGGCCTCGTCGGCCGACAGCGAGACCGTCGCCGGCGGGTCGAGCGCGGCGGTCGGCACCGGCTCGTCGGCGAAGGCCCGCGCGAGCCGCTCGTAGTTCACGCGCTCGTGAGCGGCGTGGCCGTCGACGACGAGCAGTTCGTCGCCCGCCTCGACGAGGAGGTAGAGGTCGCGGAAGACGCCGATCGGCTCCGCGTCCGCGAACGCCGCGGGGGGCTCGCCCTCGTCGCCGCCGACCGGGTCGAGCGCGGAGTCGATCCCGGTGTTCACTTCCCCCTTCCGTCGGAGGTCGGCGCCCGTGAGCGCGTCGGCGACCGCCGACTCGACCGCGTCCGCGACCCGGTCGGCGTCACGCAGCCCGACCTCCCGCTTCGCGGGGTGGACGTTCGGGTCGACGCGGGCGGGCGGCACCGCGACGTCGACCGCGGCCACCGGCTCGCGGTCGTCCGGGAGCAGGCGCCCGTACCCGGCGCGGACCGCGGCCGCGAGCCGGTCGTTCCGCACCGGGCGCCCGTTCACCGAGACGCGGACGTGGTCGCGGGAGGCGCGCGTCACCGAGGGGTACGCGAGCGCGCCGGCGACCGCGACCGGAACGGACTCCCCGCCGTCGGTCCCGACCTCGACGCTCGCCGCGAGCTCGGTCGACCGGCTCGCGGTCTCGCGGTCGTACACGCCAAAGAGCGCGTCCGTGACGCCCGTCCCCGGCGTCGACAGCGTGTTCGAGCCGTCGTGTTCCAGTGCGAACGCGACCTCGGGGTTCGCGAGCGCGTAGTCCGCCACCAGCGACGAGACCCGCGCGAACTCGGCGGCCGGCCCCGCGAGCGACTCCCGGCGCGCGGGCCGGGTCGCGAACAGGTCCTCGACGACGACGGTGGTGCCGCGGGGGTGGCCGGCGTCGGAGACGGTCGGCTCCTCCGGGTCGGAGTCGCTCGCCGTCCCGTCGACGACCACGCGCGTGCCCGCGGCCTCGCCGTCGCTCGTCGTCAGTTCGAGCCGCGCGGCGTCGGCGATCGCGGCCAGCGCCTCGCCCCGGAAGCCGAGGGACGCGACGCCGACCGGGTCGCCGTCGGGCGCGAGCTTGCTCGTCGCGTGGCGCTCGACCGCGCGGCGAGCGTCCGCGCGGCTCATCCCCTCGCCGTCGTCGGCGACGCGGATCCGGTCGGTGCCGTCGCCGTCGACCGCGACATCGACCGAGGAGGCGCCGGCGTCGAGCGCGTTGTCGATCAGTTCGCCGACGACCCGCGCCGGGCGGGTGACCACCTCTCCCGCGGCGATCCGATCGACCGTGGCGGGGTCGAGCCGGCGGACGCGGTCTCCGCGCTCCTCACCCGCCATCGTCGAGCCCCGACTTGAGGTCGTGGAGGGCGTTCAGCGCCTCGATCGGCGTCATTCGGGCGAGGTCGAGGTCGCGGAGCTCGCTCGCGAGGCCGCTCCCGGCGTCGGCTCCCGCGTCGGCCGTGTTACCGGTGTCGTCGGGCGTCGCGTCGGTCGCGTTCGGGGCGCTCGCGCTCTGGCCGTCGGCGTCCGCGTCGTCGCCCGCGCCCTCCTCGGCGAGGAACTCGCGGAGCGAGGCGTCGTCCGATTCCGCCCCGTCGGGCGGCTCGGCCACCTCGTCGGGCGGTGCGTCCGGACTCCTCGATCCGCCTTCCTCGGGCGCGGTCCCGTCCCCGGACGGCTCGCCCTCGGAGGCGGCCACCAGCGACCGCGAGCGCTCGACGACGGGCGCGGGGACGCCGGCGAGCTCTGCGACCTCGACGCCGTACGACGAGGAGGACGCGCCGGGGACGACCCGGTGGAGGAACGTCACGTCGCCGTCCTCGCGCGTGGCGGTGAAGTGGAGGTTGAAGACGCGCTCGCGTTCGTCGGCGAGGTCGGTGAGCCCGTGGTAGTGCGTGGCGAACAGCGCGGTGGCGCCGAGCTCGTCGTGGACGAACTCGACGGCCGCGCGGGCGATGGCGCGCCCGTCCGTGGTGGCGGTGCCGCGGCCGACCTCGTCGAGGAGGACGAGCGAGTCCGGCCCGGCGTCGTGGAGGATCTCCGTCAGCTCGCTCATCTCGCGCATGAACGTCGACTGGCCGCCCGCGATGTCGTCGGAGGCGCCGACGCGGGTGAACAGCCGGTCGAAGACGGGCAGCGTCGCGGCCTGCGCGGGGACGAACGACCCGGTCTGCGCGAGCACGACCGCGAGCGCGACCGCGCGCATGTACGTCGACTTCCCGCTCATGTTCGGCCCCGTGATCACGGCGACCGACCCCCGGGGGAGGTCGGCGTCGTTCGGGACGAACGACGCCTCCGCGCGCTCGACGACGGGATGGCGACCCCCTTCGATCTCGATCCCGGCGTCGGGGTCGTCGGCGATCTCCGGGCGGACGTAGTCGCACTCGACGGCGACGGTCGCCAGCGACGCGAGCGCGTCGAGCTCGGCGAGCGCGTCCGCCAGCCCCTGGACCCGCTCCGTCTCGGCCGCGACGCGCTCGCGCACGTCGGCGAACAGCTCGTACTCCATGGCGTCGGCGCGCTCGGCGGCCCCGACGATCTCCTCCTCGCGCTCCTTGAGCTCGGGGGTCACGTAGCGCTCGCGGTCCTTCAGCGTCTGCCGGCGGCGGTAGTCGTCGGGGACCCGGTCGCGGTTGGCGTCCGTCACCTCGATGTAGTAGCCGTGGACCTGGTTGTGGCCGACCGACAGCGAGTCGATCCCGGTGCGCTCCCGCTCGCTCGCCTCCAAGTCGGCGACCCACTCGCGCCCCTCGCGCTCGGTGGCGCGGAGGGCGTCGAGGTCGTCGTCGAACCCCTCGCGGATCACGCCGCCGTCGGT
Source organism: Halorubrum sp. SD626R (assembly GCF_001261915.1). Lineage (GTDB taxonomy): Archaea > Halobacteriota > Halobacteria > Halobacteriales > Haloferacaceae > Halorubrum. Next base: position 9,898 of record NZ_CVRT01000147.1, read on the forward strand.
GATCTCCGGCGGGGGGTTGACCGCGATCGCCTCGTCGATCAGCTCGCGGATCTCGGTCAGTTCGTCGAGGCGGTCGCGGAGGCCGCGGAGGTGGTCGGTGCGGGGGTGGTCGGCGTCGTTGTCGTCCGTCCCGTCCGCGTCGTCCCCGCCATCTCCCGCCAGCGTCGCCTTCAACTCCGGGACGACCGCGAGCGTCGCGTGCAGCGAGCGGAGGTCGCGGGCGTCGGCCCGCCCGCGGGAGACGCGGCCGACGAGGCGTTCGAGGTCGTAGGCGGCGCCGAGCGCGTCGGCGACGCCCTCGCGGACCAGCGTGCGGTCGGCCAGCTCGCCGACCGCGTCGTGGCGGCTCCGGATCGCGTCGGCGTCGACGAGCGGGCGCCGGAGCCACCGCTCCAGACAGCGCCGGCCGAGCGCGCAGCTCGTCTCGTCGAGCGCGTCGAACAGGGTGTCGCTCGCGCCCAGCCCGCGGTTCTCGAACAGCTCCAGGCTGCGTTGCGCGGCCGCGTCGAGCCGCAGCCGGTCGCGGGGGTCGTACCGCCGAATCCGGGTGACGTACGAGAGTGGGCCGTCGTCGCCCTGCGTGTACTCGGCGTATGCGAGCACGGCGCCGGCCGCCCGCAGTTCCGCGTCGGCCTCGAACCGGCGGTCGGGCGCCGGGAGGTACGGCTCTAAGCGCTCGGTCGCGGCGCGCCGCTCGAAGACCTCGGGGTCGTACTCGTGGACCGTCCAGCCGTTCTCGACGTCCGAGGGCTCGAACGCGGGGGCGTCCGGCCCCGCGATCAGCTCCGCCGGCGCGATTCGGTCGAGCTCCCCGGCGACCGCGTCGCGGTCGCCCGACGTGACGAGGCACTCGCCCGTGGAGACGTCGACGGCGGCGAGGCCGACGGTCGGGGAGCCCGGGACGTCTCCGCCGCCGTCACTCCCCTCGCCTCCGGCCGCCACCGCCGCCACGTAGTTCGTCGTCCCGGCCTCCAGCAGGTCGTCCTCGACGACGGTGCCGGGCGTTATCACCTCGGTGACGGCGCGGTCGACGAGGCCGGACGCCTGCTCGGCGTCCTCGACCTGGTCGCCGACGGCGACGCGGTAGCCCGCGTCGAGCAGCGATTCGAGGTAGGGGGCGGCGTTGTCGATGGGGATCCCCGCCATCGGGTAGTCGCCGGTGGAGTCCGAGCGCTCGGTGAGCGTCACTTCACAGACCCGCGCGACGACCTCGGCCGCCTCGCAGAACGCCTCGTAGAAGTCGCCGACCTGGAACAGCACCAGGGCGTCCTCGTGGGCGGCACAGAGGTCCGCGTACTGCGAGAGCATCGGCGTGAGCTCCCCGCGGGCCTCGGCGATCCCGGGCGGAAGCCCCGTCGCGACCGCTCGGTCCGGGGTGGACATACCGCGAACCGGGGCGCCCGCGGGCATAAACGGTACGGAGGGCGGCGGGCGCGAGAGGAGCCCGCCGAGCGGGGGCGCGCACCGCGGGCCGCCGGGAGCCTTACAACGATGGACGCCTCAGTACGCACGTGACGAACCGGACGATCATCGTCGGCATGGCGGCGACGTTCATCGGGCTGACGGCCCTGCTGCTCGTCGCGGGGGTCGTCGTCTCGCCCGTCCTGCTGGCCGTGGCCGTCCCGTTCGGGGTCGTCGCGTACTTCCTCTGGTACCACGCCAGCGGGAAGCTCCGCGACCGGGTCCGCCGCGAGGCGGCGCGGGCGGGACCGGGGGAGCGCGAGCAGGCGCGGCGCCGCGCCCGCACGGCCGAGCACCGCCGGTCCGCGCGTCGGACCGCGGGCGCCACCGACGGCGGGTTCGGCGGCGCGGCCGCCGGCGGCTCCAGAGGCGCACGCGGTCCCGGCAGGGGCGCCGCGGGCGGGCGACGCGACCCCCGAGACCGAGCGCCGCGGAGCCGCGGGATGACCGAGCGCGACGCGTACGAGGCGCTCGGCCTCGACCGGACCGCGGACCAGGAGACGATCCGCGAGGCCTACCGCGAGCGGGCGAAGCGGCTCCACCCCGACGGCGAGGACGGCGACGAGGAGGCGTTCAAGCAGCTGAACGAGGCGTACGAGCTCCTGAAGGACTGAGCGGCGTCGGCGCCGACTCCGGGGGCGGGGTCGTCGGGCCCGTCGTCACTCTCGCCCGTCGTCGTCGCCCGTCCCGAGCGCCTCGGCGATCGCGGCCTCGGCCTCGGCGAGCTCCGCCCGCGTGTTGACGTTCGTGAACGTCCGTTCCGTCGTCCGCGAGCGGATGGTCTCGTCGCCGACGACGACGCGGTCCAGCTCGTCGAGCGCCGCCACCACCTTCCGGTCGCCGCGGGCGAGCGCGCGGTCACAGGCGTCGGCCGTCGCGTCGGCGCGGTAGACGGCCTGCGTCGTCTGGAGCCAGCGGTCGTCGAGCCGCGGGACCGCGGCGTCGCGCCCCGCGGCGTCCCCGCGGAGCGAGGCGAGGAACGCGGGGTCGACGAACGGGGTGTCGCAGGCGACGACGGCGACGTACTCCGACCGGGCCGCCCGACAGGCGTTGCGGATCCCGGCCGTCGGCCCGAGGCCGGGCTCGTCGTCGAGCGCCCACGTCACCGGGAGGGGGATTCCCTGCAGCGCCGCCGCGATGGCCTCGCGCTGGTCGGGGCGACAGTTGACCGCGAGCTCGTCGACGACGGGATCGCCGCCGGCGGCGCGGGCCGCGCCCGGCGGGACCGGGTCGTCCGTCCCCGCGAGCCGGTCCGCGACCCGGCGGATCATCGGGACGCCGGCGAGCTCGGCGACGGCCTTGTCGCGGTCGCCGAAGCGGGTCGAACGCCCGCCGGCGAGGACGGCTCCGGTAGTCACGGACGGGTCTCCGCCGGCCGAGGACTTCGGCGTTGCGGTGGCGACGGAGCGGCGATCACGGCGACCCCGGACGCGTCCCGTTCCGGCCGAAAGCGACCCGTTAAGTGGTCGGCGACCCATGGATCTCGTATGGCAGAGGACACGGATCTCGAGGGGCTAAAGCGCGGGACTGACCTGGTCAAGCGCGGCTTCGCACAGATGCAGAAGGGCGGCGTCATCATGGACGTCGTCAACCGCGAGCAGGCCCGGATCGCCGAAGACGCCGGCGCGGTCGCCGTGATGCACCTCGAATCGGTCCCGGCCGACATCCGTAAGCGCGGCGGCGTCGCTCGGATGGCCGATCCCGGGAAACTCGAAGAGATCATCGAAGAGGTGTCGATCCCGGTGATGGGGAAGGCCCGGATCGGCCACACCGCCGAGGCACAGATCCTCGAGGCCGCGGGCGCCGACATGGTCGACGAGTCCGAGGTGCTGACGCAGGCCGACGACCGCTACCACATCGACAAACGCGAGTTCACCGCTCCGTTCGTCTGCGGGGCGCGGAACCTCCCCGAGGCGCTCCGCCGCATCGACGAGGGCGCGGCGATGATCCGCACGAAGGGCGAGGCGGGAACCGGCGACGTGAACCAGGCGGTCACCCATCAGCGCAACATCCAGCGCGCCATCGGCCAGCTCGAGGGGATGGCGTACGAGGAGCGCGACGAGTGGGCACGCGAACACGGCGCTCCCAGAGAGCTCGTCCACGAGACGGCGGACCGCGGTCGCCTCCCGGTGGTCAACTTCGCGGCCGGCGGTATCGCGACGCCCGCCGACGCCGCGCTCATGATGCAGCACGGTTGTGACGGTATCTTCGTCGGGTCCGGCATCTTCGGCGCGGAGAACCCCCCGGCGATGGGCGAGTCCGTCGTCGCAGCGGTCAACAACTACGACGACCCCGAGACGCTCAAGGGGATCGCGAAGAGCCCGGGCAAGGGCATGAAGGGCCAGTCGAACGCCGACATGGCCGAAGAGGAGAAGCTGCAGGGCCGCGGCGTTTAAATAGCGGGTTTCCCGGTTCCTGCGTTCGGTCGCTTTTGAACGGGTGTCGGGTGCGTGACGATGTGGTAAACCGTTTGCAAAGCCCCAGCCGCTCGGCAATACGTCGTCGCAGCCGTTGTGACAGAGACCACCTCCAAAGCCCCAGCCGCGACGACTCGCGCGGCTCGCTCCTCCCTCGCGCGTGCTCCTCGCGCCCGAGGGGCGCTCGGAGGCGCACGCCACCGCAGTTCTATTTATGAAGAATTCTCAGCCGCTCCGTCGGCCACTCGCCTCGTCCCTACTCCTCCAGTACCGTCGACCCCTGCCCGATCCGGGTCTGGTAGGCGCGGGCGTCGATCCCGGCCTCGGAGAAGGCGTCGAGCATCGCGGCGGCGACCCCTCGTCGACGGTCCTCGCGGCAGACGGCGATGGTGGCGGGGCCGGCCCCGCTGACGGTGACGCCCGCGGCGCCGGCGTCGAAGGCGGCGGCGCGCACCTCGTCGTACCCCGTGATCAGGCGGGCGCGCTCCGGGGTGACCACGGGGTCGCTCATGCCGGCGCCGACGAGGGCGGGGTCGGAGCGGCACATCCCGATCGCGAGCGTCGCCGCGTTGCCGACGGTCTCGACCAGGTCCCCCATCGGCGCGCTGTCGGGGACTACCCGGCGCGCGTCGCGAGTGGAGACGGCGACGTCGGGGAGGCAAACGACGAGCGGGACCGCGGCGTCGACCGCGTGGGTCGCCTCGCTCGTCGTCACCGTGAACCCGCCGAGGATCGAGGGGGCGACGTTGTCCGAGTGGGCGACGCCGGAGACGACCGCCTCGCCCTCCGCGGCGATGGGGACCAGCTCGGAGCGGGAGAGCCCGCGGCCGTACAGCCGGTTGAGCGCGACCGCGGCACCGGCGGCGCTGGCGGCCGAGGAGCCGAGCCCGGAGGCCGGGCGGACCCCCTTGTCGATGTGGATGTGGGCGGGCGCGTCGAGGGCCTCGACGACCGCGCCGACCGTGTTCTTCTCGGGGTCCTCCGGGATGTACTGCGCGCCGACGCCGGTGACCTCGATCGTCGTCTCCGCCGCCTTCTCGACGGTGACGACGTCCGCGGGCCGCGTGAGGGCCGCCCCGAACACGTCGAACCCGCTGCCGAGGTTCGCGCTCGTGGCGGGTGCCCGTACCGTGACCATGGCGGGGAGTGTCGCCGGGGGTGCAAAAAGGAGCGGGATCGAACGGCGGCGGCGGGAGCGACCGCCCCCGGCCGCGCCGCTTTAGAGTCAGGGAAGCGGAGGGAACGAGGGGAACGCGGGCGGGAGTAGAGACTCGGGCGGCGATCGACGGCGTCTCGCGCGCCGGTCAGCCGTCGGCCATCGTCCACAGCAGCGTCCCGATGAGGATCAGCGGGATGCCGATCAGGATGTACGTCTTGGGCATCGTCGTGTAGGGCGAGACGAGGAAGATGAGCCCGAAGCCGCCGAAGACGGAGGCGATCACGCGCTGGGACTTCAGCGGCGCGGCTCCGAGCAGCGAGAGGATGAACCCGAGCAGTATGACGTGCCCGAGATGGTAATCGAGCAGGAACGTGTCGATAGCCAGCGGCGAGAGCATTCTTGTCCGAAGGTGCGAGGGATTCGCGCATTAAAGTTCCGTTTCTCGCGAGACCGGCGGGGCCCGGTCCGTCCCGGCGCGGCCCGTGCGTCCCACCGCCCGTTATAAGAACCGGCGGCGTGACCGCCCACCGTGCGACTCGTTCAGGTCATGATCCCGGCCGGGAAGCGCGCGGCCGTCGTGCGGGCGCTCGACGAGGAGGGCGTGGACTACGTCGTCACCGACGAGACGAGCGGGCGCGAGTACACCGCGGTCGCGACGTTCCCGCTCCCCACCGCCGCGGTCGAGCCGGTCCTCGAACGCCTCCGCGAGGCGGGGATCGACGAGAGCACCTACACGGTCATCGTCGCCGCCGAGACCGTCATCTCGCGTCGGTTCGAGGCGCTGGAGGAGGAGTACGCCGAGGACTCCGACCGCGGCGGCAACCACATCTCCCGGGAGGAGCTGCAGGCGAAGGCCGACGACCTCGCGTCCGGCTTCGGCACGTACGTGTTGATGACGGTGATCTCGGCGGTGATCGCGACCGCCGGCCTCCTGCTCGACTCGCCGGCGACCGTGGTCGGGTCGATGGTGATCGCCCCCCTGATCGGCCCCGCGATGTCGGCCGCGATCGGGACCGTCGTCGACGACGAGGAGATGTTCCGGCGCGGCGTGCGGATGCAGGTGCTCGGGGTCGTCGTCGCGGCCGCGGCCGCGACGGCGTTCGCGTTCGCGGTCCGGTCGCTGGCGCTCGTCCCCCCCGGTATCGACCCGCTCGAACTCGCCGAGGTCTCCGAGCGGCTCGCCCCGAACGTCCTCGTGCTCGTCGTGGCGATCGGCGCCGGGATCGCCGGGATCGTCTCGCTGATGACCGGCGTCTCCGCGACGCTGGTCGGCGTGATGATCGCCGTGGCGCTCATCCCGCCGGCGGCCGCCGTCGGCATCGGGATCGCGTTCCAGATCCCCCGGCTCGTGGTCGGCGCGGGCGTGATCGTCGCGGTGAACGTCCTCTCTATCAACCTCTCGGCGCTGGTGATGCTGTGGTACAAGGGGTACCGGCCCCAGCGGTGGTTCCGCGAGGACAACGCCCGCGCGGCCTTCCTCAAGCGCGTCGCGGTCCTCGTCGCCGCGATCGCCGTGCTGTCGGTGTTCCTCGGCGGCGTCACCTACGAGTCGTACGTCGCCTCGACGACGGAGTCCGACATCCGGACCGCCGTCGGCGACGAGCTGGCCGCGATGGAGCCCGCGACGGAGTTGCTCGAACTCGACGTCGAGCGCGGCGGGACGGTCCCGCCGCTCGACACCGAACGCGTGGTGGTCACCGTCGGGGCGCCGCCGGGCGCCGGTATCGAGGGCGTGGCCGAGGCGCTCGACCGCCGGATCGAGGCCACGATCGGCGAGGAGGTGCGGGTGGAGGTGCGGCTCGTGACCGTCGAGCGCGCCTGACGCTCGGGGCTCGTTATCGATCGAGCGGGCCTGAGGCTCGGGCGCTCGGCCCCGACCGCCGGGCGTTCGCCCGGAACCGCACGCGTTCTCGCGCCGAAACGCGACGTTTGACGCTGCTGGCGATCGCTGGCGCGAGAGAAAGTACTTTTTAAGGCCGCCACAGACGGTAGGCACAGTGACCGATTCGACAGAGCCCGACGACGACTCGATACGCGAGGTCGTCGAGCGCTCGCAGAGCGGGGCGCCGGCGGTCGGCGAGGCGGTCCGGGACCGCTTCTCGTCGGACGAGGTGTTCCAGCGGATCATCGCCGCCGCCGACGAGGAGGTGACCTCCGGCGGGCGCGAGCTGTTCTTCAGCGGCGTCGCCGCGGGGCTGGCGATCACGATCACCTTCATGCTGTACGCCTCGCTGACGGCGTCGACCGACGGCCACCCCATCCTGAGCGTCCTGCTGTACCCGCTCGGGTTCGTCTACATCATCATCGGCGGCTACCAGCTGTACACGGAGAACACGCTCCCGCCGGTCGCGCTGACTCTCGAACGGCTCGCGAGCCTCCCGACCCTGCTCCGCCACTGGACCATCGTGCTCGCGGGGAACTTCACCGGCGGCGCGTTCGGGGCGGTCGTGCTCTCGTACGGCGGCGTCTTCTCGGGCGACACGGTCGACTCGGCGATCTACATCTCGTCCGGGGGGCTCGACGTCGGCTTCTGGCCGCTCTTCTTCAAGGCCGCGATGGCGGGGCTCATCGTCGCCGGCGTCGTCTGGGTCGGGTTCGCCTCCACGAACTCCGTCACCCGCCTGCTCGTCGTCTACCTCGCGTTCCTCGCGATCCCGCTCGGGGACCTCTACCACGTCGTCGTCTCCTTCACCGAAGTGTTGTACCTGCTGTTCGCGCAGCGGCTCGGGCTGTACGACGGCGGGATCACCCTCGTCGGCGGGCTCGGCGAGTTCGTCCTCCCGGTGCTCCTGGGCAACACGATCGGCGGGGTGGTCCTCGTCACGCTGGTGAACTACTTCCAGACCAGCGAGGAGCGGCTCGAAGAGGCGCGCTTCGAGGGGATGACCCGCCGGCTGACGGTGCCAGAGTGGGCGCTCGGCCGGGCCGCGGGGCGCTCGTACGTCCCGATCCTGGACGCCACGGAGGCGACGCTGTTCGCCAACGAGGGGTACCGGATCATGGTCCCGATCACGAACCCGCGGACCGACGGGCCGATCGTCGAGCTCGCGAGCCGCCTCGCCAGCGACCACGAGGACGGGCTCGTCCACATCGTCCACGTCGTGCAGGCGCCGGAGCGGATGTCGCTGGCGGCCGGCGCGGGCCGGATCGCGGACGTCTCGGAAGAGGGGATGGAGGGGCTTCGCGAGACCGCGGAGGGACACGGCGTCGACGTCTCGACGTCGACCGTCGTCTCGCACCGCTCGTTCGAGGAGGTGTTCAACATGGCCCGCCGGACTCGCCCGGAAGCCGTGTTGATGGGGTGGGGCGAGGACCAGCTGTGGAGCGCCGCCCGCGCGGAGCGCCCCGTCGACGAGCTCACCAACCAGCTCCCCTGCGACTTCCTCATCCTGAGCGAGAGCGACTTAGACACCTCGAAGGTCCTCCTCCCGACCTCCGGGGGCCCGGACTCGACGCTCGGCGCGGAGGTGGCGGGCGTGCTCTCGCGGACCGCCGGCGCCGAGGTGACGCTGTTACACGTCGTCGACGGGGCGGGGGAGCGCGCCGCGGGCGAGGAGTTCCTCGCCGGGTGGGCGACGGAGCACGGCCTCGCCGACGCGCGGCGGGTCGTCGACGACGGCGGCGACGTCGAGGGCGCCATCGCGCGGGAGGCGGCGGAGAGCACCCTCGTCGTCATCGGCGCGACGGAGAAGGGGCTCCTCTCGCGGCTCGTCTCGGACTCGCTGCACCTCGACGTGATCCACGACGTGGACTGCTCGGTGCTGCTCGCCGAACGCCCCAGCAGCCGCTCGATCCGCGATCGGCTGTTCGGCTCGGGACGGCGGGTCACCGGTCCCCCGGACGGGGGGGTCGAACGCGATCCCGACGCGTCGCAGGGGGCGGCGCTCTCGGGACCGGACGACTCCGGTCCCGCGCCCCTCGCTGTCAGCGGTTCGGACGGGGAGGGCGACGAGTCCGCCGAGGCGGACGCCGACTCGACGGTGATAGCCGACCACGACGACCCGGAAGACGGGGAGGGAGACCGCGAGGCGGCGGACGACGGGGGCTCGGACGCCGAGGGCGGAGAGGGCCCCTCGCCGGAGCGGTCGGTCGTCACGGACCACGACGACCCGGACGACGAGGAGGCGGACGAGGCGGGCGGCGAGACGGGCGACGCGGAGGCGAACGACCGGAACGACGAGACGGACGACGCGGCGTGATCGCCCCCGTCGCGGGGCGGTGCGCGCGATAGCGCAAACGGCTGTTTGTCTCACCGGCGGCTTATTACGGTCTCCGGGCGACGGGGCGGGTATGGATCGAAGACTGGCGACTGCGGTCGGGATCGCGTTACTCGTCGGGCTGGCGGGCTGTGCGGGGCTCGCCGGCTCGACCGGCGACGCCGGGGCGGGCGCGAGCGCCCCGGGCGAGGAACCGGCGCTCGACAAGAGCATCGAAGTGACCGCGACCGGCGAGGCCACGGCCGAGCCGGACCGCGCCACGCTGGTTGTGGCGGTGACCGCGACCGGCGACGACTCGGCGGCGGTCCGCGACGAGCTCGCCGCCGGCGACGAGTCGCTCCGGGCGGCGCTGACCGACTGGGGCCTCGGCGAGGACGACGTCCGGACCGAGCGCTACGACGTGCGCGAGTCCTTCGAGACGCGGGAGAACCCGAACCGAACGACCTACCAGGGCGTCCACAGCTACGAGGTCACGGTCGACGACGTGGAATCGGTCGGCGAGGTCGTCGACGTCGCGATCGACGCGGGCGCAGACGAGGTGGAGCGGATCGAGTTCGGGCTGAGCGAGGAGCGCGAGAACGAGGTGCGCTCGGCGGCGATCGAGAACGCGATGGCGAACGCCGACGACGACGCGGCCGTGTTGGCGAACTCCAGCGGACTGGCGGTCACCGGGGCGTACAGCGTCTCCACCGCGGACGGCGGGGTGACGCCGTACCGCGTCGCCGAGGCGGCGGCCGGGGGTGCCGACGGCGGCGACGCCGCGACCGGGATCGAGACCGGCGACGTGAGCGTGCGCGTCAGCGTCAACGTCGTCTACGGCGCCGAGCAGGCCTGAGGCGGCGAGGGGGGCCCGCGGACCCGTCGATCGGCGGCGGGGATCACGGGCGGTATCGAGGGAATCGTATGATTTCTGAGGGATCGTACGTATATATAGCGGTCCCTTTCGATCCGGATTCCACCGACAACTACATACGGAAGCGATCAGATTACGGAAACATGCCGGACGATTACAACATCGACAGCATCGATCGTCGTCAGATTCTGAAGGGAACCGCGGCCGCGGGCCTGATCGGCCTCGCCGGTTGTTCGGGAGACGGCGGCGACGGCTCGGACGGGAGTGACGGCTCGGACGGCTCCGACGGGTCTGACGGCTCCGATGGCGACGACGGGATGGACGGTGACGACGGCTCCGACGGGTCCGACGGCTCCGACGGCGGCGACTCCGAGTCGCGCCTGAGCTGGCACGCGGGCGGGACCGGCGGGACCTACTTCCCGCTCTCGAACGAGTTCAAGACGATCGTCGACGCCAACACCGACTTCACGCTGAACGTCCAGTCCACGGGCGCGAGCGTCGAGAACGTCGGCAGCCTCGCCGACGGGTCGGCCGACTTCGCGCTGATCCAGAACGACATCGCCTCCTTCGCGAAGAACGGGACGGGCATCGACGCCTTCCAGGACAACGCGATCGAGAACCTGCAGGGCGTCGCGACGCTGTACCCGGAGACGATCACGCTCGTCACGCTGGCTGAGAGCGACATCTCCTCCGTCAGTGATCTGAGCGGCGCGACGATCAACACCGGCGACCTCGGGTCGGGGACGCAGGTCAACGCCCAGCAGATCCTGGAGTCGCTCGGGATCTCCGACTACAACGAGCAGAACGCCGGCTTCTCGCAGGCGTCCGAACAGCTCGCCAACGGCGACATCGACGCGGCCTTCGTCGTCGGCGGCTGGCCGGTCGGCGCGATCGAGGAGCTCGCGAACACGAACGACGTCGAGATCGTCCCGATCGCGGGCGACAACCGCGAGGCCGTCAAGGCGGACGCCTCCTGGTTCGCGAACGACACCATCCCCGGCGGCACGTACAGCGGCGTCGAGGAGGACGTCGAGACCGTCGCCGTGCAGGCGATGATCGCCACGAACGCCGAGGTCCCGGCCGACACCGTCGAGACGGTCACCGCGGCCATCTTCGACAACCTCGACGAGCTCACGATCAAGACCGACTTCATCACCGTCGACAGCGCGCAGGACGGGATGTCGATCGAGCTGCACGAGGGCGCCGCGGCCTACTTCGACGCGTAGAGGCTCGAAGGCTCCCGGACGCGGGTCGCCCGCTCCGCCTATTTACGAACGGCTCGCGAGTCGCCCGAACTCAACGCCACACGAAACACCCGAACACATGGGCCGCCTTTCTCAGTCGAACGTCGGCGCGGCGATCCTCGCGCTGGCGGTGCTCGCGTTCGTCGCCGTCGCGGTGACCGCGCCGATCGGGGCCGCCCTCGTCGTCGAGGACGTCGAGACGGGCGAGCGGTACGTCGCCGAGCCGGTGAACGACGGGAGCACGGTGGCGCTCGAATACACCCACAGCGTCGAGAAGTCCCGCGTGTACGACGAGTACCGCGTCGACGGACGGACGCTCGTGAACACGCGGATGGAGTTCGAGTCCTACGGCTGGGGGCTCCCCGCGCGGGTCAACGTCACGAACGTGAACGGGACGCTCGTCTACGACCCCGCGGAGCCGATAACCGAGCTCGACGAGCTCCTCGTCTCGCCCGGCCGGATCGCCGGCCACGAGCTGATCGTCGACGACCGGCGGTACGACCTCGTCGCGGTGACCGACGGCAACGACGTGAGAATGCACATCGAACGACGGTCGCTTCTCGAGAGGATCCAATGACCACGACCAACCGAACCGACGGCGGTATCGACGACCCGAACGACGGCGGCTCGGGGGGACCACCACCCGGCGGCTCCGGCGGCGGTCCGGGCGGAGAGGAGCCGCCGGAAGACGCCGACGAGGAGATCTCCCGCGAGGAAGCGGACGAGCTGATCCAGGAGATCGAGCGCCGCCGCTCGCTCCGGGGCGTCGCCGCGGTCGCGGTCGCGGTCATCGGGATCGCGTTCTCCGTCTTCCAGCTGTTCCTCGCCGCCCGGAGCTACACGTTCACGGTCTGGCTCCCGACCGTCGAGGTCGCGGGAATCTCGATCGCCCCCTGGCAGATCTCGCTCCAGCTCCTGCAGGCGAACGCGATCCACGTCGCCTTCGCGCTCGTCCTCACCTTCCTGCTGTTCCCGGTCAGCACCGGCGACGGGATCTTCGCCCGCAACCTCGGGCGGGTCGTCCCCGCGGCGTCGCGCCGCCTCGGCGAGCGCAGCCCCGTCACGCGGGTGCTCGAAGGGGTTCGGGCGGGCGTCCGCTGGGCCCTCCTCGACCCCGAGCGCGAGCGGGTGACCCCGGTCGACCTAGCGTTCGTCGGCGTGGCGTTCCTCTCGGCGTTCTACTTCCTGACGGAGTTCTCGGAGATCCAGAACATGCGCGTCTTCGGGGTCGACTCGGGGCGCCCGGTCACCGAGGTGTACGCGTTCCTCCAGCCCCTGCTCGGCGGCGTCCCGTTCGTGAGCGAGTACTCCTACGCGATGCTCTTGGGCGTCGCCGGCGTGCTGTTGGTGTTGGAGGGCACCCGGCGGACCCTCGGCCTCCCGCTGATGATCATCGTCGCCACGTTCATCGTCTACGCCCGGTGGGGGTACCTCATCAGCTCGGGCACGCCCTTTATCGGGCTGCTCGCGATCCCCGAGCTCACGTGGCCGGACATCGTCCAGAACCTCTGGTACAACACCGAGAACGGGGTGTTCGGCATCCCGGTGACGGTGTCGGTGAGCTTCATCTACATCTTCATCCTGTTCGGCTCGTTCCTGGAGATGAGCGGGGCCGGGCAGTGGTTCATCGACCTCGCGTACGCGCTCACCGGGGGTCGCAAGGGCGGCCCGGCCAAGGCGAGCATCCTCGCAAGCGGGTTCATGGGCACCATCTCGGGGTCGTCCATCGCCAACACGGTCACGACCGGCGCGTTCACGATCCCGCTGATGAAGCGGTCGGGCTACTCGCCGGAGTTCTCCGGGGCCGTCGAGGCGTCCGCCTCCTCCGGCGGGCAGATCCTCCCGCCCGTGATGGGAGCGGCCGCCTTCCTCATGGTCCAGTACACGGCGACGCCGTTCGCCGACATCATCATCATCGCGACGATCCCGGCGATCGTCTTCTTCTTCGGCGTCTGGGTGATGGTCCACCTCAAGGCCGTACAGGAGGGGATCGGCGGCGTCTCCGGCGAGGACACGGTGAGCTTCTGGAGCCACCTCAAGCGCGGCTGGTTCTACCTCCTCCCGATCGGGCTCCTCCTCTACTACCTCATCATCGAGCGGCTCTCGGTCTCCCGGTCGGCGTGGTTCACGCTCGTGGCCCTCGTCGGGCTGATCGCGCTCGTCTCGGCGTACAGCGAGGAGACGCGGCTGCGCCTCCTCGCCGTCTTCGCGGCGATCGTCGGGATCGAGTTCGCGAGTCACGCGCTGGCCGGCGTGAACGTCGGCGGCCTCCTCGCCGGGTCCGGCGGTGCGGGCCTCCCGCCCGCCGAGGCGGCCACCGCCCTGCTCGCGGGGATCGAGTGGTACGCGATGCTCGCGGGAGCGCTCACGCTGCTGTCCAAGCCCGACCTCGACGCGTCGCTGCTCGACCTGAACCCCTCGGTCCGGGACACCGCCGAGACGATCGGCGACCGGACCGGCCGGGACTTAGAGGACAGTCAGCCGTTCAAGCTCGGCACCTTCGTGGTCACGTCGATGGAGCAGGGCGCGCGCACCGCGGTCCCGGTCGTCGTCGCGGTCGCCGCCGCGGGGATCATCCCCGGCGTCATCAGCGTCTCCGGGCTCGGCCCCAACCTGACCTCGCTGCTGTTGGCGCTGTCGGGCGGGTCGATCGTGATCATGCTGCTCGTGACGGCCGTGTCGAGCATCATCCTCGGGATGGGGATGCCGACGACGGTCACCTACATCATCCTCATCTCGATGCTCGCGACGCCGCTCGTGGAGTTCGGCATCCCGCTCCTGGCCGCCCACCTGTTCATCCTCTACTTCGGCGTGATCGCGGACATCACCCCGCCGGTGGCCGTGGCGGCGTACGCCGCGAGCGGGGTCGCCAAGTCCGACCCCTTCGAGACCGGCGTGAAGGCGTTCTCGCTGTCCCTGAACAAGGCTATCGTTCCCTTCGCGTTCGTGCTCGCGCCGGGGATCGTCCTGCTGCGCGAGAAGGCGAACGCCGCCGACCTGCCGCTGCGCGAGCGGTACCGCGTGATCGGCTTCGAGGACCTCGCCGAGCTCTCCTACTCGGTCCCCGAGGTCCTCGTCCCCGTCGTCGGGGTCTTCCTCGGGGTGATCGCGCTCGGCGCGACCGTCATCGGGACGCTGTACACGCGCGTCGGCCGGGTCGCCCGCGGCGCGTTCGCCCTCAGTTCGCTGCTGCTGATGGCGCCGGGGCTCCTCTCCGAGAGCGTCTTCGACACGCTCGGGCTCGTCGGTGTGAGCGTCTCGGTCAACGCGCTCCTGCTCGACCTGACGCTGCGCGGCGCCGGGCTCGCGCTGTTCGCGCTGCTGGCCCTGCGCAACCGTCGGAAGGCCGACTTCGAAGGCGACGAGGGAGCCGGAACCGGCGCGGACCCGGCCGAGGTCGCCTCCGGCGCCGACTCGGCCTGATCGCGGTCGGAGAATCGGGCCGAGCGGGGCGACGCGGCGACCGTCCGAGCGGAGCGACCTACCGGTGCCGCTCCCGTCAGGCCTCGTAGCCGGCCAGGTCCATCACGGACGCGAACTGCTCGGAATCCATGACGCTCTCGTAGACCATCCCGCCGATCATCCCGCCGGGGTAGGTGTCGCCGTTCATCGCGTGGTTTACCTTGTGGCAGTGGAGCGCGTAGACGCCGGGGTCGGCGCTCGCGGTGAACTCGATCGTCTTCCGCTCGGCGGGCGCGATGGGGACCACGTCCTCGCGGTGCCGGGCGGCCTCGGGGATGACGCCGCCGTCCTTCTCGACGACGGTGAACCCGTGGTTGTGCGTGTGCATCGCGTGCGACTCGTAGCCGGCGTTGACGTAGTGGATCCGCACCGAGTCGCCCTCCTCGACGATCAGCGGCGACCCCTGTTCGGGGTGGAAGGTGTACGGCGCGGAGCGGCCGTTCACGGTGAACGCGTCGGGGTTGCGGTCGCGGTGGCTGAAGGAGACGTCGCCGCCGGCCATCGAGGCGGACAGGCGGGTGTCCCAGTCTTTGATCGTCATGAACGCCTCCTTGTCGGGCGCCTCGTACCCCTCCGGGTCGACGCGGAGGATCCCGAACATCCCCATGTCGAGGTGGTTCTGCGTCTGGTAGTGACAGTGGTAGAGGTGGGTGCCCGGCTGGTTCGCGGTGATCTCGTAGGTGTGTTCCTCCCCGGGGGCGACCTGCTGACCGGTCGTGGTCGGGACGCCGTCGTCCATCCAGTCCTTGCTGAGCCCGTGGACGTGGAACGTGTGCGGGCGGTTGTGCTCGGAGTTATCGTAGGTGATCTCCAGGTCGGTCCCCTCGGTCACCCGGAGCAGGGGGCCGGGGATGCTCGGGTCCGTGTCCGGCGTCTGCCACGCCCACACCTCGGGGAGCTCCCACGGGCCGCCCTGCGACTCCTCGCCGAGCAACTGGTGACGACACGCGGTCGTCGACACCGTGATCTGGCCGTCGCGCTCGTCGAGGTCGATCGTCGTCCGCGGGGTCGTGTACGGGTGGTCCGTCTCCACGCCGGTGGAATCGCTGCCGGCCCACTCCTCGACCTGCTGGGCCGCCGCCCCGCCGCCGGCCGCGTTCTCCGCGCCCCCGGCGCTGTCGGCGCGGGGCGCGCCACAGCCCGCGAGCCCGACCGTCCCGAGCGCCGCGGCCGCCGAGAGGAACCCGCGTCTGGAACCGGTGCGCCGACCCGTGCCGTCGTCTTCTCTCGCCATGTCCGAACATGAACGGTGAATCTGGTTAAGAAGGGGAGCGGATCCACGGATCGTGAGAACGCGGTCCCCGGCCGGTTCGTTTATATATCGACGAGCACCCGAGACGCGCCGGCCGAGGTTTATTATCCCGGGACGCAAGTGTCGACGCGACCAATGCGGATCGGTATCGTCTCCGACACCCACGACGACCTCGCCGCCGTCGAGGCGGCCGTAGCGCTGTTCGACCGCGAGGGCGTCGACGCCGTCGTCCACTGCGGCGACTTCGTCGCGCCCTTCTCCGTGACCCCGTTCGACGTCGGCGGCGGCGACTCCGACATCGGTGACGGCGACGCCGACGACCCCGACGCCGGCGTCGATTTCTACGCCGTCCGCGGGAACAACGACGGGGAGTGGGCGGTGGAGTCGACCGTCGAGGCGTTCGGCACCTACCTCGGCGAGGCCGGAACGCTCTCGTTCGACGGCGGGTACGGCGACGGGAACGCGGCCGCCGTCGACGTCGCGGTCACCCACGGGACGAGCGGCGTCGTCGTCGACGCCCTCGTCGACTGCGGCGACTACGACTACGTGTTCCACGGCCACACCCACGCGCACGCCGCCGAGGAGCGCGACGGCACAGTTCGGGTGAACCCCGGCGGACTGCCCATCCCGGTCGACGGCGCGGACGACGTCTTCCGCGTCGCGACGCTCGACGTCGAGGCCGACGGCGCGACCGGCGCCGACGCGGTGACGCACCACGAGCTCGAATTATAGCGATCGGGTCGTCCCACCGCAACGGAGTGGGCGACAGACAGAGACGCGTTTGTGTCACCGGTCAGAGCCGGATCGAGGTCGGGCTTCCGAGCGCCGACCGCGGCCCCGACGTCGACGCGGTGGTCGACGGGAGCGGCGTCTCTCCTCCTTCGAGGGGATCTGAGGTCAGTCCTCCCCGTCGTCGATGTCGGCGGCCTCGGCCGCGTCACCGGTGCCGGAGACGTCGGCGGTGCCGTCGGTATCGGCCCCCTCGACCGCCTCGACCTCGGAGGAATCGACCGTCTCGATCCCGCGGAACTCGAAGCGCGCGCCGCCGCTCTCGGCGTCGACGAGCTCGACCGACCAGCCGTGCGCGTCGGCCACCTCCGCGACGATTTTGAGCCCGAACCCGGTCCCGTCGGGGTCGGTCGACACGCCCGCGTCGAACGCCTGGTCGCGCACCTCGGCGGGGACTCCCGGCCCGTCGTCGGCGACGTAGAAGCCGGGGTCGCCCGCCGCGTCGTCCAGCGGTCCGACCTCGACGCGGACGTCCGCGCCGACGTGGGCGACCGCGTTGGCGAACAGGTTCTCCAGGGCCTGCTGGAGCCGGCTCCGATCGGCGCGCAACGCGAGGTCGCCGACGACGGCCAGTTCCGCGCGCTCGGTGTCGACGTTCCCCCAGCACTCCTCGGCCAGCGCCGAGAGCGACACCGCCTCGGTCTCGTCGATCGCGGTGCCCTGCTTCGCGAGGGCGAGCATGTCCTCGACGAGCGCCTCCATCCGGTCGAGCGAGCGGGCCACGGCGTCGATTTCGGGGATTTCGCCGTGGTCCTCTCGGAGCCGCTCCCGGACTAGGTCGAGGTTGCCCGCCGCGACGTTGAGCGGGCTCCGGAGGTCGTGCGAGACGAGGCTCGCGAACTCCTCCAGCCGGTCGCGCTCGCGGGCGACCTCGTCCTCGCGGGCCCGGAGCTGGCGCTCCCGCTCGATCCGGACGAGCACCATCGTCACCGTCGCGGCCCAGATCCGCGCGACCGCGAGGTCGGAGTCGTCGAACGCGTCGGGCTCCGTCGCGCCGACGTTGATGATCCCGTACCGGCCGAGCGGGAGCACGAGCTCGCTCCGGATCGGCGAGTCGGGGTTGTACCGGTCCGGGTCCGTCCGGATGTCGGCGACGTACTCCGGCTTCCCGGACTCGAACACCTGCCAGGAGATGCTCCGGTCGTCGGCCGCGAAGACCGGGTGGTCGCCCACGACCTCGTCGGCCGCGTCGGTCCACACGTGGGGGTCGAGGGCGTCCCGCTCCTCGTCGTACAGCCAGATCCCCGCGATCGGGTGGCCGAGCACCTCCTCGACGTACTCGACCGCCGCCGCCGCGGCGACCTCCCGGTCGGTCGTCTTCAGCAGGTCCTGCGTCGCCTCGTGGAGCGCCTCCAGCGTCTGCGTCCGGCGGTGCAGCTCCGCCTGCTCGGCGCGCTCCTCCCGCACGTCGACGAGCGTGACGACGAGGTACGTCTCGCCGGCCTTCTCGAACGGCCCGAGACTGAGCGTCACGGGGAGTTCCGCACCGTCCGCGCGGCGGGCGCACAGGTCGAGGCTCGCGGACATCGACCGGGGCTCCGGGTCGACGACGTACCGATGGAGCTCCCGGCCGGCGGCGCCGTCACCGGGATCGAACAGCAGCGTCTCGAACTCTCTCCCCTCTATGTCGTCGGGGGCGTACCCGAGCACCGACTCGGCCCGTTCGTTCGCCGCCCGGACGACCCCCTCGGCGTCGACGATCAGCACCGCGTCCGGGATGCCGTCGAGGGCCTCCGGGAACCGGTCCATCTCAGTCCTCTGCCGGCTCGTGGAGGTGGCCGCACTCGGGGCACCGGACCTCCTCGCCGCGGAGGTCGGCCGAGGAGGCGCGCACCTCGCGCATCACCTCGCTAATCCTGTCCTCGGCCTCCAGCTCGTCGGCGACCGCGAGGTCGACGCCCTCGACCTCCAGGAGGAACTTCGCGACCTCCGTCACCTCGTACATCATCTCGTCGAGGTCCTCGGCGGTGAAGAAGCCGGACATCGCCCCGTAGAGGAACGTCGCGCCCGCCTTCGTCACCTTCTCCTCAAAGGAGTAGCGCGCCTGGTTGACGGCCTGCGGCGTGTACGTGTCCGTCATGAAGGGGACGAGTTCCGGGAGGTTCTCGCCGATCTTCGTCATCTCGACGCCCGTCTCGGTGCGGAAGTCGGCGCAGAGCCGCGCGATGGCCCACTCCCGCGCCGTGATGTACGTCCGATCGCGGAGGAAGTCGTTGACGCGCTCGTAGCGGGCGCCGTCCATCTTCTTGAAGCGCTCGTACTTGCGGACCTCCGGGGGGACGTCGCCGGCGTCCGCCGCGTCGTCGGTATCGGTCGCGTCGTCGTTGTCAGTCGCGGCGCTGCCGACGCTGTCGCCGTCCTCCGCGTCGGCACCGGCGCCGCTCGACGGGGATGCCTCGTCGCGGGACCCCGGAGCCCCCGCGTCGCCGGCCGGCTGCTCGCGGTCGGGGTCCGATCCCCCGTCGGCGTCGTCCGACGCGGGACCGGGCTGGTCGTTCATGTCGGTACCAACCTCGCGCCCGAACAAAAGGGTTGTCGCTGCGGTCGGCGGGACCGACCGCGTGACGCCGGCCGGACCACGGGGAGATCCACTTTTGTACCGCCGTGCAGACACGGCTCGTATGAAGGTGCTCTGCGGGATCGGCGGCAGCGACGACTCGTTTCGCGCGCTCGACCGGACCGTCGAACGGGCGGCGGTCGCGAACGACGACCTGACCGTGGCGGTGGTCGACAACGAGGACTCCTCGGTCGCCCCGGACGAGGTCTTGGAACGCGCCCGCGAGGCGGTCGCCGACGCGGGGATCGACGCCGAGGTCAGGCGTGTCGAGGGCGACCCCGGGAGCCGGCTGATAGAGATCGCCGAGCGGGAGGCGTTCGAGGAGATCGTCCTCGGCGGCGGACACACGAGCCCGATGGGGAAGATCACGATCGGATCGATCGCCGAGTTCGTCCTGTTGAACGCCAAGACGACGGTCACGCTGGTCAGATGAGCGACCGACGCTACCCGGACGCCGTCGCCGACGCGTTCCCGATCCCCCCCACCGAGTTCACCGACCGGGAGGGCCGGACCGTCGAGATCCGACCGTACGACGGCGGCAACGCGGCCTACGAGTCGCTCGTCGGGATGTACGACGACTTCGATCCGTCCGACCGCGCGCAGGGGATCCCGCCGGGCGGGGAGAAGCGCATCCGCGAGTGGCTGGACGCGATCCTCGGCGGCGACTGCTACAACGTGATCGCGTGGTGCGGGGACGAGGTCGCCGGGCACGCGACGCTGGTGCCCGACGGCGACGCCTACGAGCTGGCGATCTTCGTCCATCAGGAGTACCAGCGCGCCGGGATCGGCACTCACCTCATCCGCGGGCTGCTCGGTCACGGGCAGGCGGAGGGGGTCGAGAAGGTGTGGCTCACCGTCGAGCGATGGAACCGCGCGGCCGTCTCGCTGTACAAGAAGATCGGCTTCGAGACCTCCGACGCCGAGAGCTTCGAGCTGGAGATGGGGCTCCGACTGAACGCGGACGCGGGCGGCGAGGAGGGGAGCGAGGGCGAAGCCGGCGAGATCGGCGGGGACGACGACGGCGAGAGCGACAGGGAGTGAGGAGCCGACGCCCTTCGCTCGCCGGGATCTTCAAGCCTTTACGTGCGGCGGGCGAGCGCTCCGGTATGGGTCACCGAATTCTTCTGTTGGGGGCGCCCGGCGCCGGGAAGGGGACGCAGAGCGCGAAGCTCGCGGACGAGTACGGCGTCGAGCACGTCACGACGGGCGACGCGCTCCGCGCGAACAAGGACATGGAGACGGAGTACGGCACGCCGCGCTCGTTCATGGAGGCGGGCGAGCTCGTCCCCGACCCGGTCGTCAACGAGATCGTCCGGGCCGCGCTCGACGACGCCGACGGGTTCGTCCTCGACGGCTACCCGCGCAACCTCGACCAGGCCGAGTACCTCTCGGAGATCACCGACCTCGACGCCGTCGTCCTCCTCGACGTCGACGAGGAGGTGCTCGTCGACCGGCTCACCGGCCGCCGGGTGTGCGACGACTGCGGCGCCAACTACCACGTCGACTTCCAACCCCCCGAGGAGGCGGGCGTCTGTGACGACTGCGGCGGCGAGCTGATCCAGCGCGAGGACGACACCGAGGAGACCGCCCGCGAGCGCCTCCAGGTGTTCTACGACAACACCAAGCCCGTGGTCGACCACTTCCGCGACGAGGGCGTCCTCGTCGAGGTCGACGGCGAGGCGACGCCGGACGAGGTCTTCGGCCGGATCCGCGACGTCGTCGAGACGTAGGGGCGCGGCTCTCGCCGCAGGAGGTCGCGCCTCGTCGGCGGCGATCCGCGCCGCCGATCCTACAAGGTTCTTAACCGTCGGCCGCCAACCGTCCGATAATGAGCAAGGTCGAACGGAGAGTCCGCTCGCTCGTCAGCGAGGACGGCGAGATGCGGGACGCCCTAGAGGTCGTCCTGGACCGCGCCACCGACGGCGAGGTCCAGTGGGTCGACGTCCGCGACGAGATCACCAGCGGCCAGTGGGGCCGCCTCATCGAGAAGGAGATCCTCGTCGACGACGGCGAGTCCGGCTTCGCGCTCGCCGACCCCGACGAGATCGAGGCGGGCATGAGCGAGGACGGCGGGAGCGGCGGAAGCGACGTCGAGACCCCGGAGACGACCTCGTGGACGAAGTGGGACAAGGTCGCCGCCGTCGCGACCCTCGGCGCCTTCGTCGGCTACGCCGTCGGCCCCGTCCGGGACGCGATCGCGGGCACGATCGACGTCGTCCTCGGGCCCCTGCTGAACGTCGTCCCCTTCTACGTCGTCATCATGGTGATCGCGCTCGGGACCGGGCTGTACTCCACGCTGCTGCGCGCGGGGCTCATGGACATGGAGAAGATGAGCCAGTACCAGGACCGGATGCAGGACATTCAAGAGCGCCGCAAGGAGGCGAAGGAGCGCGACGACGACGACGCGCTCGACGCCATCCAGGAGGAGCAGATGGACGCGATGGGCGACCAGCTCGGGATGTTCAAAGAGCAGTTCCGCCCGATGGTGTGGATCATGTTCCTCACCATCCCGGCGTTCCTCTGGATGTTCTGGGTGATCGGCTACCGCGGCTCGACCGCCGAGTACGAGATGGTCGCCCAGCAGGCGATCGTCGTGCCGCTCGCCGGCGAGGTCACCTGGGACACGGGGATCGTCGGCCCGATCCAGGTGTGGATCCTCTGGTACTTCCTCTGCTCGATGGCGTTCACCCAGCTCGTCCAGAAGAGCCTCAACATCCAGATGTCGCCGTCGTCGTCGTAAGTCGCGCCGTCCCGGCGGAGGCCCGTTTAAATCGGTCGCATAATTGAGCGTTCGATACAGGAGCCACGGCTCGGTAAGCGATCACGTGCAGGGGGCCGACCGCTTCATGCTCTACGCGCTGCTGCTGCTCGCCGCATCGCTACTGCTCGGGCTGATCCTCCCGCTGGTGGTCGGGTGAGCCGGCCGGGCGCCGCCCGGGGCGATCAGCGCCGCCGACCCGTCAACAGGAGCAGTAGTACTCCCGGTCGACGAACTCGGTCTCGAACAGCTTCGCGGCCGGGCCGGGGTCGGAGGGGCGATAGACCCCGGTCGTCAGGTCGCCCTCGCGCTCGAAGCCGCCGGAGACGAGCCGCCGCCAGTCGGCGGCCGACAACTGGTCCCAGAAGGCGTCGTCGCCCGCGAGCAGCGAGAGGTAGTCGCGGAGGGAGACCCACCGCGTCGGCTCGATCCCGGGCGACTCGTAGCCGGCGTCGGTGACCGCGGCGTAGGCCGCCATCGGGAGGTTCGCCCCCGCGGCGACCGGCATGGAGATCCACTTCCACGGGCGGGTGTTGACGTCGAGCAGGAGGAACTCCTCGCGGGCGGCGTCGTAGACGAACTCCGACTCGCTGATCCCGTGGTAGCCGGCGTCGTCGAGCACCGCGAGCGCGCGCTCCTCGATCGCCGCCTCGTCGGCCGTCTCGACCAGACAGGAGGTGCCGAACTGCTGCGGGTACCGGACCGCCGCGTTGCCGACGACGCCGAGCGCGTCGTCGGTCCCCGAGGGCGGCACGTACGACGCGAGCGAGTGGTCGCGCCCGGTCGCGATCTCGACGCGCTTCTGCGCCATCACGGCGATCCCGGCGTTGGAGGCGGCCGCGACGACGTCCTCGAACTCACCGCGGTCGGCGACCTCGATCACGTTGGTGCCGAACGCCTCCTCGAAGTCGCGCTTGAGCTCGGGTTTCACCACCAGCGGGAAGCCGAGCGCCTCGACGGCCCCGTCGAGCGTCGCGTCGGGCTCCCGCGTCGCCGCCTCGGCGGTCTCCGCCAGCCGATACGTCTCGGGGTACGGCACGCCGAGCGCCTCGCAGGTCGCGTACAGCTCTGACTTGTTCAACACGTCGTCGAGCGTGTCGATCCCGGCGAAGGGGAGCCGGACGCCGTCGGGGTCGGCCTCGGCGTACGCCAGCGCCCACTCGTCCATGCAGCCGAACGCGACCGCCTCGGTGCCCGCGGCGTCGACGACCGCCTCCACGTCGTCGCGGAACCCGTCGAGGTCGTCGAGGGGATAGGTGACCGCGCCCGCGAAGTCGACCGCGTCCGAGGGCGGTGCGAGGCCGTCGTGACGGACCGAGCCGCTCCCGTCGCCCGCGCCGGCCGCGTCGCCGACGCCGTCGCCGGCGCGGTCGAGCGCGATCACGGGCACGCCGTGGGCGTCGAGCGCGCGGGCGACGCCGAGTCCGGTCACGTGAGCGTTGCTGACGAGGGCCGGGGGTCGGTCGAACGAGGCGTCCGCGAGCGCGTCGATCAGCGCCTCGGTCGAGCGGAACTGCGCTGCCATACGCCGCGTTCGCCGTCCGGACACAAAGGCGCACCAGTATCGGCCCGGCGTGCCACTACCGGTGACGCAACGCGCTTTTGGTCGCGCCGCGCCTCCGTCCGGGTATGAGCGAGACAGAGCTGCCCGACCGGGTCCGCCGCGCGTTCGCGGACCACGGCTCCTTCGAACCCGCCGACGAGGCGGGCGCCTGGACCTCGGAGACGACCGCGTTCGACGGGAGCGTGCGCGCCGAGCCCGCCGCGGACGGCCGCGTCCGGTTCGCGGTGACCGTCCGGGTGCCGACGCTCTCGGCGGCGACCGCCGACGAGGTCGCCGACGTGGTCGAGGAGGGGTGGATCGAGACGTTCGAGCTCCGCGTCGTCGACGTCGGCGGCGTGACGCGCGGCGACGCCGAGTTCGACCCGGTCGTCACCGCGGGGGACGACGAGATCGCCGTCGAGTTCGAGCTGACGGATATCAACGAGCGGCGCGGGGTCGACGACGCGGGGGCGCTCATCGACTTCGTCGAGGGGACCTACGTGCAGGGCGTGATCCCCGGCTACGAGTACGTCGACCCGGTGGCCGGCCTCCTGTCGGCGGCGCGCCAGCAGGGGAACGACGGCGCGTTCTGACCGGATCCGCGAGCGACCGTTTTTACCTAGGCCGTCATGCGCGTCGGCCGATAGGGGCAAATGCCGGGAGCCCGTACCGACGGTATGCTCGCGCTGATCGGGTTCGTCAGCCTCCTCGCGCTGGTGGCGTTCCACACGCTCGTCGCCGGGGTGACGACCCGCTTCTTCCGGCTTCGCCTGTCGACGTCGTGGGGGTCGGTGGTGTACACGATCGTCTTGACGCCGATGCTCCTCCTGATCTCGACGCTCGTGTTCACCGGCGCGCTCAACGTCGGCGCCGGCGTCAACCTCGGCAGCACGACCGTCCTCTTCGGGCTGCTCGTCTTCCTCCCGGTCGTGCTCGGCGCGGCCATCGACTACCTCTACGTCCCCTCGCCGGACGAGTACGAGCTGCCGGACACGCGGTAGGAGGCGCGACTCGAACCCGACCCCGTCGGCGACGAGCTACGCGTCGACCAGGTCGGCGACGATCTCCGCGACCCGGGCCGTAACGTCCTCGGGCGGTCGCGTCGCGTCCACGCGCACGAACCGCTCCGGCTCCGCGTCGATCAGGCGCTCGTAGTTGTCCCGCACCGCCGCGAGGTAGCCGTCCCGCTCGAACTTGTTCGTGCGGCCCGCGCGCTCGGCGGCCGTGCGGGCGTCCAGGTCGAGGTATATCGTCGCGTCGGGCGGCCGCGAGAAGGGGGCGTGGACCGACTTGACGTATTCGAGGGGGTCGGTCCCGTCGAGGGCGACGTCGCTCGCGTCGAGCGTCGCGGCCTGATAGGCGAACCGGGAGTCGGAGTAGCGGTCGGAGACGACGAGGTCGCCGTCGTCGAGCGCGGGTCGGACCGTCTCGGAGAGGTGGTTCGCGTGGTCCGCGGTGTACAAGAACAGCTCCGCCAGCGGGTCGGCGTCGTCGGCCGCGATCGAGCGGGCCACCGCCTCGCCGTACCAGCTGTCGGTTGGCTCGCGGGTGAACGTCGCGTCGGGGCGGCGCTCGCGGAGCGCCTCCCAGACCGTCGTCTTCCCGCTCCCGTCGAGCCCCTCCAGCGTGATCAGCATGGTCGCGCTCGGACGCGGCGGGGAATAAACCGTCCGGGTTCGGCGGGCCCGGTCCGGATTCCGAGACCGCGAGGCGACGCGCCCCTTTTAGTGTCGGGGCGGCGAACCGCCGCCATGGTCTGCGACTCCCCCGCGCCGCGGCCGACACGGAGGCACCGATGGTAGCCGTCGCGCTCTCGGTCGCTCGGGTGGCCGGCGCGCTGGTGTTGGTCGTCCTGAACGGCTTCTTCGTCGCGTCGGAGTTCGCGTTCGTCCGCGTCCGGTCGACATCGGTCGAGGGGCTCGCCGCGGAGGGCCGCGCCGGGTCGGGGGCGCTCCAGGACGTGATGGGGAGCCTCGACGACTACCTCGCGGCGACCCAGCTCGGGATCACGCTCGCCTCGCTCGGGCTCGGCTGGATCGGGGAGCCGGCGGTGGCCGCGCTCATCGAGCCGGCGCTCGGCGCGGTGCTCCCGGAGGGGGTAGTCCACCTCGTCGCGTTCGCGATCGCGTTCAGCGTCATCACGTTCCTCCACGTGGTGTTCGGCGAGCTGGCGCCGAAGACGATCGCCATCGCGCGGGCCGAGCGCATGGCGCTGCTGCTCGCCCCGCCGATGAAGCTCTCCTACTACCTCTTCTCGCCCGGTATCGTCGTATTCAACGGGGCGGCGAACGCCTTCACGCGCGCCATCGGGGTCCCGCCGGCCTCGGAGACCGACGAGACCATGGGCGAGCGGGAGATCCGGCGCGTCCTCGCGCGCTCCGGCGAGGCCGGCCACGTCGACCCCGCCGAGGTCGACATGATCGAGGGCGTCTTCGAGCTCGACGACACCGTCGTCCGCGAGGTGATGGTGCCGCGGCCGGACGTGGTGACGCTCGCCGCCGACCGGACGCTCTCGGAGATCCGCGAGACGGTGCTGCGGGCGGGGCACACCCGCTACCCGGTCGTGGCCGACGAGGACGCCGACCGGGTGGTCGGCTTCGTCGACGTGAAGGACGTGCTGCGCGCCGGCGAGGCCGGCGACGAGTCGGCGACGGCCGCCGACCTCGCGCGGGAGCTCGTCGTCGTGCCCGAGACGACGACGGTCGGCGACCTCCTCGTCCAGTTCCGCGAGGAGCGCCGGCAGATGGCCGCCGTCGTCGACGAGTGGGGCGCCTTCGAGGGGATCGTCACCGTCGAGGACGTGACGGAGGCGCTCGTCGGCGACCTCCGCGACGAGTTCGACGACGGCCGCGGCGAGCACACGATCCGCGCCCGGGAGGGCGGCGCGTACGAGGCCGACGGCTCCGTCTCCCTCTCCGCCGTCAACGACGCCCTCGGGACAGATCTGGAGGGCAACGGCTACGACACGCTCGGCGGGCTCGTGTTGGACCGGCTCGGCCGGACGCCGGAATCGGGTGACGTCGCCGAGGCCGGCGGGCACCGCTTCGAGGTCACCGCGGTCGACGGCGCCCGGATCTCGACGGTGCGGATCGATCGGATCGGCGGCGACGGGGGCCCGGGCAACGGGGACGCGACCGACGGGAGCGCGGATAACGGGGATACGAGCGACGAGAACGCGGGCCACGGCGGCGCCGGCGACGCCGACGGGCGCGGCGGCGAGTAGGAACGGCGGGACGGCGAGAGCGAGTGGGGCGGCGGGATGCGGGATCGCGCGGACGTTTTTTACCGGTCGACCGCGACCCTCCGCCCATGTTCGACCGGATCCTGTTCCCGACCGACGGCGGCGAGGGCGCGGAGGCGACGCTCGACCACGTCCTCGACCTGGCGGCGGACCACGGCGCGACGCTCCACGTCCTCAACGTCGCCGACACGACCCACGACAGCGTCACGCGCGTGGGCCGGGACGTGGTCGACGTGCTCGAAGAGGAGGGCGAGGGCGTCGTCGACGCGGCCGCGGAGCGGGCCGCGGACCGCGGCGTCGAGACCGTCACGGCGGTGCTCCAAGGCGGCGTCGCGGAGACGATCGTCGCGTACGCGACGGAGCGCGAGGTCGATCTCGTCGCGATGCCGACGCGCGGACGGACGGGGCTCGACCGACTGCTCCTCGGGAGCACGACCGAGCGCGTCGTCCGCCGGTCGACGGTCCCGGTGCTCAGCCTCCGGCCGGACGGCGAGCCGGCGCGGTACCCGTACCGGAACGTCCTCGTGCCGACCGACGGGAGCGAACGCGCCGGGGACGCGGTCGACCGCGCCGTCGCGCTGGCGGCGCGGAGCGGCGCGACGCTTCACGCCCTCTCCGTCGTCGACGTCGGGAGCGTCGGGGCCGAGGCGTACTCGGGCACCGACGCGCTCGTGTCGGCGGCCGAGGAGGCGGTCGCCGAGGCCGCCGCCGTCGCCGAGGCGGCGGGCGTGGAGACGGTCGAGCACGTCGAGGTCGGATCGTCGGCCGTCAACGGGATCCGGGCGTACCTCGCGGACCGCGACGTCGACCTCGTCGTCATGGGCACCCGCGGGCTGACCGGCGTCGAGCGCTACCTGCTCGGGAGCGTCGCGGAGCGCACGGTCCGGACCTCGCCGGTCCCGGTGTTGACCGTGCCGGGCGACGGATCGGAGTGAGAGCGGAGGCGGATCCGGCGGGAGGACGGTCGCCCCGTCGATCGATGCCGGTCACCGCGGTCGACCGAGGCCGGCCGCCCGTTCGAAACCGCGGCACCGCTCCGCTCGGTGGCGTCTGACGCCGCGGTAGGTTTACGGGGGTTCCTCGCGATAGGCCGTGCATGAAGGTATTGGTAGCGGGCGGGACCGGGTTCATCGGGTCGTACCTCTGTCGCGCGCTCGCCGACGGGGGCCACGACGTGACGGCCCTCTCCCGTTCCGGGGGAGAGACGCCGGACGGCGTCGATGTCGCGACGGGCGACGTCACGGACTACGACTCGATCGCCGGGGCCGTCGAGGGGCAGGACGCCGTGGTGAACCTCGTCGCGCTCTCGCCGCTGTTCGAGCCGAAGGGCGGCAACGTGATGCACGACCGGATCCACCGCGGCGGCACGGAGAACCTCGTCGAGGCCGCCGCGGCGGCCGGCGTCGAGGGGTTCCTCCAGCTGAGCGCGCTCGGGGCCGACCCCCGCGGCGACACGGCGTACATCCGCGCGAAGGGGCAGGCGGAGGAGATCGTCCGCGAGAGCGGCCTCGACTGGACGATCTTCCGGCCCTCGGTCGTCTTCGGCGAGGGCGGGGAGTTCGTCTCCTTCACGAAGCGGCTGAAGGGGATGTTCGCGCCCGGCGTCCCGCTGTACCCGCTGCCCGGCGGCGGGAAGACCCGGTTCCAGCCGATCCACGTCGAGGACCTCGTCCCGATGCTGGTGGCGGCGCTGGAGGGCGACGAGCACGTCGGCGAGACCTACGAGATCGGCGGCCCGGAGACGCTGACGCTCCGACAGGTGACCGACCTCGTCTACGAGGCCGAGCGGAAGGGCGTCACCATCGTCCCGCTGCCGATGCCGCTCGCCCGGATCGGACTGACGGTGCTCGGCGCCGTCCCCGGCTTCCCGATGGGGCCCGACCAGTACCGGTCGTTACAGTTCGATAACACGACGGCCGACAACGACGTCGCCGCGTTCGGTGTCGATCCGGACGGGCTGACCACGCTCGGCGCGCATCTGGGGGTCCAGTGATGCGGTCGATCGGAGGACGGGGCGGCGGTTCGGCGGTCCGGTCGGGGAGCGCGTCGTCGTTCGTGTCACTCAGTCGAGTATCAGCGATGGTAACGGCAACCGAAGGATTAAGTATGCCATCACGTTCTGTTCATTTCAAAGGCGGAGGGAGCACACGATGAAACTTGCAATGATCGGATTCGGACAGGCGGGGGGGAAAGTCG
>NZ_CVRT01000148.1 GCF_001261915.1 Halorubrum sp. SD626R
CGGTGAGCGCTCGGAGAGCGCGAGCGACGAGGCTGGGGAGGCATGAGGCTGCGGTGCTGTGCGGCCGGGGTGGGTCTCAAAGGGGCAGCCGCGAGGACGGCGCAGGCGACGCCAAGCACCGCAGCGAAGGAGCGGTAGCGACTGAGCGAGGAGCGCAGCGAGCGTGCGCCGTCCTCGCGGCTGGGGCTTTGGAGATGTTCACCGCCGATCCGGAGTCGGCGGTTTATAAGCAATCGACGTCGTCGATGTTCTCAGACTTAATCCCGTATACCGCGACGTATAGGCCGAAGCTATTCGGGCGTCGCCCTCCAATCCCGATTCGATGAAAGTGGGGCTCATCTCGGACGTCCACGCGAACCTCCCGGCGCTCGAAGCCGTCCTCGACGACATGCCCGCGGTCGACCGGATCGTCTGCGCCGGGGACGTGATCGGGTACAATCCGTGGCCGGCAGAGTGCGTCGATCGCGTGCGCGAGGTCGCCGCCATGACCGTCCGCGGGAACCACGACCGCACGGTCGAGACTCCCGAGCGCTACCGCGCCAACCGCATGGCGGAGGCCGGGCTCGAACACGCGAAGGAGTCGCTCTCCGAGGACCGGCTCGCGTGGCTCCGCGGGCTCCCCCGCGCTGAGACGTTCGCGGGCGGCCGATACCTCCTCGTCCACTCGCACCCCGCGGCCGAGCGCGAGGACGCCTACGTCTATCCCGAGGAGTTCCCGAATTTGGACCGGCACATGGGCGAGTTCGACGGAATCGTCCTCGGCCACACGCACGTGCAGGGGAAGCGGTCCGTCGCGGGCGGCGTCGTCGTCAACCCCGGGAGCGTCGGGCAGCCGCGCGACGGCGACCCGGAGGCCGGGTACGCCGTGCTCGACGCGGCCACCGACGAAGTGACCCTCAAACGGGTCGCGTACGACATCGACCGCGTGCGCGAAGCGGTCGCCGAGGCGGGGCTCCCGGAGCGTACCGCCGATCGTCTCTACAGAGGTGAGTGAGCCTCACGGCCAGAGCCCGAGGAGGAGCAGGACGTTGCGCGCGGCGGTCGCCAGCGAGAGCAGGCCGATACCGGCGCACATCAGCGTTGCGACGAGGCGCCGCGTTCCGCCCGCGACCGCGACGGGGATCCCGATGAGGAGCATGCCGGCGGCCTTGGTGAGGAGCATTCCGGGGACGAGCCCGAACGCGGCGATGAATGCGCTGCCGACGGGGGAGCCTTCGACGTACTGCCCGCCCCCGATCGCGACGTACGTGGAGGCGATGTCGGCGACCGCGCCGACGAGGAGGAGCGCGACGGCGGCGGCGAGACGCGAGGGCACTGGCAGTGCCGAGGCGATGAACCGTAATAAGCTTCCGGGGGTGCGCCGGACCGGGGGACCCGAGGCGGGTATCCCGTCCCTACCGGGCTGGCCGCGACTCGCGCACATCACGGCTCCATTTAAACCGATGCGTCGCCTACGATCCGGTAATGAGTTCGGTAGACGACGAGTACGAGATCGCGGTCGTCGGCGGGGGGCCGGCCGGACTGACGACCGCCCTGTACGGGGCCCGCCTGGGACACGAGACGGCGCTCATCGACCGCGGCGGCGGCCGCGCGGCGATGATGGCCGACACGCACAACGTGATCGGCGTCACCGAGGACGTCTCCGGCAACGAGTTCCTCGCGACCGGCCGCGAGCAGGTGGAGTCGTACGGCGGAACCTTCGAGCGCGGCTTCGTCACCGACGTGACCGAGACCGAGGACGGTCGCTTCCGGCTGACGACGAGCGACGCCGAGTTCCTCGCGGACCGCGTCGTGCTCGCGACCGGCTTCTCCGACGAGCGCCCGGACCCGCCGCTCCCCAGGAACGCGAGGGGGCTCCACTGGTGTCTCCACTGCGACGCCTACATGTTCGTCGACGAGCCGGTGTACGTGATGGGCCACGGCGAGGCCGCCGCCCACGTCGCGATGATCATGCTGAACCTGACCGACGACGTGGACCTCCTGACTCGGGGCGCGGAGCCGACGTGGAGCGAGGAGACGGCGGCCCGGCTGGAGGCGCACCCCGTCGATATCGTCCACGAGGACGTGGCCGGCGTCGAGAACGATTCCGACTCCGGCTGGCTGGAGGCGATGGAGTTCGAAGACGGGACGCGCCGCGAGTACCGCGGCGGCTTCCCGATGTACGGCTCCGACTACAACACCGCACTGGCCGAGGGACTCGGCTGCGATCTCACGGAGGGCGGCGAGATCGACGTCGACGACCACGGCCGCACGAGCGTCGACGGCGTGTACGCCGTCGGCGACGTGACGCCCGGCCACAACCAGGTGCCGGTCGCGCTGGGGCAGGGCGCCAAGGCCGGGATCGCGCTACATAAGGACCTCCGCGAGTTCCCCCGCTCCACCGAGGAGATCGCGCGGGACGGGCCCGTTTCCGAGGAGGACGTGCCCGCGATCTCGCCCGAACTACTGGCGACCGCGGTCGCTCACGAGGGCCACGCCGGCGGTCCGCGGACCGACGCGAGCGCCGACTCGGAGGCAGAGCAGCCCGCGGCCGACGACGACTGAACCGAACCGGATCGGAGTCCGAGGCGGGTCAACCCGGCTCGCGGGACCGCGAGACCGACCTTTTTTGATCCGCTGCGTCCGAGCGTCGGTATGGGGACCATCAGCGCGGACTTCTCCGACGAGACGGTCGTGGTCACGGGCGGATCGAGCGGGATCGGTCGCGCGGTCGCGATCGGATTCGGCGACGCGGGCGCGACCGTGATCAACGCCGACATCCGGGCGGAACCGAAGGACGTCAGCGCCGAGACCCCCACGCACGAGGTCGTCGAGGAGCGCGGCGGGACCGCCGTCTTCGTCGAGACCGACGCCTCGGAGCCGAGTCAGATCGAGTCGGTGATCGAGGCGGCCCGCGAGTTCGGCGGGGTCGACGTGATGGTGAACAACGCGGGCGTCCACCGGAGCCTCGAGTTCCTCGACGTCGAGCCCGAGGACTTCGATTACGTTCACGGCGTCAACCTCAGGGGCACCTTCTTCGGCACGCAGCTGGCCGCGAAGGACATGATCGACCGCGGCGTCGAGGGCGCGATCGTGAACACGTCGTCGACGACGGCCGAGCGCGCGGAGCAGGATCACTCCCACTACGCCGCGACGAAGGGCGGGGTCCAGATGCTCACCCGGAGCGCGGCGCTCGAACTCGACGAACACGGAGTCCGGGTGAACGCGGTCGCTCCCGGACCGATCGCAACCGAGATCCGAGAGGGGTGGGCCGACGAGGCGAGGGGCGCTATCGAGGAGTCCGACGGTCTCCCCTCCAGAGCCGGTATCCCCGCGGACCTGCGCGACGCGTACCTCTACCTCGCCTCCGAGGGCGCGAGTTACGTGACGGGTGAGACGGTGTGGGTCGACGGCGGGGCGAGTCTATAGGCGGCGGTCACGAGCCGGGCGGAGCGACAGGTTCGACGACTAATACGGACCTTCCAGAGATTCGCCGACTGGAGAATCAAACGTGCTCGCTCGCGTCGCTCGTTGCGCGCGACTGATTGGATCCAAAACCCTTCTCAGTATTTTCCGAGCGAAGCGAGGAAAATCGCCGGCCGGGACTCCCGCGAGCGAGCGTAGCGAGCGAGCGGGAGGTCGGCCGGCGCACGACCGAAGGGAGTGCGCCGGCCGGGATTTGAACCCGGGCCATGAGCTTGGAAGGCTCAGGTCCTACCACTAGACCACCGGCGCGCACGGATGCGTCCGTCGTCGACGCGTGTAGACGTAGGCCCAACGAATCCAATAAACGTTCCGTGTTTCCGACGGCCGACCGGTCGGTCGGGATGGCAAGACCCTCCGAGCGGCCGGAGACGTATTTAAAGTGCCACAGTATCGCGGGCCGTTCCCGTACGCTTAGAACGCTTTTCAGCCGTTTAGAAGGCGGTCGTGTACATATACGGGTGGGTGGCCAACGTTCACCCGTGAGGTGAACACGATGTCATACCAATCGAGCAATCCCCTGGTCGACGAGGTCGAGTTCGCGCTTGACGGCCCGTGGGCGGCGTACTGGATCGCCTTCCTGCGCGTCGTCACCGGCTGGTGGTTCTTCCACGCCGGGATCACGAAGATCATCGAGAGCGGGTTCGCGTTTACCTCCGGACCGGCGTACATGAATGGGATGACGGGCACGGCGCTCGGCGGGATCCCCGTCTGGATGGGGAACAACCTCGCGTGGCTTATCGAGCCAGGGGTCCCGCTGTTCGAGACTCTGATCGGCCTCGCGCTGATCGCGGGGGCGTTCACCCGGCTCGCCGCCTTCGGCGGAGTCATCTTCATGACCCTGTTCTGGGTCGGTAACGCCGGCTTCGGCCACGGGCTGGTCAACAGCGACTTCATGGGGCTCTTGCTGTTCGTCACCATGATCATGCTGTCAGCCGGTCGGTACTACGGCCTCGACGCAGTCATCGAGAAGCTATCGTTCGTGCAGGCGCACCCGAAGCTCCGCTACCTGCTCGGTTAAGAGGTGACACCAAATGACGAACATCATCGACAAGGCGGCGATGGCGCTGAGTGCGGGACTGATGCTGCTCGGACTGGTCGGCATGGGGATCCTAGAGATCCTCGCCGGACAGCCGTACAGCCCGGTCCCGATGACCAACGACGCGGGCGAAGTCGTGGCGACGCCGCTGATCTCGCCGCAGATCCGGACCGGCGTCGTGCTGGCCGGGGTCGCGGTGCTCGGCCTCTACGCGGCGTACAAGGTCGTGACGCCGCTCGCGGACGACGCGCAGACCGGCCACGAGACCGTGGCCGACTGAGGTCGCGACCCGACCGCCGCGGGAGGCGGCGCGGCTACTTTTCCGCGTCCGACGACTCGTCGACGGGCCCCGCGTCCGGCTCCCGGTCGACTCCGCCGTCGGCGCTCATCGAGCCCTCAGCGTCGTTCGAGCCGAAATTGAGGCCGGTGTCGGCGTCGTCGCCGTCAGCCTCCGTTTCTCCGAGCCCGCCGAGGTCCCTCCCGCCACCGACCGCTCGCCCGGCGTTCACCTCGAACCCCTCGGTCAGCCGACGCAGGTTCCTCGCGCGCTCGGTGAGCGCGTGGGCCTGGTCGGAGACCTCGCCCAGGCTGGCGGCCTGTTCCTCTGCGGTCGAGGCGACCGTGGTCGCCTCCGCGGTGGTCTGCTGGCTCACGCCGGCCAGGTCGTCGACGGCGCCGGTCACCGCGTTCACCGACGACGCCTGCGCGTCCATCGCTCCGGAGATCTCCTGGACGCCGTCGTCGGCCTCGGCTACCCGCTCGGCGACCTCGCTCAGGGCGTCGTCGGCGGTCTCGACGGTGTCGACGCCGGCGTCGACCCCCTCGCGGATCCGCGCCATCTCCGCGACGCTCTCGTCGGTGCGCTCGCGCAGCCCCTCGATCAGCGCCTCGACCTCGGCGGCGGACGACTGGGTCTCCTCCGCGAGCGATTTCACCTCCTCGGCGACGACGGCGAACCCGGAGCCCGCCTCGCCCGCCCGCGCCGCCTCGATCGAGGCGTTCAGCGCCAGCAGGTTCGTCTGATCGGCGATCTCCGAGATCGTCTCGACGATCGCGTCCACCTCGGCCATCTCCGCCTCAAGCCGCTCGATGGTCTCGGTCGCCGACGCCGAGCGCGACTCGACGTCGTGCAGTTCGTCGACCGCCGCGGTCGTGGCCTCGCGGCCCTCCTCGGTGACCGCCTTCGCCTCGCGGGAGGTGGTCGCGACCTCGTCGGCCGAGGCGGCGACCTCCTCGACGGTCGCGGACATGTCCTCCATCTCGCCGGCGACCTCGGACAGCCGCCGGCTCTGCCGCTCCGCGCCGGCGGATATCTCGTCGAC
Source organism: Halorubrum sp. SD626R (assembly GCF_001261915.1). Lineage (GTDB taxonomy): Archaea > Halobacteriota > Halobacteria > Halobacteriales > Haloferacaceae > Halorubrum. The sequence continues at coordinate 5,824 of NZ_CVRT01000148.1, forward strand.
GGCGTCGCTCGTCTCCCGCCCCGCCGCCGCGACCTCGTCGGCGCCGTCGGTGACCGCTTCGCTGCGCTCGGCGACCTGCGCGGCGAAGGCGTCGACCTCCGCGATCGCGGCCTCCAGCTCGTCCATCGCGCCGTTGAACCCGGCGGCGATGTCGGCGAGCGCGTCCGGGTCGTCGGGTTCGACGTCGAGCCGAGCCGTGAGGTCGCCGTCGGCGCAGTCGTTCATCGTCGCGCCGAACGTCGTCGCCCGCGCCTCCAGCCGCTCCGCGAACGCCTCGCTCTCGGCCTTTGCTTCCTCGGCGCGCCGCCGCTGCGTCTCGGCCGACTCGATCTGCTCGCCGAGCGAGTCGCGCATCGTCGAGAACGCGCCGTGGAGGTCGCCGAACTCGTCGCGGCGCTCGGTGCCGAACTCGACGTCGAGGTCGCCGGCCTCCAGCGCCCGCGCCTTCCGGGTGAGCCGGTTCAGCTCCGCGACCGTGCCGCGCCCGAGCGTCGCGCCGAGCAGCCCGAGCCCGACGACCGCGACGCCGACGATGAGCAGCAGGTTCCGACCGATCACTCCGGAGAGCGCGTACGCCTCCGAGAGCGGGACGTGAACGGCGACGTGCCACCCCTCGGAGGGGACCGGAGCGTACGCGACGAAGTACTCGGCGTCCCGGTCGAAGCCGAACGTCGTCGCCGCGACGTGCCCCACGGCCGCTTCGCCGTCGGACATCGCGTCGAGGACCGCGCCCTCCTCGTACCGCTCGCCGGTGACTCCGTCGCGGTCGCTGGCGCCGATCGTCCCGTCGGCGTGGACGACCGTGGTGAACGCGCTCGCCGTCGGCTGCCGGAAGTCGGCCACGACCGGCGCGATTGCGACTTCCATAACCACGTATTCACTGAGCGGCGTGTGAGCGACGTACGCGACCCGTCGCTCGCCGTCGACCTCGTACATCGGCGAGGTGAACACCTGATCGCCGAGCAACAGGTTGTCGTCGAACCACTCCCTCGACGTGACGGTCTCGCCGCGGTCGACTCCCTCCTCGCCCGTCTGACTGGACGCGATGACCTCGCCGCTCGTCCGCTCGACGAAGTGGAGGGCGACGACCTCGTCCGCGATCAGGGACAGCTGCCCGGAGAGGTAGTTCTCGACTCCGGCCGCGCTTCGCGAGAACGCGTTGCTGTCGGCGATTCCGGCGGCGGTCGCCCGACGCTCGGTGGTCCACCGGTCGAGCTCCGTCGCGCTCAGCTCGGCCACGGCGGTGTAGTCCTCCCTGGCGGTCGATTCGAGGTGGTCAGTGGTCTCCGCGTACGTGATCGCGCCCACGCCGCCGATACCGGCGACGATGAGGAGGACGGCGACGAGGAACTTCGCGAGGTAACTCCGGACGACGGGCTCGGGCGTCGCCCGACGCATGAGGCGCTCAAGCCGACTCGAACTCATTACCTCGACGGGGTCGGCGGGGTCCCTTCAATGCTCCCACGCCGGTATCGCCACTGATAATCAGCTGTCAGGCGCGGCGACCACAGCGTAGCAGTTCCCGCTGGAGACGTCGAAATCGACGGGATCGAGGGCGCTCTCGGCGAGGTCGCGCTCGAACTCGCTGGGCGAGTAGATGTGGTAATAACGGGGGACGACCTCGCCGTCGGGAAGCGTCCAGTCGACGGTCGTGTCGAACCCCGCCTCCCGGTCGAAGCGGTCGTGGGCGGTGCTCCACGCGCTCACGAGCGCGGTGCCGCCGGGCGCGAGGACCCGTGCGAGCTCGTCGAGGCTCTGCACGCGGGCGGCGCGCGGCGAGAGGTGGTGGAGCGCGGCGACGTAGACCGCGAGCCCGACCGCGTCGTCGGCGACCGGGAGGGCGGCGGCGTCGCCGTGGACCGGGTCGAACGACCGGGCGTAGCCGCGCTCGCGGGCGCGAGCCGTCGCTTCGCGCAGGAGTTCGCGGCTCAGGTCGACGCCGACGACCGACTCGGCGCGCTCCGCGAGCGGCTCCGCGTGGCGCCCGTTCCCGCAGCCGACGTCGAGCGCGCGTTCCGCCGACCGCTCCTGCAAGAACGACTCGACCTCGGGCCACGCGTGCTCGCGGGTCTTCGCGAAGTGCGCGGCGATGCGGTCGTACGTCGTCTGCGGGTCCGACTCCATGCCGGACGGTCGGCGCCGAGCGACATAGCTCCGGTGGACGGCGACCGCGGCGGACCGGTGAGACCCGCGACGGCGGTTCCCGAGCCGCGCGCGCCGTCACACCAGGTCGATGACGGCGAAGGTGAGGAGCGTCAACGCGAGGAGGACGACCACGTGTTTCGCGCCGTCCGCCACCGACCCCTCGCCGAGCTGGCCGGCGACGAGCCCGGAGCAAACGGCCTGCACGGACGCGGCGTGGAAGAACAGCTGCTCGTAGGCGGACGCGTCGATATCGCCGAGCCCCTCGGTGATCCCGGAGGGGCCGCCGGGCGCGCCGGGGACGCCGCCGGTGTCGCCCCCGGCGCTCGGGATGGCGGCCTGCTCGATGGCCGGGATGAAGGAGACGGACAGGGAGGCGATGATCCCGAGGAAGACGAGGAAGGAGATGTAGATCACGATGAGGTACGTCAACATCACCTGCCGGCGCTCCCTGCGGAGCGACCACGTCGCGCGCGACTCGTCGGCCGCGATCCGGAGCACGGGACCGATGTCGCCGCTGGCGTGCATCGCGTTCGTCACGAGCGCCACCGCCCGGGAGGTCATCGGCGACCGGACCCGGCGCTCCAGCCGGCGGAGCGCGGTGCTCACGTCGGCGCCCCAGTCGATGTCGCGTCGGGTGCGCTTCAGGTCGGCCGTCAGCGCCTCCAGGTTGGAGTCGGCGACCCGCCTGACGCTGCCGACGACGGAGGTGCCGGCCTCGTTGACGCTCGCGAGCCGGTCGAGGAAGTCCGGCACGGACGACTCGACCCGGCGGGTGCGGCGCTTCCCGACCTCGTAGACGACCGCGTAGACCGCGAGGACGAGCGCCGTCGCGACGACGACTGGGGTCTCCACCTGCGCGACCATCTCGGTCGCCGGGCCGAGCGTGACCGGGAAGGCGAAGACGAGCAGGCCGAGGAGCGCGCGCGGCACGGTCGCGAGGAACGACGTCGCCGGGGCCCGAACCGCGTTCTCGACCGGCGACGCGGCCCAGCGGCGCAGCCGCCGGACCCGGTCGTACGCCCGGAGCCGCTCCCGGCTGGCGGTCCAGCGGTCTCGGCGGGTCCCGTCCGCGACGCCCCCGTCGGCCGCGACGCCCGGGGCGTCGCCGGTCGAGCCGCCCGCTCTCTCGCCTCTCCCGCTGCCCGTCTCGTCGTCGGCCGCCTCGGAGAGGTCGACGCTCTCCGTCCCGCCGACCCCCTGCGTCACGCTGTCGACGTAGACGACGAACCCGAACGTCGCGAGCGGGACGCCGAGGTAGACGACGACGCGGAGCAGCGGGAGCGTGTCCTCCAGGACGAGCCCGATGACGACGAGGATGGTGATAAAAAAGAGCGGGCCGGCGACCAGCGCCGTGACGTACGCCTCCGCGAACGTCGAGAGCAGATCGAGGTAGCGCTCCTGTTTCGACTCGGCCTCCTCCTGGTACAGCTCGTACTGGTCGGCGAGGAACGTCGAGATCGACTGGCCGGTGCCGAGGACCGAGGCGAGGTTCTCCGAGAAGTCGGCCAGGTCGTCGCTCGGCGTCCGACGCGCGGTGCGCTGGAGCGCGGTCAGCGCGTCCGTGCCGAAGGCGTTCATGTCGCGGACGGCGACCGACAGCTCCGTGGCCGCCTCGCCGTACACCGCCTCGTTCTCCGCGAGGGTGTCCATCACCCGCGGGAACGCCATCCCCGACCGCGAGAGCGCGTACATGAACGCGACCGTCCGCGGGAGGGTGGCGTCGATCTCGGCCGCCCTGGCGTGCGCGCGCTGGCTCAGCAGCTCCCATCGCCCGTAGTACGTCCCGGCCGCGAGCGCGGAGCCGAGCGTCGCCGAGGCGAACGTCAGGAGGAGGAACAGCCGCGGGAGGGAGAGCGACGCGAGCCCCGCGAGCCCGGCGAGGAAGGAGAGCGCGGCCGGGAGGAACGCGCGGATCGCCGCCTCGCCGACGTCGAGCGCGGAGAGGAGCGCGCCGGCCGCGTACACGCCGAGAACGCTGCCCGCGACGCCGAGGACGCCGGCGTACAGCAGGGTCCGCGAGGCGTACGCCCGGTGGGTGGCGTCGACGTGGGCGGCGTGCAACAGGTCGCGCTGGCGCCGTCGCCGGGAGTCGTCCTCGGCGACGTAGTCCCCGAACAGCGACAGCGCGATCCGGGTGACCAGCAGGTCGGCGCGGTCGGAGACGGCCGGCAGCAACAGCGCCAGACAGAGCCCGAGCGCGGCGAAGAGAGGGATCGAGGCGATCATTCCGGCGTCTCTCCGGCCCCCGACGAGGCCGCCTCACCGCGGGTCGGGCCCGACCCGTCGGCCCCGTCGCCCGGCGTGGGCTCCTCCGCCGGGACCTCGACGCCGTCGGCGTCGGCCGCCCGCGCTTCGAGCCGGTCCATCACGCGCTCGGGGTCGGCGTAGTACTCGTTGACGAGGGCCGTGAACGTCCGGTAGTCGGTGATGCCGAGCCCGCGGAGCAGCTCTAAGAAGCGCTCGCGGCGCCGGATCTCGCGGAGCAGCTCGGAGCGGGACCAGCCGCGCTCGTCGGCGATCTCGTCCATGAGCGACGAGTCGTTGCGGCGGAACTCGTCGCTCTCGGCGTCCCACTCGAACGCGGACGAGTAGTCGAGCTCGCCGGTGCGCTGGTCGATGCCGCCGATCTCGCCGATCGTCTTCGCGCGTCGGACGCGCTGGTCGCCCGAGCGCGTCAGCGTCTGGATCGAGAGCATGTCGAGCGACTGCACCATCGCGCGCGGCACGTTGATCGGCTCGTTCTCCAGCCGGTTGATCACCGTCTCGATCGAGTCGGCGTGCATCGTCGAGAAGGTGGTGTGACCGGTGTTCATCGCCTGGAACAGGGTGATCGCCTCGTCGCCGCGCACCTCGCCGACGATGATATACTCCGGGCGGTGGCGCAGCGCCGAGCGGAGCAGGTCGTACATGTCGATGTCGGCCCCTTCGTACCGCTGTTCGCGGGTGATAGAGGAGAGCCAGTTGTCGTGGTATAAGGAGAGCTCGCGGGTGTCCTCGATCGAGAGGACCTTCGCGCGCGGCGGGACGAACATCGACACCGCGTTCATCGAGGTGGTCTTTCCGGAAGCGGTCCCGCCCGCGAAGATGAGGCTCTTGTTGTGCTCGATACAGAGCCAGAAGTACGCCATCTGTTCGACCGAGAACGTGCCGTACTCCACGAGGTCGATCGGCGTGAACGGGTCCTCGGCGTACTGCCGGATCGTGAACGCGGAGCCACGGGGGGTGACCTCCTCCCCGAGCGAGAGCTCGGCGAGCGAGCCGTCCGGCAGCGTCGTCCCCACGATCGGGTCGCCGACGGAGACGTGGCGCCCGGACTGCTGGGCCAGTCGGATGACGTAGTTGTCGAGCTCCCCCTTCGGGAACGAGACGTTCGTCTCGATGTCCGTGTAGTCGTCGTGGTAGACGAAGATGGGGAGGTCGTAGCCGTCACAGGAGATATCCTCGATGTGACGGTCGTTCAGGAGCGGATCGACCTTCCCGTAGCCGCGGAAGTCGCGGTAGAGGTAGTAGGCGAGCGCGTGGAACGTCGCCATCCCGGCGTCGACGCCGTACCCCTCCAAGAGCCCCTTCAGCTCCTCGCGGAGCGTCTCCTCGTCTGTCTTGCCGGATCCCTCTCGGTAGAGCAGGGGGTCCCGGATGTCGTCGACGACGCGGTCGAGGAGGTCGCGTTCGAACTCGTCGAGGTCCGGCTCGACCGCGTAGTACCGGTGTTCGCTCTCGGCCTCGTCGTAGGTGATGACGACGTACGCGTACGGGGCGTTCACCCAGTAGCGGTCGACCTCGCGCTCGCCGTCCGGCACGGCGAAGGAGGCGAGCGGGCCGTCCTCGTCCGGGCGGAAGGGGCGGACGTCGAGCTCCGACCCCCGCAGCATCTCCAGCGTTCGCGAGAGCCGTCGCCGGAGGGCCGCGACGCGGTCTCCGCCGTCCTCGCTCGCCTCGCTCGCCATACGGTTACGAGGGCGTATGCGACGTGGCCGTTTAAATTCCACCGGGCGAGTATCGGCCGTGAGACTGGGGGTGCCCGCGATCCGAGCGCGCGGCGATCGCCCCGTCTGACCCGTCCGTTCCGGGCGTCGCCCGTTACGTTGATAGGTGCCGACCGCAAAGGACCTAACAGGCAATGCGGCGTGACTACTTCGAACTGACCGTCGAGGGCGTCGGCGACGACGCCGACGACCGGGCGACGCCCCTGGTCCGGATCGACTTCCACGGGCCGGAGGGACTCCTGCGCGACCGGCTCTCGGACACGGACGGAGAGCTGCTGGCGGCCGCCGAGGTCGACGTGGCGTTCCGGCTCCGAGAGCCGCTCTCGGACGCCGCCGACCCGGAGGGCGTGGTCGGCGTGACGAACCGGTACACCGGGGACTTCGTGTTGGAGCTCAACGAGACCGCCACGGACGTCCTCCCGTTCATCCACGCCGCGCGCGACTCGGCCGGCGACGAGGACGCCCGCTACCGGGTCGAGATCGACGTCGAGGGCGAGCGGCTCGTCGCCTACGACAAGGACACGTTCCTCGTGTACGACCACGAGGGGAATCTCCTCCGCAGCGAGAGCCTGATCCCCTCCGGCGTGGAGCTGTAGGCCGGTCTCGGCCGCTCCGCGTTCCCCGCGACTATTTAAATACTCACGTTGTCGCCGACCAGCCGCACCTCGTCGCCCGGCCGCAGGTCGAACGCGCCGTCGCCGCGGCCGTCGTTGACGTCGCACTCCACGTAGCCGTGGCTCCCGACGGTGACAAGCCGGTCGCCGGGTTCGACCGCGCCGAACGTCTCCGCGACCGGCGTGAGCTCGCCGTCGACGCGGATCCAGTCGCTGCCGCGGACCAGCTCGCCCGGGACGTTCGTGACGACGTTGCCGAACCGGTCGATCACGAGCACCTCGCCGTCGACGGCGACGGGGTCGCCGTCGTCGTCGCGCTCGACGGTCGGCTCGGGGAACGCGATGTCGACGGGGTCGGCCGCGGGCGAGAGTTCGTCCATCGCGTCGAGCGCGGCCGCGACCCCCTCGGGCCCCGCGGCCGCCGGCCCACCGTCGAGCGCCGCGCGGATCCGCGCCGCCACCGGCGCGAACACGTCGCGGCCGTGGAACGTCTGGCTCGCGGGCTCCTCGACGTCGACGACGAACGCCTCGGTCTCGGCCCCCGCGTCCCCTCCCGCGAGCGCCCGCGCCGGCGGCATCGCGAGCCCGTTGTCGGGCGCGACGAGGACGTGCGCGCCGGCGCGGACGACGAGCGCGTCGCGGTCGGTGCCGACGCCCGGGTCGACGACGGCGCAGTGGACGGCGGGCGGGAACTCCGGGAGGACGAAGCGCAGCCAGAAGGCGGCCGCCCGCGGGTCCCCGCGCGGGAGGTCGTGAGCGACGTCGATCATCTCGGCGTCCGTGTGGCGCCGGACGACCCCCTTCATCGCGGCCGGGTACGGCGAGCCGAAGTCCGACGTGAGCGTTATCATGAGCGATCCGCAGGGCGGCCGACGCTTAAAAGGCGGCGACTGCGCCTCCGGGGGAGTCGGACGGCGGCGACTACGCGTCCATCGGCGGCTCGCCGTTCGTGTCGGTCTCGGCGATCCGGCGGATGCGCTCGACGCCGTCGACCTCCTCGATCACGTCGATCACGGTCTCCGGGACGAGCGCCTGCCAGTCGTGGCCGTGGATCATCCGCTCGCGCAGCTCCGTCCCCTCCAGGACGTCGCGGCGGAACATGGGGGAGCCGCGCACCTCGACGCCGGCCTCCTCGAACAAACGGACGACGAGGGGGTTGTTCGAGTAGGCCACGTCGAACCGCGGAGTCATGCTCTGGACGTGGCTCACCCAGACCGAGTTGCGGTCGAGGTCCTCGATGGGAACGACGTAGGTGGTGACGTCGAGGTGTTCCACCGCCTTCGTCACCATCATCACGCGCTCGCCGGCCGTGAACGGGTTCCGGGTGGTGTGGGAGTCGCCGGCGGAGCCGATCCCTAAGACGAGCTCGTCGACCTCCCCGGCGATCTCCTCGACCATGTGCCGGTGGCCGTCGTGAAACGGCTGATACCGCCCGATGTAGAACCCGCGCATGGGTTCACGTTGGGCGGCCACTATTTATAAACCCCGCGGGACTGCTCGAACGGCAATATCGGTGTCCATACCCGCTCTCAGCGGCGTTTCGCTGGATCCCGGCGAACCCGCTGCGGGGAGAAAGTATATCAGTAGCCGACCCTTCGTTTTTACTAGCGATACCCGATTCTATGAGCAACGAAAAGGACGCGAACGACCCGCCGACCGACGACCCCGAGGAGCCCGACGAGACGGGCTCGGAGGGCTCGGATCCGGCGGGGAACGGCGAGGACGCCCCCGACGACGTCGCTCCCGACGACGGCGCGCGCGCGCCGGACGAGGCCGGCGAGGCCGAGGAGTCGGCGCCCGGCGAGGAGCCGGACGAGGTCTGGGACGACGGGATCGTCGTCGACGATCCCGTCCCGGACGGCGCCGGCGTGGGCCGCGGGGACGAGAACGGCGTCACCCCCGAGGGTGTCACCGAAGAGACCGAGAACGGCGACATCGACGAGCTCGGGAGCTCCGTCGAGGTCGAGGGTGCCGAGATCGATGAGGACCCGGACGAGGACGACCTCCTCGGCGGGCTCAAGATCGACACCACCGCCGAACTCGAGATTCCCGATCGGCTCGTCGACCAGGTGATCGGGCAGGAGCACGCCCGCGACGTGATCATCAAGGCGGCGAAGCAGCGCCGCCACGTGATGATGATCGGCTCGCCCGGGACGGGGAAGTCGATGCTCGCGAAGGCGATGTCGGAGCTGCTCCCGAAGGAGGAGCTGCAGGACGTCCTCGTCTATCACAACCCGGACGACGGCAACAAGCCGAAGGTCCGGACCGTGCCGGCGGGGAAGGGCGACCAGATCGTCGACGCGCACCGCGAGGAGGCGCGCAAGCGCAACCAGATGCGGTCGCTGCTGATGTGGATCATCATCGCCGTCGTGCTGGGCTACGCGCTCATCATCGTCGGCCAGATCCTCGTCGGCATCATCGCGGCCGGGGTCGTCTACCTCGTCTTCCGCTACCTCAACCGCGGCTCCGACGCGATGATCCCGAACCTGCTGGTGAACAACGGCGACACGAAGACGGCGCCGTTCCGCGACGCGACCGGCGCGCACGCCGGCGCACTGCTCGGCGACGTCCGGCACGACCCGTTCCAGTCCGGCGGGATGGAGACGCCCAGCCACGACCGCGTCGAGGCGGGCGCCATCCACAAGGCAAACAAGGGCGTGCTGTTCATCGACGAGATCAACACGCTCGACATCCGCAGCCAGCAGCACCTCATGACGGCGATCCAGGAGGGCGAGTTCTCGATCACGGGCCAGTCCGAGCGCTCCTCGGGCGCGATGGTCCAGACCGAGCCCGTCCCGACCGACTTCGTCATGATCGCGGCGGGGAACCTCGACGCGATGGAGAACATGCACCCGGCGCTCCGGAGCCGCATCAAGGGGTACGGCTACGAGGTGTACATGGAGGACACCATCGAGGACACCCCGGAGATGCGCCGGAAGTACGTCCGGTTCATCGCCCAGGAGGTCGCGAAGGACGGCCGCCTGCCGGAGTTCTCGGCAGAGGCCGTCGAGGAGATCATCCTCGAAGCCAAGCGCCGCTCCGGCCGGAAGGGCCACCTCACGCTGAAGATGCGGAACCTCGGCGGGATGGTCCGCGTCGCCGGCGACATCGCGCGCGGCGAGGACGCCGAGATGACCACCCGCGACCACGTGCTGCAGGCGAAGGGGCGCTCGCGCTCCATCGAGCAGCAGCTCGCGGACGACTTCATCGAGCGGCGGAAGGACTACGAGCTGCAGGTCTCCGAGGGGTACGTCGTGGGCCGCGTCAACGGGCTCGCCGTGATGGGCGAGGACTCCGGGATCATGCTCCCGGTGATGGCCGAGGTCGCCCCCTCGCAGGGCCCCGGCGAAGTGATCGCCACGGGCCAACTGAAGGAGATGGCCCAGGAGTCGGTGTCGAACGTCTCCGCGATCATCAAGAAGTTCTCCGACGAGAACATCTCGGAGATGGACATCCACATCCAGTTCGTGCAGGCGGGCCAGCAGGGCGTCGACGGGGATAGCGCGTCCATCACGGTCGCGACCGCCGTCATCTCCGCGCTGGAGGACGTCGGCGTCGACCAGAGCCTCGCGATGACCGGGTCGCTGTCGGTGCGGGGCGACGTGCTCCCCGTCGGCGGCGTCACGCACAAGATCGAGGCAGCCGCGAAGGCCGGCTGCACCCGCGTCATCATCCCGCAGGCGAACGAGCAGGACGTGATGATCGAAGACGAGTACGAGGAGATGATCGAGATCATCCCGGTCTCGCACATCAGCGAGGTGCTCGACATCGCGCTGGAGGGCGAGGCCGAGAAGGACTCGCTCGTCTCCCGGCTCAAGTCGATCACCGGCTCGGCCCTGAAGGAGGGGAGCGTCTCCGGTCCCTCCAGCCCGAGCCCGCAGTAGGACCGCCTCGGGACCGCGTCCGACGGCCGACTGGGCGGCGTCCGCGCTCGCAACCGCCGCCCCCACGCTGCTTCTGTATCTCACCCGTCGCTCTCGGCGACCGCTGGAGCGGGCGCGGGTCGTCGACTCGCGGATGAGCGCCCGCAGCACCGCTTCCGGAGAGAGCGCGCCCCGCCCCCTTTTTATTCCGCCGGGACTAACGGCGCACGATGAGCGGGAAACCGACCGTCGGCGAGTACATGACCCGCGACGTCGAGACCGTCAGTCCCGAGGAGACGGTCGACGACGTCGCGCGGCGGATGGTCGAGAGCGACGGCCACAACGGGTTCCCCGTCACGCAGGGCCGGACGGTCGAGGGGTTCGTCTCGGCCGCCGACCTGCTGCTCGCAGACGACGAGGCGCCCGTCTTCACCGTGATGTCCGACGACCTCATCGTCGCGCACCCGGACATGAAGGTGACCGACGCCGCCCGGGTCATCCTCCGGTCCGGGATCCAGCGGCTCCCCGTGGTCGACGACGCCGACAACCTCGTGGGGATCATCTCGAACACGGACGTGGTCCGTTCGCAGATCGAACGCGCCACGCCGAGCAAGGTCGGGAAGCTGATGCGGACGCTCGAACAGATCCACGGCGTGAGCCTCACCGAGGAGCGCCGCGAGGTGCACCTCACCGATCTCATCCCGACGCAGGCGCGGGTGTACGCAGACGAGCTGGAGGGCCGCCAGTACGAGCTCGAACGCGGGCTCGCGGAGCCGCTCGTCGTCATCGACAACGACGGCACCCTCCACCTCGCAGACGGTCACCACCGGGTGATGGCCGCCCACGAGGCGGGCATCGAGACGATGGAGGCGTACGTGATCGTCCCGGAGCGCGCGGTCGACCTCGGGATGGCCAAGACCGCCGAGAAGGAGGGACTGAGCGACATCACCGACATCGAGATCGTCGACTACGCGCGCCACCCCCTCGTGGAGACGACGAAGCGCCTACAGTGAGCGGGAGACGCGCGCGACGGTGAGGACGGCCGACGGCCGGCGGCTTTTTTGTAACCGAACGGAAACGTGTGGGGTTTTTTGTAATCAGACCGAGACGTATCCGGCATGGCTTCACGCATTCGACGCGCGCTCTCTCGGGCGGCACTGGCCGCGGTCGGCGCCGCCGTCGGCGCCGCGATCGGCGGGCTGATCGGTCGACAGGCCGCGTCCAGCGGCGGCGCCCTCGGCGCGCTCGCGGGCGCGACGGTCGCCGACGTGTGCTCCGATCCGGGCGGCTTCCTCGCCGCGCTCCGGTCCGACGAGGACGAGGAGACGCTCGACGCGGGCGAGGGCGCGGCCGGCGACGCGGCGGCCGCCGAGTGAGGCGCCGTCGGGGTCGCGAAGCGCCCGCGACCGTTCGGGAACGCCTATACGACGGGAACGAGTAGCCGCCGTTAATGACCGACACCGACGCCGACGCGGGCTGGTTCGCGGGCCGCGACGCGGACGAGGCCGCCGGACGCGACGCGGTCGACGCCGCCCGCGACCGAATCGCGGACGGCGAAACCGACGAGCCCCGAGACTGGCCGACGCTCGCCGTCGACGCCGGGTTCGCCGACTCGACCGACGACTACTACGACCGACTCCGCGAGGCGACCGTGACGGCGACGCGCGCGACGGTCCGCGAGCGCGAGCGCGCCGACGACCAGCAGCTGATCCACTCCGTGCGGGCGATGGAGGACTCCGAGCGCACGGCCAACGAGCTGGCCGAGCGCGCCGCCGAGTGGGCGGGGAGCCTGTTCGACGACGCCGAGCCGGGGATCGAGGGCGCCCGCGCCGTGGCGGCCCGCAAGCCCGAGGGCGAACTGGAGCGCCGGGCCGTGTCGCTCGCGGCGCGGGTCGTCGACTTGGCGGCCGAGCGCGACGCGCTCGCGGAGACCATCGACCGGACCGCGCCCGCGGTCGCGCCGAACCTCGTCGAGATGGCCGGGCCGGAGCTCGCGGCGCGGCTCATCGCGCTCGCCGGCGGGCTGGAGCCGCTCGCGAAGAAGCCTTCCGGCACCGTGCAGGTGCTCGGCGCGGAGGACGCGCTGTTCGCCCACCTCTCCGGGCGCGCGCCCTCGCCGAAACACGGGATCATCTACACCCACGACTACGTCCGGAACACCCGGCCCGAGGACCGGGGCTCGGCCGCGCGGGCGCTCGCCGGGAAGCTGACGCTCGCGGCCCGCGTCGACCACTACTCGGGCGAGCGCCGGGCGACCCTCCACGAGGAGCTCCGCGAACGGATGGCGACGATCCGGGCGCGGGCCGAGACGGGTGACGGGGAAATCAACGGCGGTGCCGATCCCGACGCGGAGGGCGACGCGTGAGCGACCCCGACCTGCCCGCGGGCGTCGAGCGCCGCGAGATCGCCGGCGAGACGCGGCTGGCGACGCGCGGCGACCCCGTCTACGGCGAGCCGACCGCCGACGGCTGGCGGGCGTGGGACCCCGAGCGGTCGAAGCTCGGCGGGATGCTCGAACTCGGGTTCGACACCGGCCTGACCGGCGGCGAGACGGTGCTGTACCTCGGCGCCGCGAGCGGGACGACCGTCAGTCACGTCGCCGACTTCGCGGGGCCGACGTACGCGGTCGAGTTCGCCCCCCGACCCGCCCGTGACCTCCTCGACGCCGCGGAGCCGCGCGACCGGCTGTTTCCCCTACTCAAAGACGCCCGGAAGCCGGAGACGTACGCGCACGTCGTCGAGGCCGACATCGACGCCGTCGTCCAAGACGTGGCGACGCGGGGACAGGCGACCGTGGCGGCGCGAAACGCCCGGTTCCTCGCCGAGGACGGGCGACTCCTGCTCGCGGTGAAGGCGCGCAGCGAGGACGCCACCGCGGACCCCGACGAGGTGTTCGAGACCGCACTCGACGAGCTCCGCGAGACGTACGAGGTATTGGAGACGAGTCGGCTCGACCGGTATCACGAGGACCACCTCGGCGTCGTGGCGACGCCGCGGTGAGGGCGGAGGGCCCCCCTTGCGACCGATCTCACCCGGGCGATCACCGCTCAGTCGCAGAGTCGGATGTAGGCCGCGCCGGCGCGCTGGAGCCGCGTCAACTCCCCGACGCCGGAGGCGACGACCTCGACGCGCTCAGGCTCGCTGACGGCATCGACGGGCGATCCGGACAGCGCGTTTCGACAGACCGCGATCTCGACGATTTCGGGGAGCGACGCCAGCGCGGCCGCCAGCGACTCGTTCCGGTCGAACTCGGCGATCGTCTCGCCGTCGTCGACGACGATCCGGATCCGGTCGATTTCGACCGTGTCGTCCGCGAGGAGGTTCCGAGCTTTCCGTTCGACGACGCCGAGCGAGCGCGGCGATGAGACGTGGAACACCGTCGTCTTCGAGTCGGTCATGTCCCGATCAGCGCGCGCTCGGTAGTGAATCCCCCGCCGCGCACTCGCCCGACGAGAGCCGGGTCAACGCGGAACGCGGGCGAGACTGCCGACTCCTACCACGTCGGCGGCGAGAAGCCGGCGTCCTCCAGGATCGGCTTCCACCGCTTCTGCACGGAGAGCCGGGAGACGCCCATCGCGTCGGCGACGGCGGACTGCGACCGCTCCTGACCGCGGATCAGCGCCGCGGCGTAGAGGCTGGCGGCGGCGGCGACGCGCTTCCCGCGGTCGTCGTCGGGCGCCCGGGACAGGAACAGGTCCGTCGCCGTCGAGAGCGCCTCCTCGTCGAGGTCGAGCGTCGCGCACGCGTCGTCGAGCCGCTCGATCCACGCCGCGTTGTCGACGCGATCGCTCGCTCGGTACATGCCCGACCGTTGGGCGGTACGGTATAAAAAGGCCGCGCGGAGGGGCGGCGGCGCGAGGTCGCCGGGAGCCGATCGAGAGGCGGTCCGGGTCGCCCCGGCCGTCGCGCTAAAGTCGGTGTCGACCGTACCGCGGATATGTCCACGCAAGCGTGGGACGAGACGCGGGTGCGCGAGCTGCACGACGACCTGGTGTCGCTGTACAAGCCGGTGGATCGGGTCGCCGAGCACGGCGCCGACCCGACCGCAGAGCCCGGTGAGGGCGTGCGACAGCTGGTGACGACGATCCTCTCGCAGAACGTCGCCGACGAGAACACGCGGCGGGCCTCCGAGTCATTGTTCGACCGGTACGACGACTTCGCGGCGATCGAGGCGGCCGACCACGAGGAGCTGAAGGAGACGATCCGGGTGGCGGGGCTCCCGGACCAGAAGGCCGCCCGGATCCAGCGCGCGCTCGCCGCGATCCGCGAGGAGACCGGGGGCGCCTACTCGCTCGCGTTCCTCGACGCGATGACGACCGACGACGCGAAGGCGTGGCTCACGGATATCAAGGGCGTCGGTCCGAAGACCGCCAGCGTCGTCCTGAACTTCCACTTCGGGAAGCCGACGATGGCGGTCGACACCCACGTCGAGCGCGTCTCCAAGCGGTTCGGACTCGTTCCGGAGTCGGCCTCGAACCAGGCCGCCCACGACGCCCTCGACGACATCGTGCCCGACGAGCTGACCTATCCGCTCCACGTGCTGTTGATCCGGCACGGACGGGAGCGCTGTTCCGCTCGCGGCGCCGACTGCGACAACCCCGTCTGCGCCGCGTACTGCGACTGCGAGTTCTGCGCGTGAACGGGACCCCTATGGTCGTCCGGCCGATAGGATCGGCCACGAATGTACGCGCTGATCGGTGAGGTCCTGAACTACGTCCACTGGATCGATCGGCTCGGCGTCGAGTTCGTCGGGGCGATCCGCACGGGGATGCTGACGGTGATGATGACGTCGATGACCGGTCTCGGCTCCGTCACGGCCGGCGTCGTGTTCGTCGGGCTGTTCTACCTCGCCGGCTGGCGCGAGGAGTTCGTCAAGAGCGTCGTCGCGCTGTCGCTGCTCGGCGTCGTCGTCTGGGGGCTGATGTCGCTCGTCGAGCGCCCGTTTCCCCCGGATCCGGTGTGTATCACCGAGGGCGACACCGGCGTGACGAGCTCGTTCCCCTCCGGACACGCGGCCGCCGTGACCGCGTACGCGACGATCGCGCGGGACTCCGACGTGCTGCCTTTCGCCGTCACCGCCGGCTTCGCCGGGCTGATCTCCTTCTCGCGGATCTACCTCGGCACCCACTACCTCTCCGACACGCTCTTCGGGATCGGCCTCGGGATCGCCGCGGTCCTGTTCGCGGAGCGGCTCATCGACCGAGTGGGCGAGGAGGCGGTGCTCGACCTGCTGCCGTTCGAGACCGACCTCTGAGGGCAGGGGGCGAGCCGAGCGTCGCGGGACGGTAGCGACAACTATTTTTGAGGCACTCGGGTACGATAGCCCGCGCGCGGGTTGCCGAGCCAGGCCAAAGGCGTAGCGCTTAGGACGCTATCCCGTAGGGGTCCGCCGGTTCGAATCCGGTCCCGCGCACTGACTGAGTTTTCGAGCGCAGCGAGAAAACGAAGGAGGGAGCAGGAGCGGATTCCGAACCCTGGAAGTCGCGCGCAACGAGCGAAAGCGAGTGAGCACGTCTTCCTTCGGTTCGAATCCGGTCCCGCGCATTTCGCGGCGAACAGTTCGTGAGCCGCGAATGGGTGCTGAGGATTCGAAGCAGGGAACGGAGCGAAGTGGAGTGACTGAGGTTCGAATCCGGTCCCGCGCGAGTTACGGTGATGGGCCGGCCCGTATCGCGGGACCGACGCGACCGACGCGACCGACCCGACGAGCCGAAAGGATAACGCCGATCGCCGACGAACGTGGATGTGTGACAACTGGCACCACGGACCCGTCGGAGCTGTACGTCGTCCGGAACGAGGTCGACCCCGACTGCGAGTACCACTGCGACGCGCTCGCGGCGGCGTTCCCGGACGCCGAGGAGATCGACTTCGTCGCCGGCGAGCGGGTGCCGCTCGACGAGGCCGACGGCGTCGTCCTGACCGGTAGCACGGCCGCCGTCTACGAGGCCGAGCGCCGTCCGTGGATCGCCGAGCAGGAGGCGCTCGTCCGCGAGCTGGTCGAGCGGGAGATCCCGACGCTCGGCGTCTGTTTCGGGCATCAGGTGATCAACGCGGCGCTCGGCGGGAGCGTCGAGGCGGTCGGGACGACCGCGGCGCTCGTCGAGGCGACCCTCGACGACGACCCGCTGTTCGAGGGGGTCGACCCGGTCGTCGTGTCGCTGCACGGCGACGCCGTGACGGACCTCGGCGAGGGGATGGAGGTGATCGCGTCGGCGCCCCACGCCCGCGTGTTCGGCACGCGGCACCGGACGGCGCCCCTGTGGACGGTCCAGTTCCACCCGGAGATCACGGCCGCACACCGCGACCGGCTCGTCGAGGACTTCGACTGGGAGTCGGACGGCCACTCGTTCGAGGATGTCAGCGCCGGGCGGGTGTTAGAGAACTTCCGAGCGCTCACTCGCCGAGCGGAGGCCTGATCCGGTCGCGGCGTCGCGGCGATCCGACGGCGACTGCCGCGAACTGAAAACGAATTCCGTATACACTGTCATTGATTGCTGGTTGCACCAATTCTATGTGGGCGGATCGTATCGGTTAGGGCATGCCAGGACCGCCGATCCACGACCTGCACTTCGCGGAGGAGCCGAGCGTCGACCAAGTCCCCGGTCCGGAGTCGCGGCGGCTCCTGAAGAAACAGGAGGAGATCGACAGCAGCGCGGTCGCGTACCCCGACGACATTCCGGTCGCGTTCAAGGAGGCGAAGGGGGCGACGCTCCGAGACGCCGACGGCAACACGTACATCGACATGTTCGCCGGCATCGGCGTGTTGAACGTCGGCCACTCGAACCCGTACGTGCTGGAGGCCGTCCGCGAGCAGACCGAGGAGATCGTCCACACGATCGACTTCCCGACCGAGGCCCGACTGGACCTGATCGAGAAGCTCGACGAGATCGCCCCGCCCGGCCTCCGCGGGGAGAACCGGGTCGTCTTCGGCGGGCCGACCGGCAGCGACGCGGTCGAGGCCGCGATCAAACTCGCGAAGTACAACACCGGGGGCGACGGGCTGATCGCGTTCCGCGGGAGCTACCACGGCGCGACCTCCGGCGCGATGGCGCTCACCTCGAACAAGGGGTTCAAGGACGACTACACGCCGCTCCTCCCCGAGGTCGTCCACGCCAAGTACCCCTCGCCGTTCATCGACCGCGACGAGTCGGGCGACGCGGCGTCGGTCTGTCCGCGCCCCGCGAGCGAGTGCTGCGGCGCCCCCTCGTGTGCGCGCGCGCTCAAGGAGGTCCAAGAGATCATCGAGGACCCCTACGGGGGGCTCGCGAACCCCGCCGGGATCTTCGTCGAGCCGATCCAGGGCGAGAGCGGCGTTATCGTTCCGCCGTCGGGCTTCCTGAAGGGGCTTCGGGAGATCGCCACCGAGAACGACATCCCGCTGATGTTCGACGAGATCCAGAGCGGGCTCGGTCGGTCCGGGCAGTGGTGGGCGAGCGAGTGGGACGGCGTCACGCCCGACATCATGACGACGGCGAAGGCGCTCGGCGGCGTCGGCTTCCCGCTGTCGGCGACGATCTACCACGAGGACCTCGACACGTGGGACGCCGGCGGCCACGCCGGTACCTATCGCGGCCACGTGGTCGCGATGCGCGCCGGTACCCGCGCCATCGAATACATCCAGGATCACGACCTCCTAGCGCACGCCCGCGACCTCGGCGAGTACATCCGTGACCGCCTCCGGGCCGCCGGCGAGGGGACGGGCCGCATCGGCGAGGTCCGCGGCCGCGGGCTCTTCATCGGCGCGGAGTTCGTCGACGAGGACGGCGACCCCGACGGCGACGTCGTCGACGCGATCCAACAGTACTGCTTCGAACACGGCGTCCTCGTCTGGAAGGCCGGCCGCCACGGCAACGTGTTGCGACTGCTGCCGCCGCTCGTGCTGACCGAGCGACAGGCCGAGGTCGCCACCGATATCATCGCGGACGCCATCGCGGCGACCACGGAAGGACGGCGGCCGGCGTAGGCGGCGTCGACTCTTTTAATCGGATTTCGCGTCGGTTGCGACGTATCCACGTTCCAGTTTAGCTCGATCGGGACGGGATCCGCACGGCCTAGGAGCGCTACGCCGGCAGCGCCGACTCGGGCACCGTGCCGTCGTCGTTCCACCCGCGGAGCTCGTAGTACGAGTCGATGGCGTCGTCGAGGCCGGGGAGCTCCGCCTCGTACGGGAGGCGGTCGTCGTCGCCGTCGAGGCCGCGCCGGTTGTTGAAGTGGCGCTCCAGCGTCACCGTGCGCGCGCCCGCCGCGAGCAGCTCCTCGAAGTCGGCGTCGAACAGCAGTTCGTAGCGCTCCGGCGTCATGAAGTCGCGGGAGAACTTGCAGACGACGCCGCTGTCGTTGAGCGCCATCAGGTTCTCACGCTCGACGAGGCGCTGTGCCTTCCCCTCGAACCCCGCGGGCGCCATCGCCTCTCCCTCCTCGACCAGGGGGTATTCCACGGAGTAGAACGTCGCGTACATGTGGTCGGCGCCGCGGTTCGCGACCGCGTACGAGAGCGCCTGCCCGTGGAGCAGTCGCCCCTCGTGGGCCGCGAAGTCCATGTTCTTCACCGACCAGTTCTCCACGCCGAGGTCGTCGTGGATCCGACCGATACCCTCCGCGAGCCGGTCGCCAACGCCCTCGCGCCGGGCGGTCTGCTCGACGAGGTCCCAGATGAGCTCGCGGTTGCCGAACTCGTCTTCGGCGGCGAGGTAGGCGGCGATCGTGTTCCCCATGGAGATGGCGTCGAGCCCGTACTCGTCGCACAGGCGGTTCGACTCCATCACGTCGACGATGTCGTCGACGCCCGAGTTCGAGCCGAACGCCATCGCCACCTCGAACTCGGGGCCCTCGGTCTCGACGCCGCGCGCCTCGTCGCGGGTCGGGAGCTTGCAGGCGAACGCGCAGGCCGAGCAGGTCCCCTTCTTGTACTTCTTCTCCGCGACGGCGGCGCCGTTGATCCCCTCGACGCCCTCGAAGGAGCGCTCGGAGAAGTAGTACGACGGGAGCCCGTCCATCTCGTTGGCCAGGTCCATCACGGCCACCGTCCCCTGCTCTTTCATGATGTGGTCCTCGGTGGCGGCCTCGCGGTGGACGTCGGTCGCGGTCGCGTCGATCGAGACCTCGGGCGCGGAGTCGCCGTCGAACGTGAGGGCCTTGACGTTCTTCGAGCCGAGCACCGCGCCCAGCCCGCCGCGGCCGAACGCGCGCTCCTCGGTCGTCATGATCGACGCGAAGCGGACCTCGTTCTCGCCGGCGGGGCCGATCACGGCCGTCTGCTCCTTGGAGACGTCGTGTTCGTCCTCCAGATAGCCCGTCGTCTCGGGGACGGTCGCTCCCGCGAGGTCCGGCACCGCCTCGAACTCGACGCCGTCGTCGCGCACGTGAACGACGACCAGCTCGTCGCTCGCGCCCGCCAGCTCGATCGCCCCGTACCCCGTCGCCGCGAGGTGACGAGACACGAAGCCGCCGGCGTTCGACGAGAGGAGCCCGTCGGTCAGCGGCGACAGCGCGGTGCAGTTCGTCCGGCCCGTGAAGCTCATCTGGGACGCCTGCATCGGCCCGGTGGTGAAGACGGCCCGATTCTCGGGACCGAGCGGGTCCGCGTCGAACGGGACCCGCTCGTGCGCGAGCCGCGTCGCCACGCCCCGTCCGCCGATATACCGCTCTTGAACCTCCGTGATGTCCGTCTCTGACGTGGTCCGCTCGCTGACGTCGATCGACAGCAGCGGCCCGGTGCTGTGTAGCATGGTCGATCCTCCGTGGACGAGACACAAAAAACCGAGCAAGCCGGACGAACTGCGGGCGTTACCTCCTCTCGACCGCTCTCTCGGTATCGCTCGGAGGGCGCCTCAGCGGCGCTTCGGAGCGAATTTCCGGGGAGCGCCGGTGAACATGTACACAGAATCCGTTTGTAATATACACGGTGAATTTATGCCGCTGCTCCCGGATTCCCTTCGTAGACGCCCTGTTATTATGCCACGCGAACACGTCTTCGACGAGGCCGAGTACGAGCGGCGGGTCGCCCGGACGAAAGAGCGGCTGCGCGAGCGCGACCTCGACGCGATCGTCGTCAGCGACCCGGCGAACATGAACTACCTGACCGGCTACGACGGCTGGTCCTTCTACGTCCATCAGGCGGTCGTGGTCACCCCCGACCGCGACGAGCCCGTCTGGATCGGCCGCGACATGGACGGCGACGGCGCGCGGGCGACGACGCACCTCGCCGAGGAGAGCATTCGCGCGTACAGCGACGACCACGTGCAGTCGCCGAAGGACCTCCACCCGATGGACTACGTCGCGGGGGTCCTCGAGGAGCTGGGCGTCGCCGACGGACGCGTCGGGCTGGAGATGGACGCCGCCTACTTCACCGCGAAGTCGTACACCCGGCTCCAACAGAATCTCCCGGACGCCGACTTCGAGGACGCGACGCTGCTCGTCGGCTGGATCCGGATCAAGAAGTCCGAACAGGAGCTGGCGTACATGGAGCAGGCCGCCAGGATCTCCGAGAACGCGATGCAGGCCGGTCTCGACGCCGTCGGCGAGGGTGTCCCCGAGTACGAGGTCGCCTCCGCCATCTACCAGCAGCTGATCGACGGGACCGACGAGTTCGGCGGTGACTACCCGGCGATCGTCCCGCTGATGCCGTCGGGCGACCACACCGGCACGCCGCACCTCACGTGGACGGACCGGCGGTACGAGGACGGCGACCCGGTGATCATCGAGCTCTCCGGCTGTCGGCACCGCTACCACTCGCCGCTGGCCCGGACGACCTTCGTCGGCGACCCGCCGGCCGAGCTCGAGGAGACCGCGGATATCGTCGTCGAGGGACTGGAGGCGGCGCTCGACGCCGCGGAGCCCGGCGTCACGTGCGAGACCGTCGAGAAGGCGTGGCGGACCACCATCGAGCGGTACGGGGTCGAGAAGGAGGACCGCATCGGCTACTCGATGGGGCTCGGCTACCCGCCGGACTGGGGCGAGCACACGGCGAGCATCCGCCCCGGCGACGAGACGGTCCTGGAGGAGAACATGACGTTCCACATGATCCCCGGTATCTGGACCCCCGACGTCGGCATGGAGATCAGCGAGACGTTCCGCGTTACCTCCACCGGCGCGGAGACGCTGGCCGACTTCCCGCGGGAGCTGTTCACGACCTGAGCGGTGACGAGAGGCGCCTCACAGGAACTGAATCGAGCGATCGCTCTCGGGCCTGTGCTGTAGGTGCTCGTCGACGACTTTCACCACCTCGCCGATCTGTCGTCCGGCCTGTCGCACGTAGATCAGGCCTGCGTGTTCCAGCCCCTGGCCTTCGACGAGTGAGAGGATGTCTTCGTCGAACGTCAGGAGGAGCCAGTCGTTGTCGACCGCGTACCGCAACTGGTCACGGTCGGGGTCACCGAGGGTCCCCGCGTCTCGGGCGGTACGGACCGTCCATCCGCGTCGGCGAAGTCCTTCGGCGACTGGGATCCAGATGCTCTCGTCACAGTACAGCGGTCGCATTACGCCGAGGCCGGTTCGGACGAGGACGACCGGAATTCGTCGATGTGGTCGTAGTAGTACGCGAGCGCCCGATGGACATCACCGAGACTGAGATCGGGGTACAACTGCGTGATCTCGTCGGGACCGTAGCCGCTGTGTTCGTACGCAGAGGCGACATCTCTGACGCGGATCCCCGTTCCTTCGATCGTCGGCGCACCGTCGCTGTGTTCCGAATCCCGGACGATTCCCATACGTCGAGTTGGCCGTTCACCGACTTAAACACCGGGTCCGGCGATTGAGCTCCTCTCCCCGGCGAGATGCGCGCCTCGCACGGCGGTCCGTCTCCGCCGAGCGCGACGAAGTCAGTCGGGCGTGACGACCGCGTTCTCCAACTCGCCGTTACCGTCCAGCGCCGCGACGTTGTCCGCGACGATGTCGGCCAGCCGGTCCCAGTGTTTTGGCGTGTGACCGCCGGTGTGCGGGGTGATGAGGCAGTTCTCCAAGTCCCAGAGGACGTGGTCCGACGGGAGCGGCTCGGGGTCGGTGACATCGAGCGCGGCGCCGCGGATCCCCTCGGTCTGGAGCGCGGACATCAGGGCGTCGGTGTCGACGAGCCCGCCGCGGGCCGCGTTGACGACGACCGCGTTCGGCGGGAGCGTCGCCAGCTCTTCTTCGCCGACCATCCCGCGGGTCAGGTCGTTGAGCGGGCACGCGAGCACGACGTAGTCGCTCCGAGCGAACGCCGCGTGGACGTCGTCGTCGTCGAAGCCGAGCACCTCGTCGGTGGGGCCGCCCTTCTCGGGCGTGTAGCGGATCCCGATCGTCTCCACCTCGAAGCCGGCGAGCCGCTGGACGACGGCCTGCCCGATCGAGCCGAGCCCCACGACGGTGACCGTGCTGTCGGTGAACTCGTGGGATTGGAAGTGGCGCCACTCGCCGTTCGCCTTCCGGCGGAACCCCTCGTGGAGGTTCCGCGCGAACACCAGCATGTTGGCGATCGACTGCTCGGCGATGCCCGGCGCGTGGATCCCGCCCGCGTTCGTCACGGTGACGCCGTGGTCGCGGAGCGCGTCGGTCGGGACGTGGTCGGTGCCGGCGAAGGTGCACGCGAACAGCTCCAGCCGGTCGGCGCGGTCGAGGAGGTCGGCGTCAAGCGTGATACCGGTCGCGACCCGGGCCCGTGACACGAGGTCGCGTTCCTCGGCCGGCGTCCGCGCGAGCGCGACCGTTCGGTCCGGGAGCCGCTCGCGGAGCGCGTCCGCGTACGACGCCATCGACAGGCCTTCCGTTCCCTCGCGCAACACGACGATGTCGGGGTCAGCGGTCTGGTCTGAGCTCATGAGCGGTGAGCGCGTCGGAACGACGCGTTGACGGATCAACGCGAGGGGGTTTCTTATCTTTTCGTGTATCCCGTGTACACGACAATCGTGTACAACGGGCCACGCTTAAGACGGTCGAGCGAGAGAGCCACTCGCATGAACGAACCGATCCGCGATCGGCTCGCCAGCGTCCGCCGACGATTCCACCGCCACCCGGAGCCCGCGTGGCGCGAGTTCCTCACGACGGCGACGCTCGTCGACGAGATCCGGTCGATCGGCGTCGACGAGCTCGCGATCGGTCCGGACGCGTACGACCCGGCCGACCGGATGGCGGTCCCCGACGCCGACCTGGAGCCGTGGATCGAGCGCGCCCGGGAACACGGCGCGGACGGCGAGCTGCTCGACCGCATGACCGGAGGGAACACCGGATGCGTCGCCGTCCTCGACCGCGGCGAGGGGCCCGCGATCGGCCTGCGCGTCGACATCGACGGGCTGTTCATCGAGGAGTCGACCGCCCCCGACCACGAGCCCGTCGACGAGGGGTTCCGCTCCGAGATCGACGGGACGATGCACGCCTGCGGCCACGACGTGCACATGACGTGGGGGCTCGCGGTCCTCGAAGCGATCGCCGAGAGCGACTTCGCCGGGCGGCTGGTCGTCTTCTTCCAACCGGCCGAGGAGACCGGCGGGGGCGGCCACCCGATGGCCGAGAGCCGGTTCGCGGACGACCTCGACTACCTGCTCGCGGTCCACGTCGGCCTCGATCACCCGACCGGCGAGGTGGTCGCGGGGATCGAGAAGCCACTGGCGATGGCGCACCTCGACGCGACGATCGAGGGCACGTCGGCGCACGCCGGCAAGGCCCCGAACGAGGGCGACAACGCGATGCAGGCGATGGGGACGGCGATCCAGAACGCGTACGGGATCGCCCGTCACGCCGACGGCATGACGCGGGTCAACGTCGGGTGGGCCGAGGCCGGCAGCGCGAGCAACGTCATCGCCGAGCGCGCGGAGATGGAGGCCGAGGCGCGCGGGGAGACGACCGAGCTGATGGAGTATATGAAACGGCGGTTCGAGACCACCGTGCGCGCCGCGGCGACGATGCACGGCTGTCGCGGGACCGTCGACGTGGTGAGCGAGTCGCCGCGCGCGGACAGCGACCCGGAGCTGCAGGCGCTGGTGACCGAGGTCGCCGAGGGCGTCGACGGGGTCGACAGCGTGCGCCCGGCGGCGGACTTCGGCGCGAGCGAGGACGCGACGTTCCTGATGGAGCGCGTCCAGGAGGAGGGCGGGCTGGCGACGTACCTCATCGTCGGCACCGACCACCCGACGAGCCACCACACGCCGACGTTCGACGTCGACGAGCGGAGCATCCGCCACGGGGTGGATGTCCTCGTCGGCGCGATCCGGGACCTCGAACGGCGACACCCGGTGCCGCACACCGGGGGCCACGCCACCGTCCGGTCGGGGGCGACCGGTGACGGGTCCGGACGCGAGTGAGTCGCGACGGATCGTAACGGCGAGAAGACGACGAAGGCCGTCAGTTGACCGCCGCGCTCGCGCTGACGGCGTCGACCGCGTCGAGGAAGAGCCCGGTTCCGAGCGCGATCTCGCGTTCGGTCGCGTCGAGCGGGGGGAGGAGCCGGATCGTCTTCTTCCCGCAGCCGAGCGTCAGGAGGCCGCGGTCGAGGGCGGCCTCGACGACGGCGTCCCGTCGCTCGGGCGCGTCGAACTCCACCGCGAGCATCAGCCCCTTGCCGCGGACGTCGACGACGGTCTCGGGCGCGTCGTCGCGGAGGAGCTCCCTCGCCTGCCGGCCCCGCCGGGTCGCGTTGTCGAGCAGGTCGTGTTCCTCGATCGCCTCCAGCGTGAACGTGCCCATCATCGAGCCGAGGATGTCGCCGCCGCCGAACGTCGATCCGAGGCGGTTCTTCTCCGAGGGGAAGACGTCCGACCGGGAGATCGTCGCGCCGACGCGCAGCGCCTTCGCGGCCGCGATCACGTCCGGCTCGATCGCGTAGTGGTCGGACGCCCAGATCTCTCCGGTCCGGCCGACGCCGGACTGGATCTCGTCGACGACGAGCGGGATGTCGTACTCGTCGGTGACGGCCGCGACCTCGTCCATGAACGCCTCGCTCGGGAAGCGGTAGCCGCCGACGCCCTGGACCGGTTCGAGCGTCAGGAAGGCGATCTCCGCGGGGTCGACGTGCCCGCCCTCGGGCGCGAGCATGTTCCGGAGCCGCGAGCCGCCGCCCGCGAAGAAGCCGCAGTCGCAGGTCTCGGCGTCGCAGCCGCGGTCCGCGCAGAACGGGACCGTCTCGATCCCGCTGATCTCGGGGTACTGGCGCGTGTACACGTCCTTCGATTTCGTCAGCGAGAGCGTGCCGAGCGTGCGACCGTGGAAGCTCCCGTCGAAGGCGACGCCGTACTTCGCGGGCGAGCGGTGGTCGTGGGTGATCTTCATCGCGTTCTCCATCGCCTCGGCGCCCGAGTTCGAGAGGAAGACGGTGTCCATCCCGTACTGGCCCGAGACGTCTGTGAGCCGGTCCATGAGGTGACTCGATCCCGGGAAGTCGGCCTCCTCCGGGGTCGGTCCGGAGCCGAAGTACATGTCTTGGCCCGCGATCTTCAGCGGCTCGACGAGGTCGAACTCCCGCAGCTTCGAGAGCACCTTCTCGTTGTTGTAGCCGAGCGGGGCCGCGCCGATGTGACAGGTGAAATCGAGGAGGACATTGCCGTCGACGTCGGTGACGAAGGGGCCGTCCGCCTCGCGGGTCACGTCCCAGACGAACTCGTGGGAGTACTCGCTGGGCGCGGAGTGCGACTGGTGGAAGTCGACCCAGCGCCGCGCGTTCGGCCCGGGGAACGCATCCGCGGCCGGTTCGGCCGTATCCCTATCCATACACAGATTATGTATACTACGTACATTAAAACTTGGTATAGCGGCGCCGCGAATCGGACGCGACCCGCGTCAGTCGTCGTCCGATCCGGCGGACTCGACCGGTCTCGTCGGTGAGTCGGCGTCGTCGCGCGACCCCCACAGCACGGTGTCGCGCTGGAACAGCACCTGGTCGTAGTTCCCGCCGAAGTCCTTGATCAGCGACAGCATCGCGAGGAAACAGACCAGGGCGAACGGCGTCCCGGTGATGATCGCCGCCTGCTGGAGCGTGTTCGCGCTGCCGCTGCCGCCGAGGATCATCAGGATCGCCGCGGTCATCCCGAGGACGACGCCCCAGAAGATCCGGTTGATGTTCGACGGCTCGGCCTTCCCCCCGGTGGTCATCATCGAGACGGCCAGCGTCGAGGAGTCCGCCGACGTGACGAAGAAGGTCGTCACGAGTATCATGAACGCGTAGATCAGCACGGAGCCGACCGGGATCGTCATCGACGCGCCCCCGACGTTCAGCGAGAAGTTCAACGCCTCGAAGAGGATGAATCCGGACACCTCGGGGCCGGCCTCGCCGGCGATCACCGCGCCGAAGTCGGCGATGCCGTTGTGCTGGGCCCACACCGCCGTGCCGCCGACGAAGGTGAACCACGGGATGGTGGCGCCGGAGGTCGCGACGATCCCCGTGAACGCGACCTCGCGGACGGTCCGTCCCTTGGAGATCCGGGCGATGAACAGCCCCGCGAACGGCGACCACGAGAGCGCCCACGCCCAGTAGAACACGGTCCACGCGTTCATCCAGCTGGTCGCGCTCCCGTCGCCGCCGCCCATCGCTCCGGCGCCGGTGAAGAGGCTCATCGAGACGAACTCGCTGACCATCCCGCCGAACGCCTGCGTGCCGAGCAGCACGAGGAACAGCGTCGGGCCCACGACGAACGTCACGAGCATGAGCGCGACGAACAGGATCATGTTGAAGTTCGAGAGCCGCCGGATCCCCTTGTCGACCCCGAGCACCATCGAGGTCGTGAACAGCAGGGTCATCATGGTGACGACGAGCAGGATGCCCAGGTCGCCCATGCTGATCCCCCACTGGTAGTCGAGGCCGGTGACGAACTGGCTCCCGATGAAGCCGAGCGAGGTGGCGACGCCGCCGATCGTCGCGAAGACGGCGAGGATGTCGACGACCTTCGCGGCCGGGCCGTCGAGGTTATCCGCGCCGAGGATCGGCGTGAGCGCCGAGGAGACGCGCAGCGGGACGTTGTCGTAGTTGTACGCGAAGTAGCCGATGGCGATGCCCATGATGGTGAACACCGCGAGCTGCGGCAGCGCCCAGTGGAACAGCGTCTGCTGGACGGCGACCGTCATCGCCTCGGCCGACCCGCCCTCGACCCCGCTAAACAGCGGCGAGGGGTTGTTGTAGTAGAACAGCGCCTCGGTCGGGCCCCAGAAGACGACGCCGGCCGCGAAGCCCGCGGAGTACAGCATCGCGAAGAAGGAGAGGAAGCTGTACTCGGGCGGCTCGTCGCCGAGCTTGATCCCTCCCCACGGCCCGACGATCAGGAAGAGGAGGAAGAGGACGATCAGGAAGACGATGAGCAGCAGCGCCCAGTTGAACGCGCCGAGCAGCTGACTGTTCAGCGACGAGATGCCGCTCTCGACGGCGGACGGGCTGATGAAGAACGCGACGATCACGCCGAGGGTGATCAGCGCGCCGAACGCGAAGACGATCGGGTCGATCTCCTCGCGGAACTCCGCGAAGAGGCCTCCCTCTGAGCCGCTCACGAGGCGACACCCCCGTCGCGGCGACGACTGCTTACTCCCCGTTGCCTCCGCCGGTCGAGTACCATGCCACGTGCTGGCATGCACGGTGGATCGAAATTGTACACAATAAGTGTTTCTCAATATGCCGCTTCATAACCGTATTATGAAGTATGTATATACATTCAACGAGAACCGTATAATCCGCGAACGAAGCGATATCGACAACAAATCACGAGAAATTCTGGACAATCAGCGGGAGGTAAACAATATAACCGAAGAGGTCGCATCGAACTGCGCCGAGACCCGAACGACGCCCGGTCGGTCCGAAACGGGATCGCGTAGAGAGGCGGGTCGCTGACGGGGAGGCGTGTCACCGATATTCGTTACCGACCGGGGCCGGACCGTCGGCGCCGGTCGGCCGTCAGCGCGTCAGTTCGTCAGCTCCTCGAGCGTGCGCTCGTGGGTGGCGGCGCTCTCCGTCAGTCGCTCGGCGAACTCGTCGACGCGGTCTTTGATCTCTTCGCCGGCCTCCTCCGGCGAGAAGGAGTCCGACATGGTCAGCAGGCGGACGAACGCGCGCAGCTCCTCGTCGGTGAGCTCCGCGAACTCGTCGTCTTCGAGCTTCCCGACCACCTCGTCGACGTCGATCTGGCCGACCGGGTCGACGTTGAACTCTACGTTGACCATGCGGTAGTTCGACCCGGCGAGCCGCTGTTCCGCCTTGCCGACCCCCTCCGAGAGCATGTCCTTGAACGGCGTGTGGTACCCCATCGTCCCGAGGTGGAGGAACGCGAGCATGTCCGTGATCCCCTGCGTGTACGCCTCGCGGTCCTCGTCGTCCGGGTCGAACACCGTCTTCCGGTCGCGCTCCTCTAGGCACTCGAAGAGGATGCTGAAATCGAGGATGGCGTTCCGGACGCGGCGCCGGATCCGGTTCCGCTTCTGCTTCCGGGAGTGGTCCGTGTAGTCCGTCTTCCGGCCGAGCAGAAAGTCGCGGTCGGAGGGGGTGAGGATACCGCGAGGCCGGTCCGACTCGGCCGCCGCCTCGAGCGACTCCGGCACGTCGTTCTGGCTCATGGCCGAAACACCGGGTGCCACGGGATTAACAGTACTGGTCTCGCAGACGCGTCCGGGCTCGTCCGAGTCGCGGAGGCTCGCTCGGAGCCCGCTACGGCCGCCGGCGCGAGAGCTCGACGAAGGCGTCCGACAGCAGGTCGACGCCGATCCCGAGACTCTTCTCGTCGACGTCGAACGTCGGCGTGTGGTGACTCGTCGGGTGGTCGGTGCCGACGAGGACGTACGACGCG
This sequence comes from Halorubrum sp. SD626R, assembly GCF_001261915.1. GTDB lineage: Archaea > Halobacteriota > Halobacteria > Halobacteriales > Haloferacaceae > Halorubrum. The sequence goes on from NZ_CVRT01000148.1 coordinate 35,163, forward strand.
AGCCCGCCCGCCTCCTGGACCCGCCCCATCAGATACGTGCCGTCCTCGCTCACGCCGAACTCCTCGGTCGGGATCACGCGGTCGACGCCGTCGACGTCCCACGCCACGTTGCCGATGACCTCCCGGAGCGCCGGGTGGCTGTCGACGCACGGCGACTCGCTGATCACGCGGGGCGTCACGTCGCAATCGTGGAGCTCCGCGGCGGCGTAGAGGACCCGTTCGAGCTCGGTGCGCGCGTACGTCATCAGCGCGGTCGTCTCGCCGCGGACCTCGGCGTCGATCGTCACCGCCTCCGCGATGACGTTGCTCGCGGAGCCGCCCTCGATCCGGCCGACGTTCACCCGCGTCGCCCCGTCCGCGTGGCGGGCGATCGCGTACGCGTTCTGGATCGCGGTCGCGGCCGCCTGCATGGCGTTGGCTCCCTCGTTTGGCGCCTTCCCGGCGTGGGCGCTCGCCCCCTCGAAGGTGGCCGTCAGGTGCGCCATCGCCAGGGGACTCTCCGCGCCGGCGACGATCTCGCCCGTCGGGTGCCCGAGCCCGACGTGGAGCGCGAAGAGGTAGTCGACGCCGTCGAGGTGGCCGCTCTCGGCCATCGCCTTCCCGCCGCCGGAGACCTCCTCGGCGGGCTGGAAGAACACCTTCAGCGTCCCCTCGAACGCGCTCTCCGCGACCGCCTCCAGCGTCCCGAGCGCGATCGCGAGGTGCGCGTCGTGGCCGCAGGCGTGCATGTAGCCGTCGTGTTCGGAGCGGAACCCCTCCGCGGTCGGCCGGTGGTCGGGGTCGGTCGACTCCCGGATCGAGATCGCGTCGAGGTCGACGCGCAGGCCGATACACGGCCCCTCGCCCCGTGCGAGCGTCGCGACGACCCCCGTGTGACCGCCCGCGGTCCGTTCGAGCCGGTCCTCGTCGACCCCGGCGTCGCGCGCCCGGTCGAGCCACGGCCGGATCTCGTCGTCGTCGGGGACGGCCATCCGCTCGTCGGTCGCGAGCGCATCGCGGCCGACGGCGATATCGTCGACGCCGATGCGTTCGAGCTCCTCGACGACGCGGGCGGTCGTCCGGAACTCCCGCCACCCCGGCTCCGGGTGGCGGTGGAACGCCCGCCGGAGATCGCTCAGTCTGGCTCGCGCGTCGTGGGACATCTGTCCGGAAGGGAAGGGGTCAGGGTATTTAACATAGCCGCCGGACGGGCGAGAGATCGGAGCGAAAGGGGGTGTCACTCTTGGGGCGACCCGGACCAGACCGCCTCGATCCGCCGCTCGATCGCATCGAGTACGGTCGCGTAGACTTCGAGCGGATGGAGCGACGGCAGGTCGAGATCCGAGACCGTGGCGCCCGTCGGCGGCTCGTGAAAGTGTACCCGGCTGTTGTGCGCGTTCGGGTGCCGGTCCCAGCGACACTCCCACCGGCCGTCGTCACGGGTTTCGACGTAGTGTATCGAGAAGTCACCCGTCACGAACCACCGAACGTCGATTCGCGCCGTGGTCGCCGTATCCGGGTAGCGGTCAGCGGCGAGCAGCGCACGGAGGAGCCGCGGTTCGTGCGGGTCCGGTTTGAACCGAATCTCGGCGACCAGCGGATCGGCCGTCAGTTGCCGCTCGATCAACCGTAACGTCTGTCGATCGGGAGGGCCGGTCGATCCGGATGCCGAATCGCCCGAAGGTGGGTCCATCTTCAGGCAGGAATTAGGTGACCGTCGTTCTCCGAGAGCCGGCGGGCCAGTTCGTAGAGCCGGATATTCCGAATCACGCCCTTCCACTCGCTCACCGCGGTCATTCGGTCGTGAATCGTCTCGTGGTCGGCGGCTTCGAACGCCGTGACGGCGTTCGGATCGGCGGTCTCGAACCGATCTTCGTATTCGGCTCGCCGCTCTTCGAGGGCCGCGACGCGATCGAGGATCTCGTCGATGGAGAGATCCGCGGCGATCCGGCTCGCGTCCTGCCATTCGAGATAGCCGTCGTGTCGCTCGTACGTCGCGGGGCGGTGCTCTCGGTTCGCGCGAGCGACGCCCATCTCTGCCAGTCGGTCGAGGTGCTTCTTCGCCGCGTTCGGAGAGCAGTCCGCGAGCTCGGCGACCTCGGTGTACGCCGTCGGCGACGTGACTCCGAGTACCACGTCGTAGACGCGCCCGAACGTGTCGGTTCCCTCCTGCCATCGAGACGCTTCAGTCCCGTGTTCGGGGGCCGGATCGAACTCGGTCATACCGTCGTGTACGCACTGTGTTTCAATATATCTTCGTATTTTGCAAATATATGAGTCAGGCAACGAAGATGCTCGGCAACGTATCCGAGGGTCGGTCCGCTACGCCCCGTCCGCCGCCGACACCCGCACCACCAGCTTGCCGATGTTGTCGCCGGCGAAAAGTCCGAAGGAGGCGTCGGGCGCGTTTTCGAGTTCGTCGACAATCTTCTCGCAGTGTTCGAGTTCGCCATTGGCAGCCCACTAGGCCGGCCGCTCGCTGGCCTCACTGAACCGGCTCCAAGTCACAGTGTGCATTACGAGTCGCTCAACTACGGTTTAGCATTCAAATATGGCATCCGTCAGTCGTGGAGCCACTCGTACCACTCCCCGAGGTCGACTAGGTGGTTTTTGACTCCTTCAGACCCGTACTGATTGAACACCGAATCGACCGTTCGAGCGAGTCCTTCCGGGTCGGTGTCGGGGAGCTCTTGATCGTAGTAGAGCAGGATCCCCGCGTGATCGTATTCGTGATGCAGTGACTCGAAGTCTTTCGCGTTGTTCGTCACCAGAACGGTCCCCGACTCACCACACCGCGACACCAGTTCGGCGTCGGTCGTGTGTTCTCCGAACCGGTCTTTGGCCTGTTCGACATCGTATCCACGCTCTCTGAGGATGCGTTCGAAGACACGTCCGACGTGCTCATCGAGCAGAATCTGAACCCCCGTCACTACGCGGTCTCTTTGGGTTTCAGCGACGAATCCCGAACGCGCTCGAATGCCGCTTCGTTCTCGCGTTCCAGCTCACGCATCTCGTCAATATGAGCATAGTAGTAGGAGAGAGATTCGTACACCGCTGCGAGAGATACGTCAAGCTGGTCTGCGACGTGAGCGGGGGACAGTCCGCTATCGATCACCCGTGCAGCAATGTGGCGAACACCGATACGTGTCCCGGCAATACGTGGCTCGCCGCCGAGCACATCATCGTCATGGGTAATACTCATATAAACTGATAGAATCTCTCGTCAATTATTCTTTCCGGCGACATTCCGGTTTCACCAGAGCCCTAACTCGGGATCAGGGATCCGCCCGACATCATACTACTCCCCGTCTGCTGCCGACACCCGCACCACCTGCTTCCCGATGTTGTCGCCGGCGAAGAGCCCGAGGAAAGCGTCGGGCGCGTGCTCTAACCCCTTCACGACCGTCTCGCGGTGTTCGAGATCGCCGCTCGCGACCCAACGACCCAGTCGCTCGCTGGCCTCGCCGAACCGTGTCGCGAAGTCGCTGACGAGCAGGCCCTGCACGCGCGCTCGCACCGGGATGAGCCCGTGAAGCTTCCGCGGCCCGGTCGGCGTCTCCTCGTCGTTGTAGTGGGCGATCTGGCCGCAGACGGCGACGCGCGCGTCGAGGTTCAGATCGGTGAAGACGGCGTCCGTGATCGGGCCGCCGACGTTGTCGAAGTACACGTCCACGCCGTCGGGCGCGGCCTCGTCGAGCGCGGCGCGGTAGTCGTCGGTCGTCTTGTAATTGATCGCGGCGTCGAAGCCGAGGTCGTCCGTGAGCCACGTCGTCTTCTCGTCGGAGCCGGCGAAGCCGACGACGCGACAGCCGGCGCGCTTCGCGATCTGGCCGACGACCGATCCGACCGCGCCCGCGGCGCCGGAGACGACGACCGTGTCGCCCGGCTTGGGCTCGCCGACCTCCAGCAGTCCGAAGTAGGCGGTCCGGCCGGGCATCCCGAGGACGCCGAGGTAGGCCTCCGGATCGGCGACGGTCGGATCGACCGGAGCGACGTCGTCGCCGTCGAGCGTCGCGTAGTCGGCCCACCGTCCCTCGCCGGTCACGAGGTCGCCCGGATCGTATGCGTCGTGGTCGCTCTCGACCACCTCGCCGACGATTCCGCCCTTGAGGGGGTCGCCGACGGCCCACGGCTCGGCGTACGACTCCGCGTCGCGCATCCGTCCGCGCATGTACGGGTCGACCGAGAGGAACCGGGTGCGGACGAGGAGTTCGCTGGGGTCGGGAACGGGGACCTCCGTCTCGCGCAGTTCGAAGCAGTCCAGGTCGGGCTCGCCGGTCGGCCGCTCGGCGAGCAGCCACTCGCGGTTGATGTCCGTCACGGGCCCCGTTGACGACCGGGCCCTAACAGGGTTTGGACCCCGGCGGGGAGCGAGGGCGAAGCGGACGGGTCGTCTGACCGCTTCCGCCGGCAGGCTCGGGGTTCCATCCGGCGCCGTCAGTCCGGGTCTCGATACAGCACGGACAGGGCCCACGCCGCGGCGAGCACCAGGCTCACGATCATGATCGTCGGTAGCAGGACTTCCAGCTGCGCCGTGCTCAGACCGAACATACCTGATCTAACGGACGAACCCATTTGAACCTGACCGGCCGGAGGACCGTTCGAGCCGACCGAATTCCCTCGTCGTCAGCCGGCCTCAGTCGTCTCTCAACGGAATTGACAGTCCACCCTCCGCGCGCTCGATATCGGTTCCGAACGCCGCGGAGCGCTCGGCGACGGTGTCGCGCACCCACGCGGCGACCTCGTCGTCCGCCAGCGTCGCCGCCTCGTCGACGATCGCGGTCGGCTCGACGCGGAGTTCGTCGGGATCGCCGTCGCGGACGACCAGTTCGAACAGCGCACTCCGCTTGTTGCGGACGCCTTGGCGATCCTGATAGCTGACGTAGTCGTCGACGAAGTCGCCCGCGTCGTAGACGATCGGGCGGCCCTCGTACACCTCGACACCCTGGAGGACGTGTGCGCTGTGTCCATGGACGACGTCGACGCCCCGATCGACGAGCCACCGCCCGAACCGCTCGTGGACCCGACGCGGTTCGGTCTCCCAGTTCGGGCCCCAATGCAGGGAGGCGACGACGAGGTCCGGGTCGTGCGACCGCGCGGCGTCGAGAATTCCCTCGACGAGCGACCGCGTCTCGGGGACGGCCGGATCGAGCGTCGCGAAGGCGGTCCCCGAAGACGACTCCCCGGCGGCGAACGCCGCGGACTGGTCGGTGAGGCCGAACGCGGCGGCCGTAACGTAGCCCGCCTCGAAGACCGCGGGTTCGAGCGCAGCCGTCAGGTCGGTGCCGGCGCCGGCGTGGGCGATGCCGGCGTCGTTGAGGTGGGTTCGGGTGTCCTGGAGGGCCGGCTCTTGAAAATCGAGGATGTGGTTGTTCGCGAGCGAGACGAACGAGGCGCCGGCGGCTTCTAGTGCCGGAATCGCGAACGAGGGATCCGACCGGAAGTAGTACCCCTTGTCGGGCCACCGCGTGCCGCGGTCGGAGACGCAACACTCCAGGTTGGCGACAAGCCCGTCGAGCGCGTCGAGGCGCGGCAGGGTTGATCCCCAGACGCCAGCGGGGTCGTCGTCGGCCCACCGCTCGTTGACGCTGCGGCCGAGCATGAGATCGCCGACGAAGCCGAGTCGGGCGTCGACGGCGGCGGTCTTCGGGCCGTCGCGGTCGCTTCCGGCTTCCGTCCATCGACCGGACGGGAGCGCGGCGCAGCCGGCGGCGCCGGCCAGTCCGGCGGCGCCTGACGCCAACAGGTCTCGGCGCGTTCGCATCGCGTGTGGTTTCGCTGAGAGGGAAGTTGAACCCTCCGACAAGGCAGGGGTTCGGCGTAGTGATACTTAGAATACAAGATCTATACGCTATAAGTTCATCAGAACTGCGTGTCGAGCATCAACGGTCCGTGTGAGATGGTAGGTCTCCCGAAGCGTTTTTCCTCTCGCCGGGGTATCACTAGACATGGCACGAGCCGATTCTGGTAATTCAGACTCTCCTGAACGGGAAATCCGCTTAGTGAAGAATCCGGATGGTCAATGGACGGCTCGTGATCTCCGTGTCGGAGTGACTGCTCAAGGGAAGAGCCGGGACGTAGCACTTGACAATCTTGATGCCGTTATTGAGGCGGTCAAAGGCGATGGCGGGCGATCTCCAACCGACGAGGAGATACGTGACCTCGGTGTTGATCCTGAAGTCGCTCAGTCACAGAGCGATGATCTTCCCGATGTCTTACAATAGCGATGGTGAAGCGGGATTTTTCGGGTGAAGAGGTGTACAAGGTGCTGGTGAACGTCGGTGGGTTTCAGCACGTTCGTACCACAGGAGATCACCTGATTCTTCGATGGGACCCACCAGAAGACCATGAGAACGCAGATACCCGTACCGTGACTGTCCCAGCCCACGACTCAATCAGCATTGGAACGCTCCATGACATTGCTGATGACGCCGGTGCGAAGAACTTCGAAGCATTCTGCGAGTGGATCGACGAGAATCGGTGATGACCGATATCGGTCCCTGAGCCGCCTGTATTGAACAAAATAAGCCAGGATATCTCATCTTCTGAGGATTTCAACAGAGCCAATTTCGGAACGTCACCATGCACGTCGCCCGCTTCCTCTAAGAGATCGCTCAGCTCTCCACAATTGAGTAGATAATCGATGCCTGAACTCATCGACGACGGCTGGCCGGAAAAGTACCGTGACCCTCGTGACCGCCCGCAGCCAAGCGTGCTTCGCGTCACTGTGGAGTCATTCGAGGGGATACGTGAAGAGACCCGTAATGCCATCGAAACAGTCAGTGAGGGCGACGAACAGCCCGCGATCGTCTCGTTCGCGACAGTCGGTGAATTGCGAACGATCCTCACCGACCGCCGCATCGAACTGCTACGGACGCTCCTCGCGATCGGTGGCGCGGCTGAGAGTATCTCAGTACTCGCAGACGATCTCGACCGTGATTATCGAGCGGTTCACAACGATGTGTCGCTGCTCGTCGACCACGGCTTGCTGTTCGTCGTCGAGGAGAGCCGGTCGAAACGGCCGTACCTTCCATACGAACGCATCCATCTTGACGTCGAACTCGTCGGGGGGACCCCTGCGAAGAGCACACTCTAGAACGCTAACCCAGCGCTGTACTTTATTTATGACTAATCTAACGTATTGGTACAGAACCCTATGAGTGGAACGGAATCTGAAAAGGCGGAGTCTATGTCGTCGCGGGGGAAGGCCACCATCCCGAAAGAGTTTCGCGAGGAGTTGGGTATCAGTACACCCGGTTGTGTGAAGTTCGTTCGGACCGCAGAGGGCGAGATTGTCATTCGTCCTGTCCACTCGGTGACGGACCTGCGTGGGATTCTGGGAGGGAAAACAGACGACCAGGGGCGCTAGGCAACCAAGCGGCTTAAAAAAGAACGCGCTGTTGGCTCCGGTAGCGACGAGAGTAACGTGTGACAATGGAACTGATATTCCCGATTATACCGTTCTTCATGCCGAACCGGTCTTCGTGTCCTTCTGTCGAATTGCTCCCACGCTGAAATTGTGGGCTTCCGCTTTCTCGCTCCGTGATCCCGCGTCAGGGGATCTATTCTAGGGCAGGCATCTTGTGCCGGCGGTACACGATCCAGAATACGTCACCCAAAATATGCTCTCGCTCAATTCCGGGATCAGTACTCGATTGCCGCGGAGTAGCGGTCCAACACGAACACAAACGCCGCACCGAAGAGTGCCGCGAGCACGAATCGCGGCGCGGCGGCCCGCCACGATTCGCCACTCGCCGCCAGCCGGATCGACACCTCGGCGATCGGTGCTCGGAGCGCGCCGACGACCAGACTCACCAGAAAGGCGAGCGTCGCAGCCCGGGCCCGCGCGAGCGCGTAGCGGATGGCGTGAGCGACCGTGAACAGGCCGACGACGCCGCCGGCGAGGAACGTCGCGACCGGCGGGACGGTCGCGAGGAGCGCGCCGCTGCCGTCGCCGGTGGCGAACGCGACGAGACCGTCGACCGCCCGGCTCACGGTGCCAGACATGTACTCGTACTGGCCGAGCACGACGAGCAGCAGCGACCCAGAGATCCCCGGGAGCACCATCGCGCTGACCGCGACCGCGCCGGCGGCGAAGACGACCGGCAGCGAGCTCCCGAGCCCGGTCGAGGCGTACCCGGAGGCGAGGAACGCGAGCAGGAAGCCGGCGACCGCCGCCGCCGTGCGCCGCGGCGTGTCGAGCGCGACGCCGCGGAGCAGCACCGCCGCGCTCGCGGCGATCAGCCCGAAGAAGAAGCCGTACGTCGCGACCGGCCGCGTCGCGAGTAGGTAGTTGACCCCGCTCAACACGACCACGACCGCCGTGCCGATGCCCGCGCCGAGGACGAGGAGGAAGGCGCCGTCGATCTCGTGGAACGCCGCGCGAGCGTCCGGGAGGTTCGCGGGACGGACGCCCGCGATCACGCGGCGGATCCGTGCGGGGTCGATCGCGGTTACGGCCGCGATCAGTCGTTCGTATATGCCGACGATCAGCGCGATGGTGCCGCCAGAGACGCCGGGGACCGCATCCGCGCTCCCCATCGCGATCCCCTTCAGATAGATGGCGATCCACGCGCGGAGGTCGGGCATGAGGCGTTACGCGCCGACGGGGACGAAAGCGGTGAGCGATGCGGTCGCGCCGCGTGCCACCGCCGCATCGGGTGCGGAAGACGGCGGCGCGTCGGGTGCGAGCGAGTGGGAGACGGGCGCATCGAGGGCGGACGCATCGAGGGCGTTCGCGTCGGCGACGGACGCGTCGGGGGTGTCGGGCGTGCCGATCGCCGCCGTCGTGTTCGCGTCGTCGGTGGTGCCGTCGGTCGTTCCCGAGCCGTCGTCGGCCGAGCCGGACTCGCCGTCGCTCTCACTTCCACCGCCGAGCGTCGTTTCCTCGAGTTCGACCGTGGCGGCCGCGTCGTCTGCGCCGACGACCTGCGCCTCGGTCACGTTCACCGTGCCGGTCCGGGAGGTCGGCGTGCCGTTGGCGATCGAGAGGCCGGTCGAGAGCTGGTACGGTCCCGTCGCGCGGACGCTGGTGTTCGTGTAGCCGTTCTCCGGGCCGAACTCGTCATAGCCGGTCGTCGAGTACGGCACCGTGAGCTCGAAGTTGCCGTTCGCGTCGGCCTCGGCGTACTGCGTGTACCGGAACGTCCCGCCGTTGGGCTTCTGCATCCGGACCGTGGCGCGCACTTCCTGGCCGGCCTCGGCGCCCGACCCCTCGATCGTCGCACCGGGCACCCGTTCGAACGTCTTCACGAAGTCGTCCTGGAACGCCCGGAGGAACGATTCGCCAAGGAGGTCCTCGACGCTGGTGTCCTCCGGAATCAGCTGCTGGAGGACGCGGACCTGAAGCGCCGAGGGCGACTGCCCCCGCGCCTGCGAGGCGTGGACGAGCCGGTGGTGCTCTAGGGCTTCCACGCGCTCGGAAGGCAGGCTTCCGACGCCGCCGATCTGGGCGCTGCCGTCTTCCGCGACGTACTCGCGTGCCGCGGTCATGTTGTCGAACTGCCGAATCGTCGTCGTCCGCTCGCTCGGGATGACGCTGACCTCGATCTGCTCGCCGCCCTGGGTCTGGGCCGTCCGGGTCTCCCAGTCGACGACGACCGGTTCAGGCTCGACCGCACTACCATAGTGTTCGTAGAGGCGGATCATCTGGCTCTCGTGGTAGCGCTGGGTGTTCACCTGCATCACCGTCCGGAACCCGCCCTGCTCCGTCTGCTGGTAGAGGACGCGGTTGAAGTCCTCGCGCGTCTCGTTGCCCGAGTAGAACGTGACGGGGGCGCTGAACTTGGAGTTCGGCGACGCCATCTGGGAGTCGACCATCACGTAGCGGGTGTTCGCGCCCTCGTCGCTCTGGCTCGCGAGGACTTCGCGAGCTTCCGCCTCGCTCGGCGCGAGGAGGTAGTCGGCCGCCTCGCCCGCGTTCTGCTGGAACGGGTTCGCGTTCGGGATGCGCTCGGCGCGCGTGGTGATCCAGTGGCCGTAGTCCCACCACGACTGCACGCCGTAGGCGCCCTCCGGGTAGTCGAAGTCGCCGCCGGGGGGGCGCTCGTAGGTGCCGTACAGCTCCATGGGGTTGTCCGCGCCTTCGAGCTCGCCCGGCGTGGGCGTCTCGTCGTTCATCCACTGGAGGCTCCCGTCCCACTGAGTGACGCTGCCGGGGTTACTGGAGTTGCCTGCCTGCCAGACTGGGGTGGCGACGCCGACGAGCGGGACGATCAGCACCGCGACCACCGCGAGCGCGGTCATCACCTGCCACCCCTCGATGTCGCGGAGCGCGGCGAGGGAGGTGAGGTCGATCGCGTCGAGCGTCACCTGCAGGAAGTACGCCGCGCCGACCGCGACGATCACCGCGAGGTAGTAGTTGAAGCGGGTCTGGGTGAACGCGGCGCTCCCGATGAACGCCGCCCAGACGACGAAGTAGAGCTCCTCGGCGTCGTACTCGACGAGGAACGTCGCGCCGACGAGGAAGGCGGCGGCGATGACGAGGCCGACCACCTGCCAGTCGAGGCCGACGACGCCGCCGATGGCGCCGTAGAGCTGTGGGACCGCGTAGACGGAGCCGATCACGGCGAGTGCGGAGACGATGTAGACGGAGTCGGAGAAGTCGTCGGAGCGGTAGAGGGGACGCGCGAGGATGTAGAGGACCGCGGCGAGCGCGAGGAAGAACGCGAAGCCGTACTGGGAGAGGACGAAGTCAGAGAAGGCGGCCCCCTGAAGCGGAGGTTGCGCCTCACCGATAGTACGGGCTCCTGCTCCTGCACTGAATCCGACGAAGCCGAGGAGGTTGCTTGTGAGCGTTGTCCACAGCGAAGGAATCACGAGCCAGACGACGCCAGCAGAGGCGAAAATAAGCCCACCGACAACCGGGGGAAAGGTTGCAGCGTCGAGATCGCGCACCTCCCACTGGCGAGCGAGCCAAGCGAGGAAGACAGCACCGACGGCGACGCCGAATGGGAGGATGACTTGAAGAAGGGAGTACTGAGTGGGTGAGAACGAGAACGTGTCGAGCGGTATCAACTGCATCAGGGTAGTGACGCCCATCGCGACCGCGCCGACGAATGCGATCGGTTCGGGGCTCCGACCGTGGAAGGTATCATTCGTGAGCTTGATCGCGAGGTAGACGCCGGTAAAACCGACCATGAGGACAGCGGGCGGCCACGTCCAGAGATAGAGACCGAGAGCGATCCCAGCGCTGATCGCGTAGACTGCTGGGCGCTTGAGTGCGGTCCAGTTGCGGTCGACGATCAACTCCCAGACGGGTGCCTCGCGCTCGGCGATGGCAAAGGCGACGAGGAACGCAAGGACGGCAATACTTTGGAAAAGGACCTCGGCTGCGCTGTGGTCCGGGAAGCCAACGAGACTGTAGCTGAAGAAGGTTCCCGGTAGGAGCGCGAGCACAACGACGGCAACGAGTGCAACAAATCGGTCGACGAACCGACGTGCGATGAAGTAGGTCGGAATCGCGACAAGCGTACCGGCGATGGGGGCCATGACGAGCATGACCTCCTCGGCGCTGCCCATAACCGGACGAGCGATCCAGATCCCGACCACCATGATATGGTCCCAGAGGGTACCGAACTGGCCTGCCTGATATCCAACTGGGAAACCAGTCCAAACATCGTATGGCATTCGACTGGGCCAGTTCTCCATGATATACGATGTCTCACGGAGATGATACCAGGGGTCGTTCCCGCGGAAATACACCCTGCCGTCGAGAACGAAGTTTCCGTATGACCGGAGACGTGTCCACAACATGAAGCTCAATGCGGCGAAAAGAACCGGAACGTGATGCCACCGTGCGAGGAGATCAGCGGGGGACTGATCCGACTCTGCCGGTGGGTCATTTGAGTCACTCATTACATGGAGATGACTGGCAAAACGCGCATAAGGCTTATCATATACTCACGATAGCGTGAAACGGTTCTGGTGAATCGCCAGATAGTGTTTGAGTTTATTATTTCATGGCCCGCTCGATGTTGTGGAACATAGAAACGATCACGTGAAATTTGCGGCCCCTATGCTTGGCCATGGATTGCGTGGTCAATGGTACGCTCATCCGTCGAAAAGGCTGTTTCAGATGAGTCCTGTTAGCCGTATAGAGACCCATCGATGTGTGCGTCAGGCGTACAATCGATGGTTTATATATATGAACAGAGAATCATAACATTCTCGTGGGACAGCGATATTACTATAGACATATGACCACACTCGTTACAGGCGGTGGTGGATTTATCGGTTCACATCTTGTTGATTTTCTTATGGAAAATACGACAGAAGACGTTCGAGTTCTTGACGACTTCTCAACCGGTTCGCGGTCGAACCTCTCGCATCTCGATACCGACCGAGCCAGGATCATAAACGGCGACATCCGTGAGAAGGCGACTGTTAAGCGTGCCGCCAAGGGTGTGGATACTATTTTTCATCTCGCAGCGGCAGTCGGCGTTCAGAACGTCGTCAACAATCCACTCGAATCTCTCGAAATAAATCTCCACGGAACCGAACACGTGCTTGACGCCGCCGACAGCGAAATGGCTTCCACGTTCATCGCCTCCTCGTCTGAAGTGTACGGCAAGAGTGACGAGATACCGTTCAGCGAGGACGGTGATCGGGTACTGGGGCCGACAAACATTCCGCGGTGGGGATACGCCTCCGCCAAAGCAGTCGACGAGTTCCTCGGTCTGGCATATCAAGACGAACGAGATATCCCAGTGGTCGTCGGTAGGTACTTCAACATTGTCGGTCCTCGACAGACCGGCGAGTACGGGATGGTTGTCCCGCGATTCATCGAACAGGCTCATAGTGATGAGGAGTTGACGGTCTACGGTGATGGCACGCAAAAGCGAAGCTTCACGCACGTGAATGACGCCGTCAAGGCGACTTACGAACTTCTACAGATTGAGGAGGCACACGGTGAAGTATACAACATCGGGTCGCCGAATCCGACGAGAATAAACGATCTCGCCAAAGCCGTCATCGAAGCAACTGATTCTGACTCGACACCCACACATATTCCTTTTGAAGAAATATATGGAGAAAACTTTGAGGAACCTGAACGACGTGAACCAGATGTTTCGAAACTTCGGGAAACGCTCGGCTGGGTTCCCGACACGAGTCTAGAAAAAATCATCAGCGATATTCTCTCTCGGCGTCAACGCGGAGAGACAGACGATGAGTGAAAATAACCGTCCCGAGCGTGAGAGCGATCAACTTGTTGACCGTCTCCGACGCGGTGAGGGGAAGGTTGGAGTCATCGGTCTGGGATACGTTGGGCTCCCCCTATCGTTGAGTTTCACCGAGGCGGGCTTTCATGTTCGGGGATTTGATATAAATAAAGACCGCGTCAAACGCCTCCTAAACGCGGACAGTTACGTTGACGACATTACCGATGACAGACTAGAGACCGGTCTCAATAGCGGTTTTACGCCGTCAGCTGGGTCGGAGATCGTCGCCGACTGTGATGTCTACGTTATTACCGTCCCAACTGGAATGCGAGGGGACGGGCCAGACATGACCGCAATTAAATCGGCCGCGGAGACCGTCGGAGCACAGTCGGGTCCCGGTGAGACGCTGGTCGTCGTCTCCAGTACGGTCTACCCGGGAGCGACAGCAGAACTTGTTGCGCCTATTGTCAACGAGCGCCGAGACACGCCGGCCTACGTCGCGATGGTTCCCGAACGAATCAACCCCGGGGGAACCTATGATTTTGAGGATATCCCTCTCGTTGTTGGCGGGGACACTGAGACTGCTCGGAGGTCCGCAAGCATCCTCTTCGACAGGCTAGTCGTCGAGACCCATCCGGTCGACTCGACGGATACGGCTGAACTCACGAAGACACTCGAAAATACGTATCGAATGATTAATATTGCACTCGTGAACGAACTCGTCACGCTCACCGAAGGTCTCAATGCAAACATCTGGGACGCCATTGACGCCGCGGCGACCAAGCCGTTCGGATTCCAGGCCTTCCGGCCGGGGCCGGGCGTCGGCGGACACTGTATCCCGGTCGACCCACAGTTCCTGAGCTGGCGGGCGAACGACATCGGCACAGACGTCTCGTTTATCGACGACGCACATGAGGTCAACGAGCGAATGCCCACGCTGGTGGCTGACCGACTTCAGATGTTCCTCCGTGGTCGAGGGATCGACATCTCAGAGGCCTCGATTGTCGTTCTCGGACTCTCGTATAAGCCTAATATTGGTGACACCCGGAACTCGCCGGCTATGCGCATCCTTGAGAAACTACCCGAAACCGCGGCAGTGACTGTAGTTGACCCACACGTAGATCAGGAGTCAAGTCCGTACAGTATCACACAGTGGCTAGCGGACGCAGACCTAGCCGGTGCCGATGTCGTTCTGTTACTCGTCGATCACGACGATTTTGATCTCGATGCTGTCGGTGAGGCAGCCTCATTCGTCTTCGACACCCGCAATGCGATGCCCGAAGGTGTGCCAGCAGATGTTGTCACGCTCGGCGGCGCGGACAACAATGATAGGTAGGGCGGATGGAAATGCTTATTCGCCAGCCCCGGCGGGTATCTGGTGATGAAGGTCTCTGTCGTTATCGCTACGTACTCGATGGACCGATTTGAGGACTTCTGCGATGCTGTCGACAGTGTTCTTGCTCAAACGTACAGCCCGGTCGAACTTGTTCTAGTCGTCGACGGAGACGAGATGGTCTACGAACGCACGCTCGAGGCGTACGGCAGCCGAGACAATGTGGTAATTCATTGCAACAATGAGAACCGCGGCCTCTCGTATAGCAGGACTCAGGGAGTGAAACAGGCGTCAGGCGATATCGTCGCACTGTTCGACGATGACGCGGTCGCTGAACCTGACTGGATTGAGGAACTTGTCTCTACCTACCGGAGTACCGACGCTATCGCAGTTGGCGGGAAGATGATACCCGAGTGGGTCGTCGGAAAGCCCTGGTTTCTGCCGCCAGAGTTCTACTGGCTTGTGGGCGTGACTCCGCCTAGGTTTGCCGCGCCGGGTGAAGAGGTACGAAATACATACGGATCGAACATCTCGTTTCGCGCCGAAGTATTCGATCGCATTGGTGAATTTAATGAGGATATCGGTCCACAGGCCGGCAAGGTCCTCCAGGGCGGCGAGACTGAGTTCTGTGCTAGAATGCGCGAGGATTTTGGCCAGGGTGTCATCTACAACCCCGGCGCACGAGTCAGCCACAAGGTGTTCGAGTACCGGACTGATCCCTGGTGGCTGCTCGTCCGTTCGTTCTGGCAGGGGTACTCCAAGCGCGTTATGGAAGGCGTAATCGAGGATTCGGGCGACAACGAGACGTTGTTTCTCAAACGCCTGCTCACTCACTCGATTCCAAACCATCTCACAGAGGGGCTTCGTGGTAGATCACTCAAGCCGCTCGGACAGCTCTTCTATCTCGTGCTCTTTACTATGGCCGTCGGATTCGGCTACCTCTATGGGATAGCTAGACATGGTCTAAACGAATAGCATATTTGTTTTTTTTTTTGATTACGTGACGTTTCCTCGGCCTTAGTGTACCGAAGCGACACACTCAATGTAGCTACACCTGAAGTGTAAGTATGCCGACTGCACTCGTCACTGGCGTAGCAGGATTCATTGGGTCGCATCTCGCCGAAGGCCTGCTTGACCGCGGCTATACCGTCCGTGGCATCGACAACTTTGACAGTGGAACCAAGGCGAATCTCGTCTCGCTCGAAGCGCACGACGCGTTCTCATTCACCAAGATGGACGTGCGTGATAAAACGGCGATCACTGAACAGATCAACGGCGTCGATTACGTCTTTCACCAAGCCGCGGTTCCGTCGGTTCCCCAGAGTATCGAAGATCCGGTGACTACGACTGATATCAACTGCACTGGAACCGCGACAGTGCTCGACGCTGCACAGAAGGGAGATGTCGACACCGTTGTTGTCGCATCTACCTGTGCAGTCTATGGCTCAAGCGAGGGACTACCGAAAATCGAGTCGATGGAACTCCAGCCTGAGTCACCCTACGCTCTCTCAAAATACTACACCGAACAGTTAGCCGTCCAGTTTAGCGAACACTACGATATTGATACCGTCGCGCTCAGATACTTCAACGTCTTCGGGCCGCGCCAAGACCCCAGCGGTGCCTACGCAGCAGTCATCCCAAAGTTCATCGAATTGATGATCAACGGCGAACAGCCAGTGATCTTCGGAGACGGTGAGCAGTCGAGAGATTTCGTGTTCGTTGATGATGTTGTCGCAGCAAATATTCGTGCGGCGGAAGAAGATCATACGGGGGTTCTCAATATCGCAGGGGGAACTGCGGTGACAATCAACGAGTTGGTCACAGTTTTAAATAATACACTAGATCGAGACATTGAGCCGGTTCATGAAGATCCACGTCCGGGAGATATCCGTCACTCAGCCGCGGATATCTCAAAAGCCAACAAATCGATCGGATTCGAGCCCAATACGTCGTTCACGGAGGGTATTAAACGAACGATTGAGTGGTTCCAGAATCAGTGAGTATAATGTATCTCTGACATCTAGGGTAAAATATCGATATTCGATGAGCGCTGATTACAGAGAGATGATTTCACAAATTACAGTCTATATTTTCGAATAATCAGAACTTTATAACCCTAGCAATGAATCTTCAACTACTCAGTAACCCATTGTGCAATTATGTACAGAAACAATCAATTAACACGAAAACCTTACGTAGTTCACGAGTCCTGGCATAGAGACAATGAACATACTCTGGCTTCGGCCAACTGTCGGGACTCATATCAGCACCCGACGTGAGCGTATCCGAGAGGGACTATCCGATTATGAAGTGTCAATTAACATTGTAGACACGAGCGGGACAGATGCTATTAGGGCAATAAAAACCGCTCTGACTGGTGATTATGACATTATTGTTGGAACCGTCCGTATTGGGCTTTATTTGGGATTCCCTCTTGCCCGACTGAAGGGAGTCCCGTTTGTGGCGGAGGTGACCGAACCTGTAGAGCGTGTCAAAGATGACCTTCCTCGCCCCATCTTCTTATTTCTCACTTGGTATGAGTGGAGGGTACTCAAACGGGCTGATGCTCGGTTTTTTGTCGAAGCTGAAGTACTTGAACGGGCACATAATCGTGGGCTTGATGGACACTTGGTACGTAACTCTGTTTGGTACAGAAAGTTCGCTGATCCTGACCCGTCAGTCGTTGAAAATGCTCGAAAACAGTTGGAATCTATGGGGCTGAATTTCGATGCGCCTTTAGCCGTCTACATCGGTGCATTCACTAAACAACAACATATTCTAGAGATACTGGCGGCAGTCCCCAAATGTCCTGAGTGGGAATTCTTGTTTCTTGGCGAGGAGGGTCAACACGCTAATGCAGTCACCGAGGTAGCTAAAACACACGAGAACGTCTACTTCCCAGGTGTCGTTCCTCACGAAGAAATTCCAGGCTATCTTTCATTTAGTGATGTCGGGTTTTCACTATCTAAGGGTGAACGACCGCTTAAATTGTTGGAGTACGGGGCCGCCGGTCTCACCGTGCTTGGCATGCCTGGACGACGGGAGCGTATCTTCTCTGCAGATGAAGTACATTTTATTGAGCCGACTACGCCGAATATTGTAAATGCATTGAACATGATTCAACAGGATCCGGATCAAGTTCCTGCGACAGGATCCGCACTCCAAGAGTATGCAAAAGAGAATTCTTGGAAAAAAATCAGCGAAAGATACTATAATGTTTTCCAAGACTTGACGAGCTGATATTTTATTTTATCCGCCGAACAAAGCTTTCTATTGATGTCTGGATAAGATCTGTATCAAACTGTAGTCCTCCGACTGGGACATCAACAACCTGTTCTAGTGTCGTAGCGGCAATGGGTCCGCACAATAATCCGTCAATACCATCTTTTTCTGCTCGCACCCCTCTGATAATCTCCTCTTCAATTGATTGGGATGGAAGTGGTTTAATTCGATATTCAATATCATCAACCTGGATACGACTCGGTGCACGGTCGCACGCCCCCCGCGTAGTTATTAGTCCGATCATAGGTTGTGTATAGCCTTCCTCTTCTTGTAATCCGTGGATGATTTTTTGGAGTGTTTCAACCCCAAAATTTGTGTGATTTCCACTCGTGATCTTATAAAGTGTACTCACAGGGATATTATGACGCTCCGCAAATTCTTCTATGGTTAAATCCTGCTGTTGTAACGCTTCGGACAGACGTTCTTCAAACTCGTCCGTGACTACTCCATGGAGAACCTCGTTCCACATATCTAGTGAGTTGATAGGAGCATTGATAAATATCACTCTCAATACTGACAGATTTTTGATACATAAAACTCCGTCTTGAGAATAGGCTCAGGAAATAGAAATATAGAGAATTATTCTTCCATATCTTGATACCAGACTTCCACAAAGTAAAATATTTACCACAGCACTATGTAGACTTCTTATATGGACCGGAGAGCGTATCTCCGAGGGTTTGCTTCGGCCACCGCTATCGGAGTCGCCGGGTGTTCTGATACGCTGGGGGATCAAAGCTATCCCAGCCAATCGATAACAATCATTGTTCCTTGGGCGCAAGGTGGTGGAACCGATCGATCAACGCGTATCCTCGTATCTCCATGGAAAGAAGAGATCGGTGGCGAATTCGTGGTAGAGAATTATTCTGGTGGGTCGACACAAGTTGGTGGAGAGCAGTTATACAACGCTAAACCAGATGGATATACGGTTTCGATGTGGAACCTCCCACAAATGAATGCCACCCGGTTGTTCCAGGATGCTCCATATACAATTGAAGATTTCGACTATATTGGAACAAATCATTTTGACCCAACCATGTGGTTCGCCGGCACACAAACTCCATACGAGAATATGACAGATCTTATTGATGCCGCAAGGGACCAACCGGGTGAGATCACGGTTGGGCTTACCTCCGCAGTCGGGAATACTGCTCTCTCAGCTCTCCTGATACAAGAAACATACGACGTTGAGTTTAATCTTGTAAACCTTGAAGGTGGATCGAGTGTCCGCCAGAGCGTTCTCGGCGGACAAGTTCCTGTTGTCGTCAACCAACCATGGGCGTTCAATCCCACGAACATCGGAGAAGTGACACCCCTCGGCTCACACACATCTGAGCGCCAGAGTCTTTGGCCAGATACCCCCTCGTTCGCTGAATTGAATCTCGGCGATGTCCCACTCGTTGACGAAGGGCTTGGGCAGTGGAAATTGATGATGGCCCCCGGTGGTCTTGAGGAGGAATATCCAGACCGATATCAAGCGCTTGTCGACAGCTACAAACGCGCCATGGAGACAGAAGAGTATCAAGAAAGAGCAGCTGAACAGGGAAGCCTTAACGAAATTCTCCGGTATAATAATCCCGAGGACACATTTGAAATAGTACAGAATGTGAGTAACTCAATGCGAGAATTTGAGGGCCTCTTTGAGGCATTCCGTAACCAATGACAACATTATCATTCCGTGGTCATATATTCAAAATAAACGCTAAGGAGTTGATTTTTCCATTCCTCGTACTTATCTTCTGTGGGGCGTACTACGTTGATACAAGAGGCCTTCCAGACCGTTCTGTGTTGTACGCAGAACCAATTCTGTACACGACGGTTCTTTTTGCACTCGCCGTCATTTTTGATTTCGGTGTTCAGTTTAACCCGAACGGTACAGATCAGGGCGAATCTGTGAGCAGCATGACCGGTGTCACGACCGATAAGTGGCGGTCAAAAAACGCTCTCTACGTTATCCTATTAACCAGCGCGTATCTCGTGGGGATGCGTATCCAATTCACGCTAGCTACCTTTCTGTTCCTAGGAGGGACCTTGTACACTTTAGGTGAACAAAATCGACAGGTTCTGATCCTGTACTCCACGGTGTTAACAGCAATTATTTACGCGGTATTCGTGTTTTGGCTCAGAATTCCACTATGACCGCTGTACTACTTCTTTTCCCAGGTGCACTCGGAACCGGACTTGGGCTATTGCTACAGCCTCCTGTCATCGCTGCGATTTTCATCGGGGTTGCGATTGGTATTATCTTTGGGGCCATACCTGGATTTTCCGCGACGATGACTCTTATTTTGTTCACGCCGGTCACAATTCCGTTTGACCCTTCAGTCGCGCTAGTTTTCCTAGTTTCAGCTTATGGAGGTGCTGTATACGCCGGATCAATCCCAGCCATCCTTATAAATACTCCTGGTGCACCTGGATCAGTTGTCACCTGTTGGGATGGGTACGAGCTCACGAAATCCGGGCGTGCGACATACGCACTTGCCGTGTCTGCCGTCGTATCAGGGCTCGCTGGAATTATTGCCGCCGTTGCTCTTCTTGCGACCGGTCCTATACTTGCAGACTTTGCGCTCGGTTTCGGTCCAGTTGAACTCTTTCTCCTCGCAATATTCGCGCTCACAATCATTCCTGCTGCGAAAGGCCAGTCACTATTAAAAGGGCTGTTAGGTGGGACATTTGGATTATTAGTCGCTACCGTTGGAAGTGATCCTCAGCTCGCACAGCCGCGAGCAATTTTTGATCAACCACTACTCAGAAGTGGTATTGATTTTGTCGTGGTACTCATTGGTCTGTTCGTATTCGCCGAGATGATTTTTCTTGCAGCACGTGGTGAGATACTGACTACGGATACTGACAGATCAGATGATCGGGCGCAAGTTTTTGAGGGGATCCGCGCTGTTATAGCCCGCCCTGTTGAGTTTTTACGCGGGACCTTCATTGGTATTTTTATTGGCTCTCTCCCGGGAGCTGGTGCGGACGTTGCGAACTTTGTGGCGTACAACGAAGCGAAGCGATGGGCTTCGAATCCTGCAGAATTTGGAAAAGGCGCCATTGAGGGAATTATCGCTGCGGATTCATCGAACAACGCAACCCAGGGTGGCGCACTCATCCCCACACTGACTGTCGGGATCCCTGGAAGCGGCTCAACAGCAGCACTCTTGAGTGCTTTCGCAATTCATGGCCTCAATCCGGGCCCTGGACTGTTCCAACGTTCCGGGGTTCTAGTATACGCCCTGATTTTTTCATTGTTCCTCGGTAATATCCTCATTTTAGTATACGGACTAAGTGGTGCACAGTACTTTGGAAAAATCTCTAGAATTCCGATTCGGTACATCATTCCCACAGTCATTGTTCTTGCGATCGTCGGTGCGTTTGCTGTTCGTAACTCCTATCTCGATATTTTTATTATGCTTCTTTTTGGATTAGTTGGCATTATTCTCGTCATAAGCGATTATCCGATGGTAAGCGTTGTTATCGGTGTTATCGTTGGTGGGTTCGCCGAAGAGGGATTTGTACAGGGGTGGACGATCAACCAAGGCGACGCCGTTCAGTTCCTTGCTGCAAGCAACATCTCTATCATTCTCCTCATACTGATTGTCCTCTCACTTGTCATTACTGCGGTCCGAAACCGCCAATCTGAATGAGACTGTGAGTACCGATACGCGGCTCTGATCAGCCCCCCATATCCTCTTTTTGTGTGAAATGCAACTGTCTTCGTAACCGAATCGATTGATCTTCGTTTTAGATTGCTGTTATCGGGGTGTCAGTCCATCAGTCAATAGGTCGTGCAGGTGAGCCGACGGCAAGCGTGTCCTCACTAATATCATCTAAAACAGTTGAGTTCGCGCCTACCTCCGCAGAATCACCGATGCTCGTATGACTACCAACAACGACGTGTGGATGAATCCTGACCTCCTTTCCTGTTGTTGAACTCCCGGCAAAGTGACAGCCAGGACTCATCATGTTACGAGCGCCGATCTTGACGTTGTGTGCAAAGTTACACAGGTTGTGTATCTTTGATCCCTCACCGATTCGCGTCTCTTGGAAAGTAGCCCTGTCTACCGAGCAATTCACACCAAAGTGAACATCATCCTCAATAACGACACTTCCTTCGTGAGGCTTGTTCATGACCCGATCGTCTGATGTGAGTTGATATCCAAATCCCGTTTGTCCAATAGAAGTTCCTGTACCGAGAATACAGCGGTCCCCTATCGAGACCTTCTCTCCGATTGTAACGCCCGGTCCTAACATACACTCGTCGCCGATAGTGACTGCAGGCCCAATAGTGACGCTGGGCCCAATCACACAGTTATCACCGAACGTCGCATCGGAAGAGATAGTCGCCGATGGATGGATCGACTGGTTCAACGGTCGTTCAATAAAAAAATCGTGGACTGCCCTGACGAAATCCGACTGCGGCGTTGATGACGAAATCAGTGCGCAGTCGACAGGGGCATCGGGATGTACTTCAGTAATTACGGCACCAGCGTTTGACTCTAGCAATTCTTGTTCGTATCCTTCTTGGCAAAAAGAGAGCTTTGTTGCTGTCGCCTCGTCTAGTGGAGCAAATCCCGAAACTAGTTTTTCTTTTCCCCTGTGTTCTCTCGTTAGATGAGATGCAATTTCAGTCGATTTGACTTCCCTACCCGTATTTTTAAATCGGATATTGTTAGTTGACATTAATCTGTATCCGGTTTCGTTATTTAGATGACGCCGTCCGAGCGGAGCTCTTCGATCTCTGTTTCGGAAAGCCCGAGCCGGGAATGGAGTACCTCTTCGTTGTGTTCCCCTTTCGTAGGTGACGGTTCTACCGCAACATCCGAACTCTCCGGGAACTTGATCGGTGACCCCGGAACTTTGATCTCACCCGCTTCTGGATGGTTAAGTTTGACAATAGAGTTTCGTTCCTGGAGGTGCGGATCATTCAGTACCTCCTGTATTGTCTGGACAGTTCCGCAGGGAATCCCGCGATCGAGTAGTCGTTCCTCTACAGTATCGGTCTCCAGATCCTCTGTCCACGATTTGACGAGTTCATCGACTTTGTCGATATTGTCCACGCGGTCTACGTTTGTTTCGAACCGCTTGTCACCAAGCAAGTCTTCTCGACCAATCACTTTGAGTAGGTCCTGCCAGTGATCGTCGGAGGCACATATTATAGTAATGAATCCATCCTTCGTCTTATATGAGTTGTACGGTGCCTTTGCCATTGCACTGTGCCGATTTCCCGTCCGGGACGGTATCGACGGGTCTCGGTACTGAATGGCCAACTGGGACAGTAACGACGGCACTACCGCATCATACATACCGACCTCAACAAGCTGTCCGCTTCCCGTCTGTTCTCTCGCGTAGAGCGCGGCTAATATACCGCTCACGAGATGGATTCCGCCAAAAAAATCTCCAGGAGCAATCCCTGTCTTCATGGGGTCTTGATCCGGATTCCCTGTTACGTCCATCACCCCGCTTGTTGCCTGAACGATGAGATCCATCGCAAGCCGATCTTTCTTCGGACCTGTACGGCCAAACCCGGTTCCCTGCGCGTATATCAGTTCGGGGTTAATTGAGGATAGTGTCTCGTATCCCAGTCCCAATTTCTCCATCGTTCCGAGTGAAAAATTCTCAATGATGACATCAACGTCAGTGGCGAGGGATTTGAAGATATTTTTTCCCCGCTCAGATTTCAAATTGAGCGTGATTCCTTTCTTGTTGGAATTGAGCATCACCAGCTCTTCTGGTTCTCCTTCCTCAACACGCGAACGCAACGGTTCTCCGAATGGTGGCTCTACTTTTATTACATCTGCTCCGAGATATGAGAGAATGAGTCCGCAGTACGGACCATTGTATATTTGCCCCACATCAAGAACCTCTATGTCTTCAAGTGGTTGTTCCATGTGCCTCCTCCGCAGTAAAACCAATTAAAAATTGCCATCGGCCTGACCGACACGTATCAATACAGTTTTGTAAATATAGTATTTATAACCTCTATGACCTCGGCTGTTGATAGCGAACAGAATCTTGAGTTTACGTACGATACATATCGGGACCTGCTAGAACAGCTTCGGAGTCAGCGATATCAGTTCAAAACATTTGACGATCAGATTGGGAACAATGAGATTGTCCTTCGGCATGATGTCGACTGGTCCCCAGCGAAAGCGCTTCGGATGGGGGAAATTGAACAAGAATACGACGTAAGCTCCACGTACTTTTTTATGCTTTCCTGTCCGCTCTATAATACGTTCTCAGATTCGGTCTTGGGTGCAGTCGAAGAGCTACAAACAATGGGGCATGAAGTTGGCCTCCACTTCAGTTCCTATCCGTACTGGGACGAGGATGTTGAACCATCGAAGCAGGCAATCGAGGCCCGTGTGCAGTCAGAACTCAATGCTATCGGAACCCGAATAGAGGGGTTGTCTTCGGCAGTATCGTTTCACATGCCACCTGACTGGGTATTCGGCGAGTCGTTCGATTCGTTCGTGAACACGTACGGCGAGCACTTTTTTAATCAGCTCGAGTATATCGCCGATTCGAGACAGCGGTGGCGGTCCGAGCATCCGTTCGCAGACGGGTATCCAGACCGCGCGCAGATTCTAGTACACCCAGGTTCGTGGGGAGATGAAGATGCGTCGTTTGGTACACGAATTGAACACGACATCGAGGCAAAGTTCGAAGATCTTCGGAGACAATTCCAGTCGGATTATCGAGTCGATTTTGACTCCACCTAAGGTTACCTCCTCTGCCCTGACCCAATAGTGTACAGCCAGTGACGGTCGGTCTCGATATTAATAGCGTCCCGACCATCAACGATGACGAGATCATCGAATTTGTCCCACGCTATGTCTTCGAACGCTTCATGTGCGGTCACGAGTACAGCGGCGTCCAAACCGATATCATAGAGCTCATCGACCGTCGTGGGCGTTGCGCCTTTGAACTCCGACAGATCCTCTATCACCGGATCGACCCCGTACACGTTCGCTCCTTGACCGGCTAGGCGTTCGATTATCGGTTTAGCAGGTGTGTGTCGGGTTTCTGGAATTCCCGAATCATAGGTAACGCCGAGCACAGCGATGGACGCGTTACTAAGCTGCGTATCTACAGCATTGAGCCCTTCAAGAAGTTTGTCGACCGTAAACGCCGGCATCGAGTCATTTATTTTTCTAGCCGTCCGCATCAGCTTTCCCGGAGTTTCGAACTGTTCGATCAGGAAGTACGGGTAGTAGGGGATACAATGTCCCCCGACGCCAGCACCGGGGTTGTGAAGGTCAATATAAGGGGAGTCGTTTGCGACATCAATTGCCTCAAGCACGTCAATACCGGTCTCGTCAACGAATCTCGCCAGTTCATTAACGAGAGCAATATTGACATCACGGTATACGCCCTCAAACAGTTTAACCGCTTCAGCCGTTGTTATGTCAGAGACTGTAACGACATCGTTATCGGTTATTTCTTTGTAAATCGCTACCGCCGCATTCGTACTCATAGCATCGATTCCACCGACAACTTTCGGGTAACTACCACGGATATCTTTGAGTGCGCGACCACTCTTGGTCCGTTCCGGACAGAAAGCGACACCGAACTCACCTTCGTTAAGATCACTTTCTTTTTCAATGAGTGGTGCGACGACATCGGCACATGTGCGGGGTGGAACAGTTGATTCCACGATAACGAGGTCACCTGCGTCGATACCGGTAGCTATGTCGGAGACGACAGATCGAACAGTCGAGAGGTCGGGTTTGTTCTCTTTCGTCACTAGTGTCGGGACGATTATCACGTGGACCGCCGCTTCAGATGCCGCAGATTCCGAGTCAGTGGTTGCTCGCAGCGAACCGTTTGCGACTGTCTCCGCTACCAATTCATTCAGCCCGGGTTCGTGGACAAACGGAGACTGACCGTTGTTAACCGTCTCAACGACTTCGGGATCAATATCCACCCCTCGGACGTTCCCCGTTACATCGGCATAGACCGCAGTGAGAGGAAGGCCCATCTTTCCCAGACCATAAACCGCGACTGGAATCTCACCTTCCAGTAGGGCTGTTCGCTTCGTGTTCTCCGATAAGTCTGAATCGTATATTTTCATGATTTACTTCTCCTAGTTGTTAGGGAAGACTTCGTGTTCGACCGCCTGTGCGAGCCGTACCGCTGCAAGTCCATCCTCGGCTGTTACTGATGGCTCTCCCCCGCCAGATACAGTATCAAGGAACGATTGGAGTTCTCGTTTTAGCGGTTCGATGTTTTCCACAAACGGCCGTTCGATAACGCTCTCGTGGCGATACCTTGTTTTGTCATCTCTGCTTACCATCTGTCGCATCGATCCGCGGTAGATTTCAATACGCCGGTCGAGGTAATCCACGCTCACGTATCCCTCGTCGGTGGCGATTCCGAGCTCCCGAATCTTCTGTTCAGTTACTCTGCTCGCCGTGAGTGTTGCTATCGCTTCCCCACTGAACGTGAGTGTCGACGTTGCGTGTCTGCCGTCTACACGGCCGACTCCGTCGATATGCTCTGGATCCTCTCCTACAAGGTTTCTGATAATATCAAGATCGTGGATCATCAGATCAGTAACGACCGAATCCTGGATATCACGCCCGGGATCTGGTCCGAGCCGACGCACTTCGTAGGCAAGCACTTCTTTACCAGCAAGCACGTCCTCAAGTGCGAGGACAGCGGGGTTGAATCGTTCGATGTGACCGACTTGAATACGGACACCCTCGCGGTCGGCCAATTCGACGAGCTCCTCGCCTCGTTCGGGATCATCTACAAACGGCTTCTCGACGAGGATATCGACACCTCCCTTGATACACTTACAACCAATTTCATAGTGGAACTGCGTGGGGACCGCGACTGAGACGGCGTCTACCCGTTCGATAAGGGCATCGAGACCCAGCGCCGCTGTGTCGTACCGCTCTGCGACTTCTGTGGCGCGTTCTTCATCCATATCGCTAACCCCAACGAGGTTGGCCTCGGGAAGTGTGTTGTACACCCTGCTGTGGTTGATACCCATGCTTCCGACGCCAATGACGCCGACATCCGTCATTTATTCCCCTCCATATACGATCGAACAGCATCGGCGATCGTCTCTATATCATCTACGTCTACATTAGGATGGATCGGCAGCGATACCACCTCGCGGCTCGCCCGCTCGGCGACAGGCGCCTTGTGGCTAACGTCGTCATATGCCGGCTGTTTGTGGATACAGGTTGGGTAGTAGACTGCGCTTCCCACACCTTGTTCTTCGAGATAGTTCATCAGTTCGTCTCGCTTTTCGGAGCGTATCGTGTACTGGTGGTAGACATGTGTCCGTCCAGCAGGTTCGACCGGAGTTGTGACTCCAGTTTCTTCGAGCTGCTCAGTCAATTTCTCGGCATTCTCCCGTCGTCGCTCTGTGTATTTTGGCAGGCGATCCAACTGTGCTCGTCCGAGTGCAGCCGCGATGCTCGTCATCCTGAAGTTGTGGCCGAGTCGGACGTGTTCGTAGCTCCCACCGTCCATGGAGCGGCCGTGGTTGATATACGAGGACGCGCGCGCAGCGATCCCCTCGTCGTCGGTGGTAATCATACCGCCCTCACCGGTGGTCATGTTCTTCGTTGGATAGAAAGAGAAACACCCGACATCACCGACGGAACCAACGCGGTTGCCGTCGACAGTCGCACCGTGGGCTTGTGCAGCGTCTTCGACGAGCGGCACATCGTGTTCGTCGGCGATGTCGGCTAGTGTGTTGAGGTCTGCCGGGAGGCCGTAGAGATGGACCGCGAGGATGGCGTCGACAGGCTCGGTTTCGAGCGTCTTACGTACCGAATCGGGGTCTAGATTGTACGTGTCCGGACGCACGTCGGCGAAGACTGGCTCCGCGCCCGCCAGTCGGATCGCGTTGGCGCTAGAGACGAACGAGAACGGCGTCGTTAGCACTCGGTCACCGTTGTCGATGCCGAGTGCTTCTAGCGCCGCGTGGAGAGCCGTCGTGCCGTTCGCCGTGGCGACCGCGTGGTCGACACCACAGAACTCTGCAAACTCCTCCTCGAAGGCACGCACTTCTGGCCCGTCCGCCAACATCCCAGAATCGAGTACTTTGGCAACTCGGTCGTGTTCCTCGTCTCTCATCTGTGGGTTCGCTATCGGGATATTCACAGGTCGTTCTTACCTTGGAGTTTATCCGGAAGCGGTTTAAACTCTGCTGGTACGCCGACAGCTAGTGTGTCAGCGGGTACGTCTTCAGTGACGACCGCACCAGAAGCAACGAACGAGCGTTCACCGACGGTAATCTCGGGATTGATTGTGGCATTTGCGCCAATCGAAGCCGACCTCTCTACTGTCGGCCCCTCTAGATCGACGTTTTGTCGGACGGGATACGGATCGTTCGTCAGTACCGCATTCGGTCCGATAAAAACCTCATCTTCAATGGTGGTGTGAGATGGAATATAGACACCAGTTTGGAGGCTCACTTTTTTCCCGATCTTGCTATATCCGTCAATAACGGTCTTCGTCCCGATGATTGATTCTTTCCCTATTTCGGTTTGTTCACGAATAAGAACATCATGACCAGTTTGTACGTAGTCATGAATTTTAACATCTGCGTATATCGTGCTTCCCGCACGAATCGTAACACTGTCACCGAGAATAGTGGGGTTGACTTTGGTGTCGTACTCGTATCCGACAGTAGTCCGTTCATCTATAGTACAATCTGAACCGCTGGAAACATTGGACATCTTCGAATTAGTGTTTAATCGGGACACACAGATATATTATGATCCTGTAATGCATTGTTGAACACAAGACGGCGTTGGGGTAGGGTCGATAACTCACGATTTCACGGCGTCAAAGAGTGGTTCTTACACTCAGAAGATTTAGTAGTTGCCGCTAGCGGTAGTGGTCAAAGGGCCAAAACTATCGTATTCTACTCCTTTGATCAGGTGACGACGGCGATGCCTCTCGCAAATATGTCCGGAGAAAGAAGAGCAGGTAGCGAGCTCTAACTCACCACCTGCGTTAGCTTGTGGATGATACACTTCCGTGTGAGCTCTTGGAGCTTCTCGTCGTCGTCTTGCATCAACTGTGAGAAGCCTATTTCTCTCATCCAGCACTGGTTGTAGTCTTCGTTCATGCAGGCTTTGTGAGCCTTCTGCACGGTGCTTGCTTCCTGTGCTTGATCAACGGTCGCGTTGAGTTGGGGCAACACTCCTCTGGGAGGTCACTCTAGGAGCGGTTCGCATCGGCAGAGAACACACGCAAGTCTTCGGAATTCCGGCGGAAGACCTGCATTCCGATATGGCTGTCCCACGCCTTTTATGTCGTAAAATAAACATTTTTGATCGCTAGCGAGTTCACATCGATCAAGATCATCGTCCTCATCGACTGAAACGGGTAGTTCGTATGGTCGTGGTAGTGGTAGCTGGTTTGATCGCGCTGGAAGCCACTCACATCAATCGCGGCTTCACCACTCCAGCTTGCCTGCCCCGCGCTTCAGCGGAGCAGACGGCGCAGTTCACGTATCTGGTACTCTCGTTCCCACCGGCAGGATAAACGGTAGTGCGGTGGTTCGTTGAGGACGAATACAATAAGAACACCAGGAATCTCGTTGAGGTAGTCTCCCATTTCGCGGAGGCTCTTCTTCAGCTCGACGCGGAACAGAATCAATGCGATCTGCACCCACCCGGCGTACCCGTCCGCGCCGTCCGGCGCGGCGGGTACGTCTGGGTCATCAGTGTGCTGTTTGACAAGGTCTCGACATATTCGTACTAGCCGTCTGACAGATACAACATCGCCAGACGGCGTACAACTCCAGGTTTGCTTGGCGGGATCTTCCATGAGGCTGTCTGAACCAGCCGTCAATCGGTAGCAAAACGGGGCAAGAATGGACGTGGCAGTCCTTGGTGATCATAAAGTATAATAGTCCCTTTGCGAATGTTATATATATATGAATCCCGAATATAATATCTTATTTGCACCGTACGAAACAGCAGGCCAGATGTGGGGTTATGCATCGGGATTACGTTCTTTAGGAATTGAAGCGACTACACTTACCTATCTCTCGCATTCATTCGAATATCCAACAGATATTGATCTTGATCTTTCAGCAGATACATGGATAGAAAAATTAAATAGTGGAGTGACGATTATGCGTCACTTTCCACAACTGTACGCTAATCATGATATATTTCATTTCTGGGCCGGGCGGTCTCTTCTTCCTCGTCATGTTGACCTCCCACTATATAAGATAGAAAATAAGAAACTCGTGATGAATTATCGAGGCAGTCATGCAAGACTAGGGTCAGTGGCAAAGAAACAGAATCCATACGAAGAGTTAATGGAAAAAGAATACGACGACGAGAAGACCGAGAAATATCTAAAGCGCGCGTCTAAATATATTGATATCGCTCTAGTACCCGATCATGAACTTTATCCAAGTGTTGCAAAATATTTTGATCATGTTGAAGTAGTAAGGAGAGCTACAGACACAAGCGCTATTGAACCCACCTATCCCGATCCGAGAAACGATGCGCCGATAATTGCACATGCACCTAGTAATCGGGCAAACAAAGGGACTAGATTTGTTCTCAAAGCGCTAAGTAAACTGGAAGAAACTCACGATTTTGAACTCACATTGATTGAGAACTCACCACACGAAGAAGTGATTCAGACACTTCAGCAGGCGGATATTGTTGTAGATCAATTATTAAGGGGTACACATGGAGTCCTATCAATAGAGGCGATGGCAGCCGGAACCCCCACTGTTTGCTATCTTCGAGATGACCTAATTGATACTTACCCAGGATCGATTCCAATTGTCAATGCCAATCCAAATACGGTTAAACCAGTTCTCTCCAATTTAATAGAACATCCACAAAAAAGAAAACTAATCGGAGAGAAGTCGCGGGAGTATGTTGTAGATAACCACGATAAAAGGGTTATCGCAGAAGATTTGATTGATATCTATAACAAGATATAAAAAACATATTTATGTTATTTTGTATTGTCGTATGTCGAGCCCCCATTTTTAATTCTATTTATTTCCTCGATGGTGTTCTTTACGCCATTATTTTTAAAGATATGTATACTTTTCTCGTTTTTATTCGATTGACCAATCAGAGAGAGTACTTGTTTGGGTGATGAAATTACTTGAGCAGGACCATTGTTTACTAACTCCTCGATAGATCTCCAGCCCGAGATCTTATAAACGTACGTATCCAGTCCGAATGCTATACCCTCAAAGAGTGCAGTTGAGTACACTCCTATCTGTATACTTGATTCTGCCAAGAGTTTGTATATTCCCGGTCCGTCACCCCCAACTACTCTTAGGTCTGCCCGTAATAAATTCGGGTACTTTCCTTTCCACTTCTGATACTCCTTTGGATGTAGTTTGTATACAATTTTATAATCAAAATTGTCATACTGACTTAGTGAAACTGCCAGCTCAGATAATTCCTCTCCGATAGTATCCTGAGATATGAAGACAACTTGCTTTCTTGTGTTAATATTATTATGTTCTTCTTTCTTATAATCAAGATATGGATAGCCAGTAGAGATTACTCTATCATCTGGTAAGGGGATCTCTGCGGATTCCTTCCAATAATCTCCCCATACGAGCAAATAGTCGGGAAACATTCTTTTTGTGGCATTTTTATAAGAATAGCCTAAATGATGTTTCGTTATGATCCCGTGTTGTAACTCGATAACTGGTATATTGAGAGATTTGGATACCTCAATAAGCGTTTCTTTACCGTAACTGCATTCTATGATAAGCACTTTTGGATTTATTCTTCTTAGTAACTTATTGAACAAGAAATGTCTTGTTTTTCTCAAATGCAAGTTGTCACGAACTAGTGTTTTTATATTGACGTTCACTCCGAATTCATTTTTTATTTTTTCTTTTATCTCAATAAGTTCTTTATTTACATTATTTGGGATGGTCGGTTTTTCCAGACCTAGTTTTAATGGTATTTGAGATCCATATAGGATTAGGTCAATGTATTTGAAATCCTCTGTCTGTATGGGGCTATAGTGGGACGCATTTCTGGGTCGTTCTAAGTGTATATAATTTTTCAGACCCGATTTATAAATTGGGTCAAAATACACATCCCAAAATTTATTATTGGGCTCTAACCGACGTCTACCAGTTCCATAAACCAAAATGTCATTCTCTTTGGACATATATGGATTTTTCACCAACATGTTTTTTAGCATTAAGTATGTTTTTTTAAGAATATCAAGATTTTCCGTTATCCTGTTTTGTTGTTTTCGACTGTTTTTGAATCTTATACTATTCCAGATTGTATTTCGTATCCTTTCCCAAACAGGAACATGATCGATAGTGAGGTCAAATAAGTCATTGCTTTGCTCAAAGTGCTCAAACTTTTTTAGGGTATCATTCATAGAATTTAATCTACAAGTTGATATCTAGTTATTGACTATTAATCTAGTGGGTTGTTTAATCTTTTCATTCGCCCTTCTATAGGAGGTGGTTGATACTGTCGAGCTGTCGCTGTTGAGTCGGAAAAAATAATCGCACCGCCGCAACGGTGCCCGACACGAATGATTCCGCTAGATGTGTTCAAGTCGGAACCGGTCACAACGGACCCGATCCAACAGGTTCGCTGGCGTGATGGTAAGACTTGTTCTCGCTGCCGCTCTATCCTAAATTTAAGACACGGCAGCTATGGGTAGACTCAGCGGTATCTATATTATTCTGTTGAAGAGCGATCTTATCAGCCGAGATCTCGGGTTTAGAAGGGTGAAGCCGAGGAAATTGAACCTGGTATGCAGATCAATATCCTCAATTTCATCGAACAGTGTCATCATTTAGCTAAACAAGCGTTGTGGAAGCACGCAGGCGAGCCCGCCAGCGGCGGGTTCGCCCACTAGGTCCACGTCGTCTTGCATTGTTTTCGGGTCGAAGAGATCCACAGCTATCATGAAACGCCGAATCGGCTGAAGTACATGGACGAAGTTCGTGACGCTCTCAAGTTAGCTCGGGATTATCTCCCCGGTCACACGACGATCTACGAGTCGTTTGATCGGCTGAAAGTATGGGTATGGTGGCTACTGCGTGGAAACGCGCAGCAGCACCCTCATTCTGGCCGCGCTGCGCTCAACAGCACGTTCTTTGACTGGCGACGTGACTCGTCATACTTCCGCCAGCGAGCAGGACGGACGATACAGACGCTCAAAGTGACGATATTGACTGATGTGGCATCACTTATTGTTCTCGATGTTCACATCATAGCACGGTGGAAGCACGATACGAGGACCGGACTGCAGGTCGTCCGCGTTTCTGCAGACGACCTGCAGTCCGTCGCTGCTGGCAACGACTTCTAAGACTGGTATTCCGAGTACGAAATCGCCGCACATGACGTTGAGTATCTAGTTCACTACCGTGGTTCGTCAGCGGAAGCAGCCGCGAACGACACGCTCAATTGAGCAAATGGCTACGCTCAGCGGTGGATGGCCGAAATATCCTACTCAACAACGAAGCGCTCGCTCGGCCATGCCGTGCCAGCGCTCGGTTGGTATCGGCAGTTCCGTGAGGTCGTCTTGATGTTCGCCATCAGAAACGTAAAACCGTTATGTGAGCCGCTGTAACCGTGACTCAGCATTTATTCAACAAAACAGTTCAAATACGTCTTTGACGAGTTCGTGAAATTCATTCTCGTCGCCGACGATGATCGGCGACATCATCCATTTCAGCTGTTTCCATACTTGCTCGATTGAATTGAGATGCGGCGAACCTGATGGAATGCCTTGTTTTGCCGCCAATTAACGGAAGTATCAGACGCTCTCACGAAGAGATTCCGTCGAACTAACCGGAAGATGGATGCCGTCTGGCGATATAGTATCGCTCAGACGGCTGGCACAGTTGTGTCGAGATCTTGCCAAGCAGCATGTTGAGGATCCGGACGTACCCGCCGTGCCGGATGACGCGGACGGGTACGCCGAGTGGGTACAGATTGCGTTGATCTTGTATCGCGTCGAACTCGAAAAGAGTCTCCGCGAAACCGAAGGCTATCTCAGCGAAATGCCCGGCATTCTCGCCGTGTTTGATCTTGACGACGCACTGCACTACAGCTCGTTTTGTCAATGGAAAATGAGTACCGGATGCGTGAACTCCGCCGCCTGCTCCGCGCTTCGGCGGAGCAGGCGGGCTGGAGTGGTGAAGCCGCGATTGATGTGAGTGGCTTCCAGCGCGATCAAACCAGCTACCACTACCGCGACCGCGCGAATTACTCGTTCCAGTCGATGAAGACGACGACCTTGATCGACGTGAACTCGCTGGCGATCAAGGACGTTCATTTCACGACGCAGAAGGCAGGGGACAGCCATATCAAGTTGCAGGTCTTCCGCCGGAATACGGAAGACCTGCGTGTGTTGTCTGCTGACGCGAACTATTTGTGAAGCGACCTCCCTGAGGAGTGGTGCTCCAACTCAACGCGACCGTTGATCAAGCACAGGAAGCAGATACTACTACAGAAGGATCATAACGCCCGAATAAACGAAGATTACAGCGGTGGATGAGTGGAACAGGCTTCTCGCACTTGAAGGAAGACGACGACGAAAAGCTTCGCTCCCGGAGCTGGCACGGCCAGTTTCGGGAGCTCACGCGGAAGTGCATCGGGCATAACCTGACCCAGGCGGCGAGTTAGGCTCTCCACCTGCTCTCTTTCTCCGGACGTATCCGGGAGGGGCATCGTCCGTCGTCACTGACACAACGAAGCAAGATAGCATAGTTTTGCCCCTTCGACAACGGCCGTCAGTAACAGCTACTGCATCTTTTGACTGTAAGAACGCGCCTCTGACAGCTTGAGACTACAAACAATCGACCCTACCTCGTCGCTGTCTTGCGTTCAACAAGGCAAAGCATCTTCAAAAATGGGCTCAATCTGTATTTAAAAACACTTCGGCTCCGTCATCACGTCTATCGAAAACCGAGAATGGAAGTGCTCTAACTTATCTTCAAAACTGTGCTCTGAGTCACTAACAATCCACGCCACAAGAGCGTATTGGTAAGAGTTACGCGACACAAAGTAAATCAATCGAGGCCCGGAGCTCTTCGCTCTCGTCGTAGTGCGCCTCTAGAGTCACCGGAATATCGGTACCCCAAGCGATCTTATCAAGCACTGCCATCGATAGCCCATTTGTTTCCGGTGGTCGATGCTGGTCACTCTCGCCGTTGTTGTCGTGGATATGTATAGCGACGACCTCATCTTGTATAGCATCAACGAACGTCTCGGGCTCAAAACAGAGCGTCTCGGCAGTGACTGATAAGTGGCCCGCATCCAGCAGAATTCCGACGTTCTCGGCGTCAAGTGTGTCGAAGAACCGGGTAAACTCCATGGCCTCGCACATCAAGAGATGCTTGTTCGCTCCGTCGACGAGATTCTCCCTATTGAGGACGTTGTTCTCAATAGCGAGGTCGACTCCCTGTTCGTCGCCATAGGTAGCCAGTTCCGCTACCGATTCTTGGAATGTTGTAAACGCTCTCTCATATTCAGCAATCGGGCCAGTGAATTCGAGCGATAACGACGGGTCAGTCCGGAAGCCACTGTGAAAAGAGTACAGTTCTATGTCATTGGCTCCACAGAACTCGATTGCTCGTCGGACGTAGTCCCGACTGCGGCGGAGAATTGTCGAGTCCTGCGAAGCGAGGTTGAGGATAAACGGATTCTTAACCGGTAGGAAGTAGTTGTGACAGATGAGCGGAGTACTCAAATCGAACACTTTTTTTGGAAGACTATCGATACCGCCACAGAACCCGAGTTCGACACCCGGTAGTGCCAGCTCTCTATATCGGTCTAGCGTGTTGTGGTAGTCTCGCTCGTGGCCGAGACAAACCGTTGAGATGTACAACTGGTCCACAGAGAGCATCAGTTGGTTGTCCCGTCGGTGTCGCGCTCTCGTTTGACTTCTGCCGGTGCTCCTGCGGCCACCGTGTTCGCGGGAACGTCGTCCAGTACGACCGACCCTGCACCGACAATAGCACCTTTGCCGATAGTGACGTACTCCTTAATTGTGGTTCCGATGCCGATAAACGCCCCATCACCGACCTCTACCCGACCCGCGATTTTACTCCCCGGTCCGATATGTGCATGGTCGTGTACCTCCGTCTCGTGTTCAACTAGTGCGTCGGTGTTGATAATGACGTTGTTCCCGACGACCGCGTTCGTCGAGACGTTACTGCTGGCAGCAAACACGGATCCGGTACCGAGCTTAGCCGTGGGCGTAATCTCAGCGCTCGGATGGACTGCGTTGACCGGACGCAATTCGTGTTCACGGAGCGTCTCGAAGTGGTCTTGCCGGATGTCGTTGTCACCAACCGCAATGATGAACAAGTTGACGCCGTCTTCGATGAGGCTAGGGATAACCGAGTGGTCGCCCGTCACCTGCACGCCCATAATGTCTTCGTCGGACCCGCGTCGCGTGTTGTCGACGAAAGATTCGACAGTGATATTACGGTCGTGTCGGAGAATATCGTAGACGACTCGTGCATGGCCACCTGCACCGATAATTATCGCTTTCATCTGAGGATGTCTCGGGTTATCGGTTGCCCAGCAGTTACGTGTTCCTGTACTGCTTGACCGAGGACAAGTTCAAGCGCAGCCGGTTCAAGACCGTCGTTCGGTCGCTTGACACTGGTGTTTTCCTCGGTCAAAGAATCACCAGCGGCGATATCCACGGCAGCGTGGAGGCTCGGTCGCATCACCGCCGCGTTCTCCCGTTCGGCCGTTGTCCGTCGTTTCACCGCACTTCCGAGTGATTCCTCGGCGTTTCGAACCGCCGTTACCATCGCGTCGAGTTCATCTGGTTCGAGGGACGCTTCATGATCGGGGCCGTCCATCGAGCGGTCAAGCGTGAAGTGTTTCTCGATGACCGTCGCCCCGAGCGAAACAGCGACGACCGGGGCTTCAATTCCCAACGTATGGTCGGAGTAGCCTACCGGAACGTCAAAGAGATTGTCAAGCGTCTGTATGAACCGCATATTGAGTTGGTCGAAATCAGCTGGATACGTCGAGACGCAGTGGAGCATAGCTACCTGTTCGGCCCCGGCCTCGTTGAGCCAGCCGACTGCCCGGACTATCTCTTCCGGAGTCGCCATCCCCGTCGAGATGATGATTTCCGACCCAGTCTCAGCGGCCCGTTCGAGTAAGGGCTTGTTGACGAGGTCGGCGGAGGCGATTTTGTAACGATCGACTCCCAGTGACGCAAGCAATTCGACGCTCCGTGCGTCGTAGGGCGTCGAGAGGAATTCAATGCCACAGTCTAGGCAGTGCTCCCGCAATTCTCGAAACTCCCCCGGCTGGAGTTCGAGCGACTGTAACATCTCGTATTGATCAATGTTGCCCGACCGCTGTTGGTAACCAGCCGTTTCAGTCCGTTCGGTAACCAATTGCGCTGTATTGAACGTCTGAAACTTCACGGCGTTGGCTCCGGCTTCAACAGCCACATTGACCAGTTCCTTTGCCAGTTCAATATCGCCATTGTGGTTGACGCCGGCTTCCGCGAGAATATAACACGGTTCGTCCGGTCCGATAGTTGATTGCTCCATTGTTTACTCTTGCCCTCTGTCGCCCTTTGATTAATATCTGTCTGTGAGACGTTTGGAATCGATATCCACTTACCCACGCCCTGATCAATACGGGTATGCTTCCTGTCTCCGAACCATGGATTAGTGACCGCGAACTTGAGTTGGTGACTGACGCCGTTAAGCGGGGGTGGATATCACCACGTGGCGAGTATGTCGACCGGTTCGAATCGCTGTTGGCAGAGTTCGTCGGTGTAGACCACGCGCTCGCGACCACAACCGGGACAGCCGCCCTGCATCTCTCACTGGTCGCGGCAGATATCGGGCCCGGTGACGAGGTCATCGTTCCCGATATGACGTGGATAGCATGTGCGAACGTTGTGAGATACGTTGGTGCGACACCGATCTTCGCCGACGTCACCGAAGACAGCTTCACACTCGACCCTGACAGTGTTCGTGACAATGTCACCCCCGACACTGCCGCTTTGATGCCCGTCCATCTCTACGGCCATCCGGCGGATATGAAGCCACTACTGGGTATCGCCCAGTCCCACGATCTCTTTATCCTCGAAGACGCCGCCGAGGCACATGGAGCGATCTACGACGGCGACGCTGTCGGAAGTATCGGCGATGCCGGCTGTTTCAGCTTCTACGGTAATAAGATACTCACAATGGGGCAAGGTGGCGCAATTACCACCGACGACGACGATCTTGCCGACCGGATCCGAACGTACCGGCGGGACGGGATGTCGACTGAACAAAAATATTACCACCCGTCTGTAGGGTACAACTACCGACTGACAAACATTCAGGCGGCCGTCGGCGTCGGTCAACTCGAACGGTCCGAGGAGATACTTGACGCCAAACGACGCGTCGCTGACCGTTACCGAGAGAACCTCACCGGCACCGATCTCAGAGTCCAGGCTGAGCATCCGAAAGCTACGAGCTCCAACTGGATGATCGCAACCGTGTTTGAGACGCGAGAAGACCGACAACGCGTCAGATCAGCCCTTGCGGAGAGGGATATCGAGACTCGGCCGTTCTTCCATCCGCTCCACGACCAACCACCATACCGTGCTGATAGCACCGTCTGTCCGACCTCCAAAACCCTCGCAGAGCGGGGACTGGTACTCCCGTCGGGGCCACGACTAAATCGAGACGAAATCGACCAGGTATGTAAAATCGTCGGGCAGACAAACTGATGATAAGGACTACAGCATCGAAAGTCTATTCAATTAATCCGGTAACAATATCATAATATGGTTTCCGAGCTTTCGGATGAGTCAGTACTTGTAACCGGTGGTGCTGGGTTTATTGGTTCCACAATCGTCAAGCAACTCATTCAGAATGGTAACGAGGTTACGGTTCTAGACAACTTTGTCACCGGGAGTATCAAAAATCTTCAAGATATCGTCTCTGAACTCGACGGTTCCTCAATCGATATCGATGATCAAATCGACATCATAAGCGGGGATTTGCTGCGTTCAGACCTCGAAGACCTTCTTATTTCGAAAGATATAGATTACGTCTTCCATCTTGCGGCAGAGCCGTACATCCCAAGCTGCTATGACCGACCACAGGAATTCTTCTCTGTCAACGCCAACGGGACACTCCGGATCTTGCTCGCCTGTAACGAAGCGGATGTCGAGCGGGTCCTATTATACTCCTCCTCAGAAGTATACGGGACAGCCCAGACCGAAGCCATCGATGAAGACCACCGAACCTACCCACAATCTACCTACGCGGTCAGCAAACTCGCCTCAGACCGATTAGCGTTTACCCTCTATCACGAACAGGACATCCCCGTTGTCATCCTTAGGCAATTCAATTGCTATGGTCCACGTGAAACTCACCCCTACATTATTCCCGAACTCATCGCACAGCTGGCAGACTCGAACGAACTTTCACTGGGGAACGTCGAGGCAAGCCGTGATCTCACGTACGTTACCGACGCGGCCCGTGGTGCCACAAAGCTCATCAACTGTCCTGACGCCGAAGGAGAAGCCGTCAATCTCGGCTACGGTGATGACTTCACCGTTGAGGAACTCGCCTATATGACCGCTGAGCTTATGAACCACGACGACATCAAAATAGACATCGAACACTCACGATTCCGTCCGCTTGACGTGCAGCGGCTTTGTTGTGACTACACGAAAGCCAAGGAACTCATCGATTACGAGCCGACCGTCTCTCTAGAGGACGGGCTGGCTCGAACTGTCGAGTGGTACGAACAACACGGCGAGTGGACTTGGGAAAAAACACTTGAAGACCAACTCTGGTCCGAAACATAAGTTCACAACTCGAATCAAGCACTCTTTTATCCAATAGCCGGAGCAAGCTACCAATGAACGTCTTCGCGGTCATTCCAGCCCGTGGTGGATCCCGGCGCGTGCCTAACAAGAACGTCCGCGAGTTGGCTGGGAAACCGCTCATCGCACATACCATTCAGCAAACGGCAGACGCCGACCTGGTAGACGAGGCTGTCGTCTCAACTGATGATCCAGATATCGCCGCCGTCGCCGAAGACCACGGCGGGCTCGTCCCGTTCGAACGCCCGGCAGAACTAGCTACAGATACCGCCCGGAGTCCGCCAGTCGTTGAACACGCTCTCGACTGGGCGAAACGGGAGCGTGGTCGCCCGGATATCGTTATGATGTTGCAGGTGACAACGCCACTTCGGACGGCCACGGACATTGATAACGCCGTGGTACAACTCCACGACCGCCCGGCGGCCCAGTCGATTATTTCTATCACGGCGTTTGACCCCTCGCCGTTCTGGGCCGTCGAACGAGACGACGACGCATATCTACACGAATTCTTCGATGCTGAAACCCTCTGGACGGATGATCCTCCACGGAGTCAGGACTTGCCGGACCTCCAGTACCCCAACGGTGGGATATTTGCTGCCAGAACCGACGCGTTCGAGCGGTACGGTTCCTTCTATCTCGACCGGACTCTGGGCTACGAGATGCCGCCTGAGCGCTCGGTTGATATCGACGAACCTGCCGACCTTGAGCTCGCTCGGTGTCTGCTAGAACGGTTGTCGTCCGATTAGCCCGCGTAGTCGTACTCCAAGCCAGAACCACTTTTTATTTCATATTAGAACGAAGCTCTTGGAAAAAGACTGTTGACGGCGAGAGCTACAGATGAATGCTATTGCGAATGCCCTGTTGAATAGCGATCTAATCAGCGGTTATCACGGAGTAGAAAGGCGAAGCCGAGGAATTCGACTCTGGCTATGGAGGTCGATCTCCTCGACTTCGTTGAGCAGTGTCGTCGCCTAGTCAAACAAGCGTTGGGGAAGCACGCGGGCGAGCCCGCCAGCGGCGGGTTCGCCCGCTGGAAACACGTCGTTCTCCACTGTCTTCGGCTTGAAGACGACCACAACTACCGCGAGACGCCGAATCGGCTGAAGTACATGGCCGAGATCCGTGACGCACTCGGCTTAGATCCTGACGACCTCCCAGACTACAGCACGATCTACAAATCGTTCGACCGGCTGAAAATGTGGGTATGGCGGGCGCTGCTGCGCGTTTCAGCGCAGCAGCACCCGCAGTCTGGCCACGCCGCACTCGACAGCACGTTCTTCGACCGCCGCTCTGCCTCGTCGTATTACCGCCAGCAGTCAGGAAGCAATATTCAAACGCTGAAAGTCACGACGCTAACCGATAGAGAGTCGCTCGCCGTTCTTGACGTACACATCTCTGCCCGGTAGAAACACGATACAAAGACTGGGCCGCAGGTCGTCCGCCGGAACGCGGACGACCTGCTCTCGGTGGCTGCTGACAAAGCCTTCCACAGTTGGATCACAAAGTACGAGTTCTACGCGCTTGGCGTCGAACCACTCA
Organism: Halorubrum sp. SD626R; assembly: GCF_001261915.1. Lineage (GTDB taxonomy): Archaea > Halobacteriota > Halobacteria > Halobacteriales > Haloferacaceae > Halorubrum. The sequence continues at coordinate 76,263 of NZ_CVRT01000148.1, forward strand.
TCCTACAGCGTGGATCGAGGCCACTCACGCTGGGACATAACGCGCTCATCCGTGCAAAAGGCTACTCACAGCGCTGGATGGCCGAGACTTCGTATTCGACAACGAAGCGCTCGCTCGGCGATGCCGTGCGAGCGCTGGGCTGGTATCGACAGTTCCGTGAAATTGTCCTCATGTTCGCCATCTCGAACATAGAACCGGTCTGTGAACCTCTGTAACCATGACTCAGCATCTATTCAACACGGCAATTGCGAAGGAAATTGACTCTATGAAAATCCTGCTACTAAGCCCCTGGTGCGTGAATTAGAAGCAGGGGCTGAGTGAGATCGCGCATCAACAAGTGCAGTAAGCACGTGAAATTAACCGATCTAAGCACCGTGACAGCATGAAGAACGCTCTTGTGGCGTAGATTGTTGGTGAGTCACAGCACGGTTTCGAGCGCCTTTTTCCCTGGTTTGCGGAACACTTTACGGCGGAGCTGAGACCTCAAAAATACGGTGTGAGTCTATCTTTAGAGACCCCCGATGTGGCGGAAGCCACTGTCGCGCCAGCGACCCGTGGCTCTCGCAAGTGTTCACGTGGGCATCTCGATCAACATACTCGTCCTCCTTAAGGGATTCATACGTCTAAAAGCCGTCAATATAGACAGTTAACGACTCCTGCTGGCAGTCAGCCAGCAGGAGTCGAATCTTCGATTCGGTCGCGGCTTTCGCTGGGATCACGTACTGTTCACCACTACCACGATCTGCGGGGACAAATAAAGGGAGCTTGTTCTCAGCGAATGTACCACGCCCACGCGTGGACAGGCTACGCAAGCGCGACGACTGGTCGCGCTCGCAGGAAGCGCTGGACGCGCCGGTAGACCGTCTTGTAGGAAACATCGATCTCTACGTCTAACTGTCTAAAACTCGTGTTGAAGCGGATGTAGGTGTAGACCGCGAGAAACCACTTCCTGAGTGCGACCGCTGAGTGTTCAAAAACGGTGCCTGTCTGATAATCGAGAATTTGATTGCAATCATTATAAAAATACCGCTAAAATACTCGATATCTACCGTACCGAATTACAGATTCGCCACAGCAGCGTGGTCAATAGACGCCGTCACACCAGCGAACCTGTTCAAGCAGGTTCGTGGCGCGACACTCCTAGACGAACGTCTTGATAGGGAACATCGTTTGTCGGGTGATTCGGTCGCCACCCTTGCCCGCTGTGACTTCCAGCTACTGCTGAGAACTCACCAACAATCCTCTACCCAAGAGCGTATTAGTTAACTAGCTTTGTGAGGTTCTGTTCCTCGGTTGATTAGTACACACTATCCTCAAAAACGGAATCAAAATATTCTTATAAATACTGGGATATGAGTAGAATCAAAAATTTCACACATAATCGAGATAGCCTAGCTGTTCTAATCTATCTTTTACAATTCCTTCATCAACCGTGCGATCTTTTTGAGGGCTCTCTGCGTGAATTTCCCGTCTGTTATCCGATTCAATAACCAACCACGGTACTTGTCGAAGTTCGTCAACATATAGGTCTCTCTTATGACTAAAATGCTTGAAATTCAGGGGTGGAAGTGGTTCTCCAAACATATCACCGTGGTCTGCTGTAATTGCAGTTTTACCTTCCATTTCATTAAGCAATTTCTTGGCATAATTGAGAGCTATCTGAATATTCTCGACATATGATTTCTTAAGTTCTTTCTCAGATATATACCCTTTCTCACAGGCTTCTTTTAATTCTCCAACTGTTTCATTAGGTGAAAATGAGCTTGGTAAATCGGATGGCTCCATTCCTGCGAAGACTATGTCTTCTTCCTGAAATAGTCGCTCTCTAATACTTTCAGCGGTGGGACCAAAGAAGGGAACATTTGGTTGCATTAGGTGAATTATGTGTCGTTTATTAGGGTTTTCTTTAATGATAGGCAATGACATTTCAATGACTCTTTCTGGGTAGTGTTCCCGCGGGTGTGAACCCCTATCTTTTCCATACACCGATTCCATCAAGTAGAAAATGTTATCATCGATCAGGCGGGGTGAATGTGGATTCGAAGTTATATATATTGTATCGTGGAATTTTTTCCCCACAAAGGTTTTTTCCTGGAACTCAGTACTATGTGAACCTTGTGAGATGACCTGTTTTAAGTCTCCATTAATGTCATTGTACTTTTCGAAGTAGTCGTATCTAAATCCGTCTAATATGATCAAATTATCCCAATCCTGGGACATAACATCGAATTGATTATTATACTTTTTCTGGTATAGGCGTTTATTCAATGCCTTGTTGATATTCTTTGGGCTACCACTATTTATAATCCGTTTGAATTCTGCTCTAAGCAAGGAAGGATCGTGAATACCCTTTTGTAGATTTTTAATAGATAACTTTTCAGGGATCATAGATAGGTTAATTGGCTTAATCTACCTATAGTTGATGGTCTGCTGGTTCAGTCGAAGATATTTGATAGGTAGATTGTGGCGATACCTGATAAACTCCTATGGCATAATCATTGTTTCTGTCTTGCCCATCAACAGCAATTATTGGAGCTTCGCCGTTGGAGCACGTATGACTGATGTGGTGCATATTTGTTTCGTTCCATTTGCCTTGATGACTAGCAGGGTAAAGAATAGGAGAGGTTCGGACCTCTTCCCAATGAAAAGACTCTCGAGAGAGTTCTGTTATCCGATAATATAACAAATTGGTCCTCTTTGAACGAGGGCCTTGAACAAAAAAGTCAATAAAGTCATCGTTCACAATTGGCTTTCCCCCGGGTCGGAGATCTTGTTTATTCTCTATCGGGCTGCTAGGATGTTCATACCAACCGCTACCAATTAGCGAATCTGAATAATACAGGCGAAGGTTATAATCAAAATCTTCAAAAATACAATACCAATCCCAATCCCACTGGAAAAGGGTTGGATCACCCCTAATTTCTCCATGAATTGCAGTATCAGCCAATTTTAATTCACTAGGGAAATGCTTAAAATTGTAAATTTGCAAATCATTTATTTCCCTTCCTCGGGCAAATGATGGCACCATATACCGCTTTCCTTGGTGCGATATTAATTGAGGGTAGGAATCAGTCATATCAGAGTTGGGTTGCATATCAAGTAAAACACCTTTATAACACCAATATAATCCATTATCTGATTCGTACCAAACAAGGCACGCTCCATTATTTGGATAGCCTGCTTTCGCTGCTTCAGCAAATAAATAATATTTGCCATTTTCATAATGTATAAATGGATCTGCAACCCAATCTACAGCAAAATCTTCTATTTCACTTCCGTCTAGTGCTGGCTGATGAACTTGAGGATGAGGTTCAACAGTTAGACTCTCATAGCTGTCTTTTTTATTGAACCTCCACAGGGGTGGTAGTCGATTTGATAATATTCTCCAACGTTGTTTAATTTTGTAATAAACGAACGGCGGAACTTTATTTGGATTCCTCAAACCACGTAATAATAACTCACTCCATCCCATCCTAATATACTCTATTTTTTATTTAGTTAAAATATACGTGTTCAAGATGGACTCCGCGAGCTCTGTTAGCCGACGCGACCAGGAACGATACGTAAAGGGGACAAACCGACATTGTTCACGCTCGTTGATTTCGGCAGCGGTCAGCGATATGTTCCCGGCGAAATCCGCCAACGAAGCGACCGTGCGACTCCTTTTTGAAAACCGCGAGAAGGAGCCGCTGACCGTCTATACTGACGGACTTCGAGCCTAGGATCCACTCGATGATGACGAGAGTTTCCACCGAGAATCAATAATTCATGATGACGGTGAGTACGTTGATGAGACGCGCACGTGAACACGTGCGAGAGGCGTCTCAAAGGACACAAACTCACAGCTTATCTCAGACCGTTCCAGCTTCGGCGACGAATCCTCTGTAAACTGGGTTGAGAAACACTGAAACAGATTGTCCGAGCAGTTCTCTGACTTACCAACAATATACTTCACACGGCTGTGTTGAATCGCTGTAAGCCGTGGAAATTCACTGTTTGACGAAGCATCTGATGTTATAGACGACACACATCAGCGCAATTTCGTAGAACTCGCGGAACCACCATGACTGCACTCGCACGGCGAAGCCGAGCGAGCGCTTGACAGCCGAGTTCACCGTTTCGCTCATTGAGCGCTGGTTGTAGCGGTTATGGTCGATTCTGGCGTTGTGCGCGTGGTCGTACGGTGCGAAAATGCAGTGCTTGATCAGCGGTCTGATCCCGAGCTCACGCAGGCCTTCACGGAGCGATTGCTTGTCATAGCCTTTATCAGCCGCAAGAGACCGCAGATTGCCCGCGTTCCGGCGGGCGATCTGCTTTGCGAGGTCTGCGTCGCTTCCTTCTCGATTCGTTGAGCAGTGAACGTCAATGACGGCCTGCGACGCTGTATCGACGAGTTTCGTGACTTTGAGCTTCTGGACGCGGTAGCTGATTCGCTGGCAGTAGTGGCGGCTGGCTGGTGAGCGGTCGTAGAACGTGGCGTCAATGGCGGCGTGTTCAGAGAGATCGTGCAGCTGCGCCAACTGGCGCAGCAGCACTCGGCAGACGCTCATGCCGATCCGGTCGAACGCCTTACACAACGTTGACGGAGCGGGGAGATAGACCGCGCTGAGGCCGATCTCTCCGGTTATTTGTGGCATCTCTTTGAGCAAGTCGATCGTCCTACGGTACGACGTATCGAGGTAAATCCGGAGACAATAGAGGGAAACGAGTGCGTAGTCGGCGAATCCGCCGCCCCGGACGGTGGCGGCGGATTCGCCTCCATCGCCAGTAGCTCTTTGAGCAACCGGCACAAATTCCCCGATGAAGCGGGAGATTTGTGTCATAGGCAACCGAATCTTCCCGCTTCAACTCCTTTGATTTAGTGGCCTACTTCGCTGCCGTATAGCGATTCAACACAGCCGTTCACCACTACCGCAATCTGCGAGAACAAACACAGGGAGCTTGTCCTCAGCGTATGCTCCACGCCCACGCGTGGACAGGCCGCGCGGACGTGTTGGTCGAGCTCGCGACCCTTGAGACCCGCTCTCATATATGATTTGTCGATCTCAACAGGGAATCTGAAGTGTGGTTGAGGCGCGTCCAGTGTTTCCTGTGAGCGCTGGACACGCTGGTAGACCGTCTTGTAAGAAACGTCGATCTCTGCGTCTAGCTGCTTGAGACTCGTGTTCAAGCGGATGTAGGTGTAGACGGCGAGAAACCACTTTCTGAGTGCGACCGCAGAATGTTTGAATACGGTGCCAGTTTGATCGTTGATTATGCGGTCGCAATCCTTAGATAGAGATCACTAAACGCCCGATAGCTGCCGTACCGAATCACAGACTCGCCACGGCAGCGTGGGCAATAAACGCCGTCACGCCAGCTAATCTGTGTCAGCAGATTCGCGGCCCGACACTCCGAGACGAACGTCTTGATTGGGAACATCATTCGTCGGGTGACGGGGTCGCGTCACCTTTGTCCGTTGTGACTTCCAGCTACTGCTGGGAACTCACCAACAATCCTCTACCCGAGAGCGTTCGTTTCTGAAATTTAACCGCATCAGCATCAGCTTCTGCGGCAATATCAACCAACTTCTTCACAATTTGTATACTTCCGTTGTGATTGACCCCTGCTTCTGCAATCACGTAGGCCGGTGAATCGGGGGCGATCGAACGATCCCCGAACTGGATTTGCTCCGCCATAACATCTAGCTGTATGTGTAGCTAATAAACAGTTCTTACATCTGAGTAAAGGCCGCGGTGTGACTAACACATCATCTAATAGCTTTCTCAGTTGTAACGGGTGGCGCTAACTCTGGCGCGAACTGTGATTGGCGGTGATGGCATTGAGCTATTCTTGAGATTTCGCTTGCTGCTCCTCGTTTTCGATCACTCTTTTGCTTGGATGGCGTACAGTTCAGCATACTCCCCCTCGGTGTCGAGTAGTTCCCGGTGAGTGCCTGACTCGATGATTTCACCGGCATCGACGGTGTGGATGCGATCCGCATTTTTGACCGTCGAAAGACGGTGAGCGACGGCGATTATCCCGTAATCCCGGTCCATCGCCTCGATCGAACGCTGGACCTGCCGTTCGAGATTGGAGTCAAGATCACTCGTGGCCTCGTCCAGTACGAGGAAGTCTGCGTCTTTGAGAAGGGCTCGAGCGAGCGCAACCCGCTGGCGCTGCCCACCAGAGAGCCGAACGCCGTCGTCACCCAGTTGGGAGTCGTACCCATCGGGGAGTTCCTCTAGGAACTCATCGACTTTCGCGATCTCACAGACCTCTTCGACCTCCCGGCGGATGGCGTCCCGATTACCGATCGTGACGTTGGCTTCGAGGGTGTCGTTGAAAATATAGGGTTGTTGGCGAACCACGGCGATTCGTTCACGCCACTGGTCAATGTCGTATTCCTCGATTGAGGTGCCATCAGCCCGGATATCACCCTCATCTGGGTCATACAGTCGGGCCAGAAGCGAGACGATCGTTGACTTGCCAGCGCCGGACTGACCCACGAAGGCCACGAACTCGCCGCGCTCAACCTCGAATGAGATGCCTTGGAGGACTGGTTCCTCAGGCTCGTAGGCGAAATGGACGTCATCGAACTCGATCTCGTTGACGGACTGAACTGCCTTCTCGCAGTCCGGCTCGATGTTTTCATTGAGTCGATCGAGGAACTCCTGGGTCCGAACGAGATGCGAGATATTCCCTTCGAGATTGTAAAAGAAGCTATTGAGCGAACTCACTCGTGGGGCTAACTGGAACATCGCGATAAGGAAAATACCGAGCTCGCCGAGCGAGAGTCCCGAGTAGGTAAAGCCGACGTAGATGAGGACAAAGATGGTCAAGGCGGCGGCGAGCTGATAGTAGTTCTGAATAGCGGCCTTGTTCCGGGTGATATCGACACTCGAACTGGCGTACTGCTCGATCGACTCGCGAAACGAGGAAAACACCTCATCTGAGAGCCCGAAGAGCTTGACGTCCCGGATCCCCTGGGTACCAGCCTGAACCGCCTCTTGGACCTCTTCGTTTGCCTCGGCAACACGATTACCTACTGTCACCGCAGGCTCGATGACGAAGCGTAGCAGGATCGTGATCCCGCCAAGAAGGACAATGGCCAGTCCGGTCATCGTCGGCGTGATGTACAGCATGACGCCCAGGTAAACTGTGACGAGGAACACATACTCCATCGTCCGGACACCGTCGCGGATGACGCGGCCGGAATACCGCGTTTCAGTAATGATGGCATTGAGCACGTCATCCGATCCTTCCTCGTCGAAGTATCCGATCCGGGCGTCGAGTGCGCTCTCGAAGGCTCGGGTGCGAAGCGATTTTTCGTAGTGTTTCGCGAGAATAGCCCGCAACCAGGCCACCAGGAAGGAGAACGTGTACCGGATGATCATCACGAGCCCGACCCCAATAATCAGATAGCCAAGCGTGAATGGGAGGCCGACAAACTCGTAAAACGCGAGGAAGGTATCGAGTACGGGACCACCGCCCTCAACGGGCCCTTCTGTTTGGGCGACTTCGAGAATCGGATAAATGAATCCCAGGCCAACACCTTCAAGAACCGCCGCGAGGCCACCGAACAGGACCAGACCGAGGGTGAATATGGGACGATAGGCCGCTACGCGACGGAGGGCAGTGATTTTTTCTCTCCACGAGAGTTCATCAGCAGAGGTCATCGAATTGGAGGGAGTTGCCCGTCCGCGTGTATATCGATTGTGAAGTATACTTGTCCGTGAAATCACCCTGTTTTGTGAAAGAGTTACTAAGCAAACCAAATAGTTGAAGCCTGATTTAATCTATTTTCCGGTACCCCTCACTTAGAGTATTAATATACGATCTCTCGCACTTCGTCAGCTGGCCCACCATGTTTTTTCATCACTTTGAGATCTCCCTCAAGTCGTGAAAACCGCTATCGAACACGGCTGACCATTTAATAACGATCAGATCGTCGATATTTGCTCGCTGTCGACAATCTAGCGTTCACGATTTGTCAGTAGCGAACGCCCAGTTCTCATCGTCCGCTCTCACTTGTGTCTATATCTCCTCTATCGGATCTGACAGTAATTGGATTGCGTTTCTATTAGTAGGTCTAGAAATGATTTTTCAGCTATCGACGCAATGGACACTGATGCAGTTCATATCAACAACACCCTGAGTCACGACTGCCGTCATATCCCTCTTACATGTTCGCACCGGGGAACACCGCTGCGGAGACGCAAAGTAGTTCGTAGGTGTCAGGATAGGAATCGCAAGCGCGGACCTTCCCGCAAATCCACTGTGTGGGGGTGAACGCTCCGCTCCGCTTAGGCGTGAGCGTTACCAGTTCATCGTATATTCAGTCATTAATACACAGCTGGCTGAATTCCCTGTCAGACACGGCTTCGAGCGCGGTGCTGACAGCGTCGTGTCGCGACGCGCCACCGTCGTAATCTGCGTACAACACGTTGGTGTCGAAGTAGGACAGTCATCCGTACAGCACATCGTTAATGCCGTCCTCGTCGGTCTCTACGCCCGAATTGAACCGACCGCGACGCATTACCGCCTTCTCTTCGTCTGACAGCGGAACGGACGACTCATGGAACGAATCCATCACCGCCTCGCGCGACTCGTACGCGTCGTCGATGAGCCGCGCCAGCAGCTCTTGCTATGTGACGTTTTGTCCCGTCTGCAGGCGAATCTTCGCCTGTAGCTCTTCCAGACGGGTTTTCGCATCGTCGTGGACTTTTATTGTGGTCGTCATGTGTCGTAGTATCTTCTAAAATCTGGTAAACGTATCCACGAAAGCATGATACCCGCTCAACGGGTGTGAAAGAGACGAACGACGTTCCGACGATGTTGAGTGTCTCGCCGAAACCGCTCACTCCACGGTGACGCTCTTCGCTAGATTCCGCGGCTTGTCGATCGGCCGGCCCTTCTCGTTCGCGACGTGATACGCGAACAGCTGAAGGTACACATTCGCCACCAGTGGCTCAACGATCCCGACGTCCGGCACGTCGAACGCGACATCAAGCGTGTCGTACTCGTCACCCGCCGAGACACACCCCAGCGCGGGCGCGCCGCGGGTCTGGGCCTCGGTGACGTTGTTCATCGTCTCGGCCGCCCGCGCACCGTCGGTCAACACGGCCAGCACGGGCGTCTCGGGTGTCACGAGCGCAAGGGGACCGTGTTTGAGCTCGCCCGCGGCGAACCCCTCGGCGTGGTCGTACGAGATCTCCTTGAGCTTTAGTGCCCCCTCCAACGCCACGGGCACACCGAGCGCCCGCCCGACGAAGAAGAACGCCTCACTGTCGCCGTACTCGCGGGCAGCCTCCCGTACCTGCTCTTCGTCATCGAGCACCTGCTGGATCGCGCCCGGCAACCCCTGCAGATCCTCCAGCACGGACCGCGCGTCTGCCGCCGCCAACGCTCCCCGGTCCCGCCCCACGGCGACCGCGAGCATCGCGAGTGTCGCTACCTGCGAGGCGAACGTCTTCGTCGCGGCCACCCCAATCTCCGGGCCGGCCCTGATAAATGCCGTCCCGTCGACTTCTCGCGTGACGGTACTCCCCAAGGTGTTCGTCACCGCGAACGTCCGAGCGCCCGCGGCGTTCGCACGCCGGACCGCCCCGAGCGTGTCGGCCGTCTCACCGCTCTGCGTGACTGCGACCACCAGCGTCCGGTCGGGCGTGCGGCCCGCGCCGAACTCGTACTCGCTGGCGATCTCGACGGTCGCGCGCACTCCCGCCAGCTCCTCGAACAGCTGGGCGGCGTACCGCCCCGCGTAGTAGGAGGTGCCGCAGGCGACGATCCGGATCTCCTCCAGATCCGCAAGGAAGCCCGGCGGGAACGACACGTCCAGATTGACATCGCCGCCGTCGGCGTCCAGTCGCCCGGCGAGCGTCTGTCGTAGCGACGAGGGTTGCTCGTGGATCTCCTTGCGCATATAGTGGTCGTAGCCGCCCTTCTCCGCGGCGTCGGCCTCCCACGTCACCGTCTCGATCTCCCGTTCTACCGGCTCCCCGCTAGCGAATATTTCGACCCCGTCGGCCGAAAGCGACGCCACGTCGCCGTCTTCGAGGTAGGTCACGTCACGGGTGTGCTCGAGGAACGCGGTCACGTCGCTGGCGACGAAAGTCGCGTCCTCGCCGCGGCCCAACACGAGCGGGCTCCCGCGACGCGCGACGACGATCTCGCCTTCGTCCTCGCGCACCGCACAGATCGCGTAGCTCCCCTCCAGTTTCCCCTCAACGCGCTGGACAGCGGTCAGCAGGTCGGCGCTAGGGTCGGCGGTCAGTTCTTCCTCGATTAGGTGCGGAATGACCTCGGTATCGGTGTCGCTCGTGAACTCGTGGCCCGCCAGCTCCCTTTTGAGCGTCTCGTGGTTCTCGACGATCCCGTTGTGGACGACGGCAACGTCGCCCACACAGTCTGTGTGCGGGTGCGCGTTCGCGTCCGTCGGCGGTCCGTGCGTACTCCAGCGCGTGTGGCCGACGCCGTGGGTCGCGTCTGGGATGTCCGGCACCGTCAGCCCGTCGACCTCACCGGACCGCTTCGTCACGGTGAGCCCGCTCGTCGGGCCCACAAGCGCGACGCCCGCGGAGTCGTACCCGCGGTACTCCAAGTTCTTGAGGCCGCGGTGTACGATCCCGCCGACGCTTTGGAACTTCCCGCCGTCCGTCGCCTCGCTCGATTCTTTACCGTCCGTCTGTCCCCCAGCGTGCAACTCGCCGATGTAGCCGATGATCCCACACATGATTACCCCCTCCGGACGACCGCGCCGGACTCAACGCGTCCGTCGATCACGACCCCCGCGTCGGCTCGCACGTCGTCACCGACCACAGCGCCGTCGGTGAGCGTCGCGCCGCCGCCGATCGACGCATTATCGCCCACGACGCCGCCAAGCATCACGTCGCGGTGGACGGCGTCACCGACGACGACCGTCGCGGGGCCCCCAGTGATCGTCGCGTTCGGCCCGATTCGCGCGTTGCCGGCGACCACGGCGTCACGGACGACTGTGCCCGGACCGATGACCGCGTCGGGGAAGATCACCGAGTTCTCGACGACGGCGTTGGCCGCGATCGTCGCATTGCTTTCGATCGCCGTCGCCCCGCTCAGCGTGGCGTTCGGCCCGACGTGCACGTTCGCGGCGAGCACGACATCGTCGGCGACGGTCACGGCGTCGCCGACCCGATCCCTCGTCGCAGGCGCTTCGTGGGCGTGGTCGCTGTCGTGAATCAGCGCCGCGTTGACGGTGAGTACGTCCCAGAGGTTCGACACGTCCAGCCACCGGCCGTCGTAGCCCACGCTGTTCACCGTGTCTCGCTCGATCAAATCGTTCAGCGTCGCCGTAATGGCCAGTTCTCCGGTCGTGTTCGTCGCTCGGATCGCGTCGAATATCGCGGGCGTAAATCCGTAGACGCCGGCGTTGATACGGTTGGTGTCGACTGGGCCTTCGGGCTTCTCATCGATTTCCGTAACGCGGTCGCCGGTAAGCTGCACAACACCGTAGTCACGGGGCGATTCCACGGCGGTGACGGTTACCAAGGGGGCGTCGCCGTCGCGGAGGCGGTCGCGGACGGCAGAGACGGCATCGGCGTCGACGATCCGATCACCGTTGAGCACGACGAAGGGGCCGCCAACGACGGGCTCGGCCTGTAACACGGCGTGTCCCGTCCCGAGCTGCGTCGACTGCTCGACGTACTCGATCGTCACGTCCCAGTCGTCGCCGTCGCCGAAGTGGTTCCGGATGCGCTCCTGTCTGTACCCCACGACGAGCGCGATCCGTTCGATACCGGCAGCCGCGACGGCCTCAACGACGTGTTCGAGCAGCGGGCGGTTCGCCACGGGAACCATCGGCTTCGGCCGTCGGTTCGTCAGCGGCTCTAACCGCCGTCCCTCGCCCGCGGCGAGGATCACCGCAGTCACGGGATTGTTGTTCATGCCGCAACCGTCGCCCGCCCGCGGTTTAAATCGCTCGCGGTGGGTCAGCGCTCCGATATCCGATCCCGAGTCAGCGCCTCCCCGGGACCGGTGGTCTCGTCCGGGCCCAGTTTGACGCCGGCGTTCAGCGACGTGTTGATCCCGGTCTTCGCGCCGTCTCCGACGATCGCGCCGAGCTTCCGTCGCCCGGTATCCACGCGGTCTCCCTTGACCGTCACCTGGACGTTCGCGTCATCGTGCCGCAGGTTCGCCACGTTCGTGCCGGCGCCGAAGTTCACGCCTCGTCCCAACACCGAGTCGCCGACGTACGAGAGGTGGCCGACCGAGGCGTCCGCCATCAGCACCGAGTTTTTTATTTCGACCGAGTGACCGACGTGGACGCTCGGACCGACGACTGTGGCCCCACGAACGTAAGCGTTCGGCCCGACTTCCGCTCCTTCGCGGATCAGCGCCGGCCCCTCGATATAAGCGCCCGACTGCACTTTGGCTCCCTCCTCGACGACGACCGGTCCGTGGAGGTGAACGCCATCCTCGACGGTGCCGGCAACGGCTTCGTCCGACTCCTCCAGGTCCCCGAGCGCCAATTCGTTCGCTTCCAACAGTTCCCACGGGCGACCGACATCGAGCCACGTGCCCTCGTAAGGGGCCACGTCGATCCGGTGACCATCATCGAGCAGAAGCTCGATCGTGGTCGTGATCTCGTATTCCCCACGCTCGCTTTCGGGCGTCCGCTCGATATACTCGAACACCGCGGGCTCGAACGCGTAACAGCCGACGTTCGCGAGGTTGGTCGGCGGGTCGGCGGGCTTCTCGACGATGCCCGCAAGCGAGTCGTCTGCGGCCGTCGAGAGCACCCCGTACGCTCGCGGGTCCTCGACTTTGGTAGCTGCGACGGCCGTCCCCTCGGCGTCGGCGAGCGCCTCCGGCAGCGAGGCGTCCACGACCACGTCGCCGTTGAGCACCAAGAAGTCGTCGTCGACGACCGGCTCGGTCTGCGCCACGGCGTGAGCAGTTCCTAGTGCCTTCGCCTGTTCGATGTAGGAAACCGGGTGATCCCGGTATGCGTCGCCGATGGACTCGCGGATCATCTCGCCGCGGTAGCCGGTGACGACCACGAACTCGTCGACGACATCGATTGCGGTGTCGAACACGTGTTCGAGCAGTGATTGATCTCCGACCGGGAGGAGCGGTTTCGGGCGACGATCCGTCAGCGGTCGCATGCGGGTCCCGCGGCCGGCCGCGAGCACGACTCCGTACATGTGTGGAGTCGACGACAGGCCCGGGTTTAGCCGCTATGGTCGTCACCGGCTCGATCGATGAGTTCGCGAGCCGTTTCGAACAGCTCGTCGGCGTCGCCCTCGTCGCGCGCCTCGGCGGTGATCCGGACCAGCGGCTCGGTCCCGCTCGCCCGCACGAGGAACCAGCCGGTCTCCGTCTCCACCCGAATCCCGTCGAGTGTCGACACGTCGTCAAACCCCTCGCGGGCGATTGCTGCGACGCGCTCGACGACGGCTTCCTTCGCATCCGTTTGCACTGAGTCCCGCCGGATCGGATACGTCGGAAGGTCGTCAACCATGGCGGCCAGCGAGCCCTCCGTGCTGACCAGCGCGGCTAGCGCGCAAGCCGCAAGAGGACCGTCCGGACACCGCGTCTGTGCGGGCCAGATCCACGCGCCGCTCGGTTCGCCACCGAACACGACATCAGGGTTCGCGGTCTCGGCCGCGACGTACGCGTCGCCGACCGGCGTGTACGTCACGTCCGCGCCGACCTCGGCGAGCGCGTCCGCGACGAGAAGGCTCGTGTCGACTGGGACCGCCACGCGGTCGCCGTCCTCGGCCTCACGCCGGGCGAACAGCGCGAGAAGCGTGTCGCCCGAGACGAACCGGCCGCGGTCGTCGATCGCCATCATGCGGTCGGCGTCACCGTCGTGGACGATCCCGAGGTCGGCGTCGGTCGCTTCGACGATTATGCACGCTGTCTGACATTTCTCGGCCGTCGGCTCGCTTGGCCGGCCCGGGAATCGTCCATCGCGCTGTCCGTTAAGCGTCTCCACGTCGCAGCCGGCCGAATGAAGAGCATCGGCGGTGACACGTCCGACGCCGTTCCCAAGGTCAACGACGACGGAGAGATCATCCGGGATCGCGACCGACTCTCTGATCGCACGCTCGTGACGTTCGCGTGCACCGTCGACACGGGAACGTTCTCCGAGGGCGTCCCACGCCGCGAGATCAAATGTTTCCCGTTCGACGATGTCGGTAATCCTCGCGTTCGCATCCTCACCGAATGCGCGTCCGTCGGCCGCCCAGAGCTTGATCCCGTTGTCGGGCGCGGGATTATGTGAGGCGGTGATGACGACGCCGGCGTCCGCGTTTTCGTCAACGACGCTGCGGGCGACGGTCGGCGTCGACTGGACGCCAACATCGATCACGTCGCCACCGCACTCTGTGATCCCGGCCGAGAGGGCGCGCCGTAATGGCTCCCCGCTCTCACGGGCGTCGCGACCAACCACGACCGTGGCGGCGCCGTCCGTCACCAGCGCGCGACCGATGTCAAGTGCGAGGTCAGCCGTGACCGTTTCACCGACTGGGCCACGTACGCCGCTCGTTCCAAACATACCGCGGTTTCAATGTCAGCCGAAAAGACGCTTCGGATCCGGGTCAATACCACAACAGAGATTCAGCCTTGGTTAATATGTGGTGTCATCGCGTCCTAACCCGTTTGATTCTCCAACCGCGGCGAGTAAGAACTCTCGGACGCGATCAATCTGCTCATTCAGTCGGGCCACACCATCGACGGAATCTGACTGGACAGCTGGCAGATTGACATCAGCTATCCCGAGGACTGCGGCCACGCCGAAAGACACGGGTATGATCCGGCGGTTCTCAACGTGGCGGTCGAAGTCAACGATCGGCAGCCCGAGTGCTTGGTCGATCTTCTCGCTTGACACGTCGATCTCGGCGGCGCCGAGGTCGCTGTCCTCGGCCTCGCGTTCAATTCCGGTCCAGACGACATGCGGAACTCTCGGGCGATCCCAGTGATCCGCGATCTCTAAGCGCGTGGCGCGACGGTCACGGCCTACGACCCGGTCGCGACCGACAACGCCTCGAACTACCTCGACGACGTGGGGTACGTGGACTCGACTGGGGCGGCGCTCGACGGGGGCGACGGCGCGGTCGTCGTCACCGACTGGGACGAGTTCGCCGCCCTTGACGCGGAGTTTGATACGATGGCCGACCTCGTCGTCGTTGACGGCCGACGGATCGTTGAGCGGCGAGACGGGATCACGTATGAAGGACTAACTTGGTAGCGGTTCTCTCCGATTTTCAGGTCGGTAGTGGGTGTCATCGCTCTAAGGGCTCCCCTTCTATCACCCGTGTTTCAGCGTCTAACGCCCGCACCTCGATCCCGCGCCACTCGCCGTCCACCCCCACGAGTGCTTCTGAATACCCGAATTCCTCGTTACCTGGCACCGCCTCTTGGACGAACCGCTTTTCGGCGTGATTCAATCCGAACTCTGCGGCCCACTCATCATCCATTCCATCTAACCGATGAAACTGCTTGATCGCACACTGATCGAGGATCATCTCGGCTGCGGGCCGCTCGAAGAACTCGTCGATTGTCTGGGTGACCAGCTGAATCGACAGATCGTGGTGGCGGTGATGCCGAAAAATCGTCTCTAAAAAGGCGAGGTTCTCGGCGTCACGCAACACGTACCGTGCCTCGTCGATCACGAATACGACCTCCTTGGCGGTCTGTTTCGCGCGCTCGTACACCAGCGAGATGAGCAGCTGCATCACGAGGCTGGTTCGGCCACCCACGCGGCCCTCCTGTTGGGCGAGATCGAGATAAATGAGATCCGTCTCCTGAAAGTCGACCTCACTTGCGCGTCCCAAATGTGCGAACTGTCCATCTGGCCCGAACGGTCGGAGCTGATCGATGAGCCACGTGGCGTCAGCCTGCAGTTTCTCGGCTTCCGCCTCTGTCCGCAGCGTATATTCTTCGGGTTCGTCAGCGATCGTTTCTAACACGTCGATCACATCACGGAGCGTCGGACTCGCCCGCTCATGGGTCGTGATATCCTCGGTGATCCCAGCATTCTGGTATGCCGTCTCGACGGCGACCTCCAGGGTAGTCCGCCGGTCACCGAGCGAGATCCCGCGGTGCGCAAAGAAGTTCGCGAGAAAGCTCAACACCCGCTCTTTCTTTTCCGTGAACGGGCTCGCGTCGGCCCCCAGCTGCTCGCGGACGTGGGCGGGCATCGGGGTGATCTCTAAGGGGTTGATTCCGAGAGTGCCACCAACGGTGATCCGCTGGGCATCCAGCGCCTCGGCCACGCCGGCCCAATCGTTGAGCGGTTCTAGGATGACGCCGATCCGGTCGTCGTGGTGCGCCACCGACCGGATGAATCGCTGTTTGGCGCTGAAGCTCTTCCCCGACCCCGGATCTCCAACCGTGAACGTGGCGTACCCGTTTTCACGAGCGAAGGGGTCGACCACGACTGGGGTATCCGTATGCCTGTGGACCCCCAGCTCGACGCCATCCGGCTCCAGTAGGGTAGGCCGGTGTGGCGACGCCAGCAGCGCGCCCACGGCGCCGCTGACACAGGTCGTCGTGCGGTCGAGGGCCGTTCCACCAAGCGGCGCGGCCTCACGTAACGCTCTGTCTTGCGCACAGATCGCGGATTTCGGTGCGAGTTCGGCCGGCTGCTCGCGGAGCGTCCGCTTCACGCGGCGCACGTCCGATTCTAGCGTGTCACGGTCGTCAGCCCGGACGGTCACGAGCAGCGCCTGTGAGAACACGCGGGCGCCCGCTTCGACGGCGCGATACATCGCGGCCGCCTCGCTCGCTCGGTCCTGGAGATACGTGCTCCGGACGCTCGACTCAAGATCGGCATCTACCTTCAGATCGTCGGCGGCCGCCTGCAGCTGGTCGAGCGCCCGCTCCTGATCGCGAGGCCTGAAGTGGGCGGTGACGTGAAACCGGACGTCGGTCAGTGTGAACAGCTCACTGAGATAGCCGTCACTCGGGTAGTCCGGCCAGTCAGCGATATAAAGGGTACTCACCCACTCGTCGTCGACTCGGGCACACCGGTTCTCCCAGGTGACCGCGGCCGGGGCGACCGCGTCTTGCTGGCGCTCGCGGGGTGTAGCCACCTCCGGCTCCGACTGCGGCGCCGACTCCGGAGGCTCAATATACGCGGACAGGTCCACCTCAGGATCCCGGTCGGGCTGCCGAGCCTGCAGCCAGATCCCGAGTAGCAACCCGACCACGAGGATCCCGCTACCCGCAATGAGCCCCATGACGAGTGTCGCCGGCGTCACTGACTCGAGGCCCCCACCCAGCGTGAACAACACGTCACTCATCCGTCTCACCCCGCGCTTGGCGATCGACGCCCGCCTGGTCGGCCACGGGCGGCTCCTGGACGTCAGTTCCGGTCCAAAACTGCGTCGCCAGACCCACGATTTCGGCCGTCGAGAGCCGGCGGGCCGTCCAGTCACTGTTCTTGCCGACGAACTCCGTCTCAACGGTCCGGAGCCGCTCGCGGACCTTCGTGAGTTGCGCGCCGCGGAGTTCCGCATCGGTGAGCCGATCCCGGCGCGTTACGAACGGCGTCGCCAACACCCCGACGACCGGCAGCGTCGTGAGCCGCTCAGCCGGCGTCCGCTCCTCGGGGTGGCGTTCGTACACCTCAAACGGGGCCACCGCGACGCGCAAAAAGTAGCGCACCTGTTGGGTGCCGTCGAGCTCAGCCGGGCGCTGCTCGCGGTAGGCAGCGATGAGCGCGCGCAGCGACTCGGTAGTGGTGACCTGCGGATCGGCGAGCCGCTCATCAAGCTGGTCGACAAGCCTCGCGGCCGGATACGGGTCGGTCGTCGTATACAACGTCAGCCGAAAGGTGAGCTCTTGATCGGCGAACGCCTCGCCCACCGCCTGGTGTGTGGCCCAGTCGTCAGCCATCGCAAAATCCATGTTACCTGGGGTGACCTCAATAAACGCCTCCATCGTCCCGTCCGTCCGCTCGATCGCGCCATGCTCGGGCCACGCCCGTTTGAGCGCGGTCAGCTCCTGGGTGCGCTCGTCGACGACAAACGGCCGCGGCACCGTGGTGTCAGCCTCCGGATCGGGCGTCGACGCCGCCGCCACCGCGTCGTGGAGGGTCACCCGCGGACGGCGCAGGTAGAACCGGCCGACATCGCGCAGCCACGTGCTCGCCGGGAGCTGGCGCGGTGCCGCGTACACGACGGCCGCCCCGACTGCCAGCCCGACACACACCAGCGGAAACACGAGCGGGTCCACGCCGAGCGCTGCCCCACCCACCAGTCCCGCTATGGGGAAACTCAACAGTACGTACAGGTCGCGTTCGTACACCCCAATAATCGGGAGTCGGCGGTCAGCATTGAGCGACCGCATCACACGCCGGGTCGCGGGGCTCTCGGAGTCGCTCATGGACGAGGTTCGTTTTCGGTGCGGCGGTACGACGGCGCCCCGCTCTCGTGGCTACGCACCGTGGGGGTGGGTGTCGTGTCCGTTGCAGGTGATTCGGGAGTCGACTCGGCGTTTGAATCGTCCCGACCGATTCGATGCGCGACCGTCTGGCCGATAGCTGCCGTCGGGCCCCAGCGGGCGGCCGTCGCGCCAGCCCAAGGCCCGGCAACCGCCGCGGCACCAGCGACGGCGCCCGCTGTCACCGTGAGGCCGGTCGCCCTCCGGACCGTCCGGACCAGTCGCGGCGTCGTATACGCGAACAGCTTCCAGATGATCCAGACGCTGAGCACCGGCAGCGAAACGGCGATGAGATACCCGAAGAAGGCGCTGTCTGTGGTGACCGCGAGTGACCCGCCGCCGAAGAGCAGATCATAGCCACGGAACAGCAGCGCCACGGGAAGTGGCATTACCGCGAGCGGAATGAATTTGACCGCAATTCGCATCGCGGCCCCGGAAATGACGGGGAGCCCACCGTATCCAACAGCGAGCGCGATCGGCATCACGTACACGAAGACGTACAGCAGTAGCTCTCGCAGAAACAGGAGAGCTTGTAGCGCCTACATGGCCAGGGCGCCGACGGACGTAAGCAACAACCCAAGCAGAGGGTTCGAGAGTGTGGTATCAAGGAAATCGATCATTGGCTCAACCACAACGCCGATAGCCGGCACTAGAGCGATTGCGAAGCCGTCCACGAGGTACAGGGTGGTTACGGCGATCCAGTACCAAGTCGCAATCAAAATCCCGCCTGTCCACGCAGATCGACCTACCTGTCTTGCACGAATCGGGTCGCTAAGATTGAAAATTTTCAGCGTGTTTCGTGCTTGAACACATAAGACGAGGATCAAAAATGCGACAAGCGTTACCTCTCCCGCGACGAGTGCCTCGTGAAGACGCGTCCACGGTGCATTTTGCGGAGCCCCTAATGGGAGACCGTTGGTGGGTTCCGGGACTGGTGTACCAAACAGTGCCTCGGTTAAATCACGGTACCCGTTTGTGGTGCCCTCAATGAACCATTCAGTGATCTGTTCAGTGATCTCAATGAACCACTGGTAACCGACATCTGTGAGCGAAATACCGCTCATGTCCCTACCCTCTCCACCGTGATTTGGCAGTTGGAGAGGTTTTCTCCTCGATATGACGCAGTGTATTCTCGTTCGACCACCTCTTCAGTTACATCACCACTGAGTGCGACGGTAAATTGTCCACTAGTTCCTTCCGGGGTACATTCTACTGTATCACTATTTGGTGAAAACGGGAAACTTCTCGAATAGAGTGTACGCAATTCCCCGGGACCAATGACGGGGTTTGTGTACCTGACAGGGCGATTTATTGCCATAATTCCACTACCGGCCATCTCCTCTGGGGTCGGGCGGGGCACCTCCCCGTCAAATCGGAGTTTAGTGAGCTTCTCAGGACCGGTCCCAACATTCTCGACCGTGACGATTACTTCCGTCGCGATTGTGAAATTGCCAGCCCCGTCGAACATCTCTTCTGGGTGGTTCCGTGCCAGCTGCAACTCCCGAATCATAATCTCCGGGCGCAGTTCCTGTTCAACAGTAGCCGTGACGCGGTCGTCGTCGACAAGCTGGACGGTGTAGGTGCCCGGTGGGTACGTAGTTCCGATCGGGACAGTCTCGCGGCTGGCACCCGGAGTGAGTGCGCGTTCGGCAAACGCCTCACCTGACGGTCCGATCACCGCTAGTTGGGTGGCGTCCGTACCAGGCTCATACTCGACGACTAGCTCGGTCCCCTCAACGGTGACTGTTGAGAGCGCGCCCGATCCGGGCTCGGTCGACCGACTGTCAGCACAGCCGGCGACCGTGAGGGCGCCGCCGGTCGCAATCGTTGTCAGCACGGTGCGTCGGGTCGACGGTGGAGAGGTGTGGCTCATGGACGTGACTCACCGGACATGAGGTGTGCAACTTGCCGGCCAGCGATCCAGGCGACAGCGACCGGGATTCCGATCCAGATTGTTGTCTCGAGCAGCTGGACCCAACCAGCGAGGGTACCGAGCGGGTGCCAGCGAACGGTGTCGCTGGCGGCGGTGTATGCGGGCGACGTTGTGCGCCACGGCGCCGGCTCGAAGCGGACCGTGTACAGCCCCGGCTCGGCAACGGTTCGTGTAGCGGTGCCGTCCGGTCCGAGCGTGACGGGATCGCCGTTGATGGACAGCGTTCCGTCCGGCCCATCGGCGACGATTGGTCTCGGCGCCGCTGACTCGGTCACACGGAGGGGTGCCCCGGTCTGCGAATCCCGAACGGTAATACGGAGTGTCGCCGCCGAACCCGAGGAGTCGGTCAGGCGGACCGACAGATTCGGCTCCCGAATCGGGCGTGCAGTTCGGGTGATCTCGCTAAGCGGCGCCGAGACACCGCGAACGACACCATGCACCTGAATCCGCTCGGAATCGAGCGTCTCGTTTCGCACCGCCACCCCGTACGACCGGGTGTACTCGTCGCTGATCACCCCGACGGAGACGTTTGGTGGGAGCCGTGTCGCCGGCGATCGGGTGGTGACGCCCCACACGGCCGTAAGAGTGGGCCCGTCACGGACGGGCACGGCACGCGGACCAATCTGGGCGGGGAACGCCGCCACACGCAGCGGTGTTGCCGCCGACGGCCGCGTTGTGGTCGCGGTAGTCCGAGCGACAGTCAGCCGGTCCCATCGCGGATCGCGGGCCGTGTAGTAGCGCCAGACGCCACGCACGCGGTGGGTGCCATCCTCCGACAGCGTGAGGCTGTGCCACGGGCTCCCCTGATAGACGGCGAGGCCAATACGTCCATCGGGATAGCGGGCGGTGTACGCCTCCGGAGTCAGTTGATACACCCACACGGACCGCGTGTCGCTGACGGTGACCGTCTGTGTGAATGTGGTTGTACGGGAGCCGTTCACTGCGATCGACACCGCGATCTCGGCGGTGACGGTGAGCGGCTGCTCGCCAGTTTGGGTCGTGGTGTACGGCAACGTCGGCGTCTGTGCCCCGGTCGTCGACGCCACCTGCTCGGTACCGATATCGAGCGTGACAGTTCGCACCGTGTGGCTACGCACCGACCGGTTCGGACCGAGATTGTCTCGGACGCGGTAATCAACGAGTGCTCGCACCATCCCGGTAGGCGCAATATACTGCCGGGTGGTCGTTGAGTCGAGATGCACCCGTGTTGCGGGGTGGACCGCAAACACGGTGGCGTGTGCGTCAGCAATCGCACCCTCGGACTCACGATCGGCGTGCGGTGGGTGGACGCTGGTATCGGCACCACCTGGCTCTAGCGCCGGAAACGCTGCGGTCGTCATGCGGGCGGCGTGGGCAGGCGGTGCGGCGTACGTCAGGTCAGTACACGTCGCGAGCTGTTGGGTGGGTGTCGGGGGGTGGCCGTACGTAGTGTCGTACGCGGCTGGCGTCAGACATGGATCCGCGTCGCGGGCGTCAACCGTCGGGGTTGCGTTGGCCGGTGGTGAATCCGCGGCTGTCGCTCCTGCAGTGGCCGCCAGAACTGCCGCCAGCGCCGCCAGCCCCACCACAAGCCGGTGACCCAGGTTGGATGCGACCCGCATAGGTGGCTACCACGGCGTTAAATCAACACACTCCGCGAGCGGGAGGTTCATCACGCTGCCGGCGACGGTGTACAGCGGTCCCAACACGACCAAGATCACGGTCGACCGCAAGGCCGTCCGCTTGTGACGCTTGAGCCCCTCACGCTGCTCCGGCCGGAGGGTAAACAGCTCGATCAGCGAGTCGGCCTGCCAGACGACGACGAGACCCAACAAGCCAATCGCGGTGGTGAGCTGGAAGAACCCGGAAATCATCCCAGGAAGCCGGTCAACCTCGCAGACAGCACTCTCTTGGGCGGCCGCTGGCTCAACCGCGACAAGCGTGACGAGCAGACAGCCTACTGCGACGCGACGACAGGCCGCGCGGACCGGCACACGAACGGGGCACCATGGAGGAGGACCGTCGAACATGTGTGGGGTCAGATTTGTGTGATTCGTGTTAGCACTACTCAATCTAACAGTTCAGTCACGCAATAACAAATTTTGTCCTGAATCAGCTGGTGAATATCCGTCTTAACCAACAACGGCGAGGATATCGCGTATTTGTTGGTTAAGACGGATTGTATGGAAATGGTTTCGCTCAACGGAGTGCCGCAGGAAGGGTATCAAGGCTCGGGAGAGGGCGTAATCGTGGGTTATCAGTCCCGGATACAAATCCCAGTACTCGCGTAGAATACAATTCGCTGGTGAGCGGAGGCGGCTTCGCTCCGACTTCGACTCTGAGTGTCTGCCTCCAAGACCACTCAAGACTCCTGTAGAACTATCGTAATAAACTGCGGTGTTTACCGGGTCGGGTATTGACCCCACTGGTGGGTCTGGATGAAACTGCTGACGGTGTTTCACGCAGGATTCCCGCCGCAATACAACGCTGGCCAGACGCGTGAAAACCGCGTGTATCAATCACCCAGTTGCGTGGTACATATAGAAGCGAACCGGCAACGGTCACAGCTACAGCGGGCCTGTACAGACGAAAGAGGGCGAATACCGCTGTCGTAACTATCACTCGATCGGACATCTCATCCAGCACCCTCCTGACAGTGGTGTTCGGAGGCCGATATTCGACCGCCGTACTGTCGGATCACCCCGGACACGATGGGGGTGATACTGGTAATTTGGTGTGTTAGGTCTCAAATATGTATTCCCCCAAGAGTCAGAAGTGAGATATCACCAGGTGGCCGCGAGACGAGTCCGTAGACCGCTGTCATCTGGCACTTCTGCACGTTTTGAGGGGGTGGACGCATCGGCCAGCGTCAGCGTCTTGTGCGTACGGGGCGCTGAGAGCAGTCCCCCAACGTGTTTCACGCGTTTTTACGCGATATATTGCGGCGGGGCCACCGCCCTGTCTATTGAGCGGTTTGTTGCGATAACAGCAATCTTGCGGGGACGACCTCGCCGGCTACGCTGTGGGTCGCGTTATACCCCAGAACGGGAAGCGGCGAGATTTGTGCGTCAATCAAGAACCTCATCGGCACAGGCTATTTGCATATTGCGTGTGATCGTTACTCACGATCGGGTATGGGAATCCCGCCCACGGCCGCTGCCCTCCCGGAAACGCTTGTCGACCGTGACCAGTGGATCTGCTGGCGCTCGCAGGACCGCGATGGGAAACCCACCAAGGCGCCGATTATCCCCCGAACGACACGGTTTGCGTCGACAACCGACCCCGACACCTGGCGGAGCTTCGCGACGGCGCGGGAGGCCGTGACCACTACCAGTGTTGCCGGGCTCGGCTTTGTGTTCACCGCCGACGATCCGCTCGTCGGGGTCGATCTTGATGACTGTCGAGATCCAGCGACGGGCGAGCCGACGGCGTTTGCCAACCGAATCATCGGGGAGCTCGACTCCTATACCGAAGTGAGCCCTTCCGGGACGGGGTATCATATTCTCGTGTCCGGGACGCTTCCTGAGGGACGGAACCGCGCCGGCGATCTCGAATTATACGACCGGTCACGGTTTTTCACCGTGACTGGCGACCACGTCAGCGGGACACCCACAACGATTGCAGCGCGAACAGATGCCCTCGAGACGATCCACGCCACAGAAGTAGCGGACGCGGCCGAGGATTCAGCGACCCCCTCAGATGAGAGGAGTACAGCACCGGCAGTTGCGGACGCGTCGTCCGATAAGAGGACGGCTGCGACCAAAGCAGCTGCACTCTCGGATGAAGAACTGCTGTCACGCGCCAAACACGCTGCCAACGGCGAGAAGTTCACGCGTCTCTGGAACGGGACCACGAGCGGCTACGAGAGCCACTCGGAGGCCGACATGGCGCTGTGTCGGCTGCTCGCCTTCTGGACAGGTTGTGATGCGGGCCGGATAGATCGGCTGTTTCGGCAGTCAGACCTCTACCGTGAGAAGTGGGACGAGGTCCACTACGCCGACGGACACACCTACGGCGAGAAAACAATCGACCGCGCAATCACTCGCACTGACGATGTCTATACGCCGCCCGAGACGAAGTCAGCCGATCAGTCGCCCACGGCTACACCAGCATCCGCCGGGTCCACCGACCAGCCACTCGCCTCCGATGAGACAACCCACGAGGCGGCTCCGACGGGGACAGCGACGGAAGCGGAATCGACGCCAGCGTCAGATCCGTCGAGGGAGACAGCTGAGTCGGCTCCCGACGAGACGCCTGCACCGGGCCATCCACGGCGGGCGCAGGCACGGCGTGAACGGGTCGAGGAACTCATCGACCGTGTGGAGGCCCTGTTAGCAGAGAACGAACGCCTCCAAGCGGAACTGCAGACGGAACGGAAGCGTCGCCAAGAGCTTGAGGATGCCATCGAGGAGGACGAGACGGGAAGCTGGTGGCCGTTGTGGCGGCGATGAAACGACTTCCATGTGACTCACAGCGGCTGTAGGCCATCGGCGTACTCAGTTTGCTCGGAGCGCTCCAACAGCGATCCTCTGGGTAGCACTCGATTGGCGCTTCGGACAGTAAGTGCCAGAATTCGAGTCCGCGCAATGAGAGTGCGGATTCGGAGGAGAGTGCAAGTGGGTTGTGAGCCTAGTCTGACTGGCCGTTGTCGAGGTGAGTGTCACGCACCGATTGGAAGGTGTACACGTCGGTGAGCCCCGGCCGATCGATTGTGAACACCGCGGGGCGAGTCTGTTTCCCGTAGGTCTTCGTCACCCGCGGGTCCCCATCAGGCGGCGTGTTGAGCGCTTCGATGACGTCGTGGGCCGCCTCCCGATTTTTGACGATCCAGATGGCAGCGTCCGGGTCTTGGGCGGCGAGTTTGTCGTAATCCTCGGGGATGGCCCGGCTGGCGTCGTTGTTGATCCGCTCGGCTTCAAGCGCGGCGACCACGTCGCCCGTCTCGTCGACGGCGGCCGCATCGAGTCGCCCCTCAGAGACCTCGAAGTACTGCTCGGTCTCAACGGCTGGTGAGTCCGGATTCTCGACGTACTCGGCGGTGAGAAACTGGGTCCCGACCTCAACCATCGCCACGTGAAGGCTCGACTCGCTGAGGTCGCCGGCTCCGGCGCCGTGAGCGACTCCTTCGCGGTGGCGCACACCGATTGCGTCGCGGCCGTCAGGCGTGACCGTGTACAGCGTGTGTGGATACCGACAGTCACGACTGACGAGGCCTGCCTCGCGGAGCTCATCGAGTTCGTCGGCGTCGATGCCGACGTACTCACGGAGCCGGCGCATGCTGTCGCGGGTGATGTCGTATTCGAGTTCGGGGTCGTACTGACCCTGGTGGGCGGAATACACCGCTTGGAGGAAGCGGAGCCCCGCGTCACTGATTGGGCTTTCCTGGCGTTCCGCATAGGTAAGCTTGAGCGGCAGGTCACAGATGGGACAGTCGTCGCGATCGACCGACTCAGGATCGTGACAACAGCCGATCGCTGCCCGGAGCCCGTCCGGTGAGGGATCGTACCGCGTCTCACAGGCGACACAGACGAGCGCGTGGCGCTGGTCGTCGTAGGCAACCGGATCGGGGAGCCGCTCCGTGTACGGCAGCGCGGAGTCGATCCGCGCGGTCGACGCCGTAGCGGTGGGTTCTGTCTCGGCCTCGGTGTCGGGGACATCGTCACTGGTTCCTGTTGTCGCCTGCGTCGTCGTTAGATCGAGGCCATACACCTGACGCGTCCGGTCCCGACACGTCTCGATCCGGGCGGCAACCGCGGTTTCACGCGCCGGCCGGAACCCGTCTCCATCCGGATGCCCCGGGGGCAGCGGCGCGCTCGCGATCAAAAACGGATAGGGCGGCGTTGTGTTGAACGGTGCCGGAAGCCGCACCAGCCACTCGCCGCGGCTGAGCGCGCGCAGCCGATTGCCGACCGCCGCTGGATCGTGTTCGGCTGTTGCGAGCCGCTTCGTGAGCGCGTCATCGGCCGGTATGCTCCCCGTGACAATGGTGGAGACGTTGTTGAGCAGCTCAATGTACGCCGTCTCATCCCGGACGCGTAGCTGGCCGGGGAACTGTGTGGCGAGGGTAACACTACAGCCGAACGACCGCCCCTGGGCGAGTAGCTGGTCGACGATGCCGGAGGTGACGAGTTGCGCCGCCTCCTCAAGATACAGGTTGACCAGCGGTCGGTCGTCGGTGGCGGTGATCTGAGCGCGGCGCTGAAGCGCGGTCCACAGCTTCGAGAGGACCGTCCGCGCGAGCGCCTGCTGGCTGGCATCCCGCAGGTTTCCTGTGTCGATGATGACAACTGCGTCCTCGTCGATCACCTCGCGGAGGTCAAGGTGGGGATCGTCGGCGTCGGGGACGTGGTTGAATAGCTGGCTGAGCCGGTCGTCGAGCGGGATCTTCTCGATGCGGTTGTGGACGCCCTGGAGCAGCTCGTCGAACGTCTGTTGGCTGTTGGCGGCGACGTTGTACAGCATCGACTGGAGCTCGTCGTCTACCACTGGCGGCGGCTCGCCTGTCTCGTGGAACCGGGCGGCGGCCTGCTGGAGCTCCCGGTGGGCGAACGCGTCGCTCCCGTGCACTGGGTCGAACAGCGCCTTCACGAGCAGCCGGATGATGTCGGGCGAGCGGACCGCTTGGTGGAACCGCTCGGCCCCCATGATCCCTTCGAGAATTTCGATGTAGTGATCCGTGAGATCCTCAACAGCGGTCACCCGGTCAATTCCGTCTGCGAGCTGATCACGGATATCGAACACTGAGAGGGCGGGCAGCGTCTCCGCGCAGTCGAAGTAGTAGACGTTCTCGAGCGTGTCGTACTCGGCGTAGTGGGCGCGACAGTAGGCCGTCGCCATGTCGTCGCCTTTCGGCGTAACAAGGATGTCGGCGCCGTCCGTGGCCGCGTGGTTCGCGAGCAGCCCCGTGAGCAGGCTGGTCGATTTCCCCGAGCCGGTCTTACCGAACCACGCCACGTGAAACGGTTGGAGGGCAGGTGGCACGGCAATCGGTTCGGCGGTGGGCTCACCATCCTGATCGAGCGGCTGGCCGAGCGTGAGTCCGGGCGTCTGATAGCGGTCGAGTTGGCTGGCGGGCGGCGGCGGGAGCGCCGTCCGGTCAGCAGCGGTCGGGTCCATGGCGCGATCGCCACCCGTGGTGAGTGCGGGGCCATCCAGTAGGCAAACGGCTGGCGCGGTCGCGGCATCCATCACCAGTCCACGACTACGATTCGCCGTCCACGGGAGCGTCGTTTGGGGCGTCTCGTAGGTCGGCTCGTGAACCGTTCGTTCGCGGATGGCCTCGATGACCGGCGCGACCGCCTCCCCCATCTGTATCCGGCCGTCAATGGTGTAGTAGTCGCCGCTGAGTGTCTCGAGGGCGGTCGCCAGCCGGCGGGCGAGCGACCGTGCGTCGGGGCCGGCGATCACACACCGAGCGTTCGCGCAAAACGCATGTTGGGGGTCAGCCGCGGCGATCGACTCCTGCCGGCCGGCCGTCGCCGGATCAGGCCGGTCGGGGGTGGCTGTGGCCGCTCGCTCCCGGGCGTTTGTAGCTAGCACATCACCAATTAGATCATCAACAAGCCGGCTCCCCATGGTGTCACGGCCTTCATCGAGCTGGCGCTGTCGGTCGCGAGCGTCGCCGCGCCAGTCGCGGTAGCGCCGGCAGACGACCTGGTAGATGACGGCAGCAGTCGTGTCGGCGAGCGTCTCCGCAATCACCGCTAGCGGCGGCCGCGTGTCATCCGCGTCTTGGAACGCAGTCAGAGGGGTGAGCCGCGTCTGCCAGTCGTCACGTCGCTCGGCGTCACCCACCCACTCGACGGCGGCCAGTTCGGCGCTCGGGTCTGCGTCGTCGGCCGCTGAGGCTGTCTCCTCCGAGGGTGAGTCATCGACATCTGGATCTGTGGTCTCATCAGTGGGAGCGGAATCATCGCCGATGATGGTCTCATCAGCGTCCGGATCTGTGGCTTCAGCGGGCGACTCCGTCAGCGAGTCCACCGGGTCGGGCGTGGCGGGCGTGAGTTCGTACTCGTTCGGGCAGGCGGTGCGTAACCCTTCTCGGAGTGGTTCGACGGGTGCGTCATCGATCCCGGCGTACAGCGTGAGATCAGCGTCGGTGCCTGGGGGACGCTGGAGGCGAAACTCGATTGTTGGTGGGGCTGGCCCACCGAGCCGGCTCAGCCAACCGTCGGTGTCAGCGTCCGCGTCGATGCTGTGAAGCCGACAGAACCCCTGCTCGACGGCGTCAGGCGACAGCTGCGTGTCGGTCGGCCGGAGGCGGAGGTGCGTGGCATCCTGCGGCGGGGTGGGGTCTTGGTGATCCCCCATGCGGTGTAAAATGTGATTTCAAAGTTGTTAATCTTATGCTAATATTGGTGGTATTGGCGTTGCTGTCACCCTCAGAGAGCCAGTATGGCGTATCCTGGGGAGGTGTCGCCTCCACGTGTGTCGTCTCGACTGGCTGGCGAGTGGAATTGTCGGTGTTTGTGGCGCTCCCGAGGGGTGGGAGCGCGCATGGCCGAATCCCACCCCGCGAGCGGGCCCGTCACGTTCGGTGACGCCGACGCCCGCACCGACGCGATGCATCAAGCGATCGATCAGTGGCTCTACGAACTCGTCAATAGCGTTGACGAGGCACGTGCGAGTGAGGCGTTCCAGCGGTGGCTCGACGTCCAGAGTCAGTTCCACGACTACTCGCACCGGAACACGCTGTTGATTACGCTCCAGTGTTCGGAAGCGACGAAGGTTGCAGGCTATCGAACCTGGCAGGAAGAGTTTAACCGGCAGGTGAAAGAAGGCGAATCCGCAATCTGGATTTGGGCGCCACTCATCTCACGTCAGTGTCCCGACTGTGGGAACAGTCCTTCTTATCACGCGGACAGCGACTGCGCGTACGATGAGACGCCACCCGATGAGTGGGATGAGGGCGTGGTCGGGTTCAAACCCGTTCCCGTCTTCGATATTTCACAGACCCAGGGGGAACCGCTGCCCGAGCTGGAGACGGCGGCTCAAGGCGAGGCCGATGAGCTGCTAGCTGGACTGCTCGCGGCAGCCGACGCACTCGGTGTGACGGTCGATGTGGTGAGTGCTGGCGTGTGGCCGCACGGCGACGCCGACGGCGTCTGTCGCCATGTCGACGACACACCCCACATTCAGGTGCAGGAGGCAGATCCTGCAGCCGTCGCGGGGACGCTCCTCCATGAGTACGCCCACGCGCTGTTGCATGACCCAGCGGATACCGCCGATCGCGAGGCGCGCGAACGTGAGGCTGAGGCGGTCGCGTACGTCGCCGGGCGCCATTTTGGGTTGGGGATGGACGGGTCGGCGCTGTATCTTGCCGCGTGGAGCGACGACGACGCAGATCGGCTCCTCGAGCGGTGTGAACGGATTCGAGCGACGAGCACGACAGTGATCGACAGGATCGCTGCACAGCCCGATCCGATTGATCATGAGTAGGCGGTGTTTGAGGAGTTCAGGCTCGGCTTTTTATTGTCGGCACACCTACGATGTCGCATGGCAGTGACGACGTACCGAATCGTCTCCGCAGATGAGTCGAACATCCACGACGAGCCCCATCTCGAGGGGAGTCGGGTGACGGTTCGACAGCTCCACGCCGCCGTTGAGGAGGCGGGTCAACGTCCCGATCGCGTCGCAGACCGCCATGGACTCGACGTCGGCGAAGTGTACGAAGCGCTTGCGTACTACCATCGGAACCCCGACGAGATGCGACGAGTCGAGACACGTCACACCCGCGCTGCTACGGAAGCAGCACGACAGTCTCTCGTGACGCCCGAGGAATGAGCTATCGACTCCTTCTCGATGAGAATATTGAGTATCGGATTGTTCATAAACTCCGAAATTATGGACACAATGCCGAACATGTTTCTGATTTAACCACCTTCGGGAAAGGTTCAATTGACAAGGAACTTGGCCAGTATTCGAAGTCAGACGACCGGCTAATCCTCACTTACGACGACGATTTTGTTCTGGAATTAAATAGCTCGGTATATCGAGCAGTGCTGTATGTGAACGACGTGACGATCCCATCCAAGACGATTGCCGATGCAGTTCATCGGATGTCGAAACAGTATCCTCATGACGAAGTTACTGGAGTCGTCTATGTTGACGATTGGATCTGAGAATACGGTCCATCACTACACCCTCGATAAGAAAACACTTAGTGGGTCTTGGCCCAAGAAATAAATATCCCGATTTGACATCGGCGCTGAATATGACCGATTCAGAGACGCCTGATCAGCTCGATGCGAAACACGACCGCAATCGTGAGCAACGCATCGCGGCGATCAAACGCTGGGTGTCGTACATTCAATCGGAGCCGCCCGAGGTATGGGGGCCACAGCAGAACGCGGTGGTCAACGGTCAACTGACTGCCGCCAAACACGCGGCGACCTCAGCCGCGCATCAGCAACACGTGGCCGATGTTGCCCAAGATATTCTTGCGATCCAAGACGA
This sequence comes from Halorubrum sp. SD626R, assembly GCF_001261915.1. GTDB lineage: Archaea > Halobacteriota > Halobacteria > Halobacteriales > Haloferacaceae > Halorubrum. The sequence continues at coordinate 107,035 of NZ_CVRT01000148.1, forward strand.
GGACAGCGACACGACAGACTCGAGGACAGATCGTTAGTACGTTTCAACCGGGACACCAAGTCGGTTGAAGTCCTCGACGTTGTCTGTGAGAACCGCGTCATCGAGGACATCAGCCATCGCGGCGATGTAGCCGTCGTTCGCCCCGACACCCGCGCTTTCGCCGGCGCGGTCGTCTGCCGCCGCGAGGAGTTCACCAGCTCGCCGCGCGATCTCGTCGTCAACCTCGATACGCGGATATCCGAGCAGCCGATTGCGCAGCGCCTGTTCGGTGGTGGTGCTGCGGGCTGTCGCGACCCCATAGTAGGCCTCTGCGACGACTGGCGTCGGCAACCACTGCATCTCGCCGGTTTCGACGAGTTCTGCCCCTTTCGAGAACGCATCCGAATCTTCCGCCATGAGGTCGAAGAGATACGACGAGTCGATGATCATTCGGTGGTTTCGCTGGCGTCAAAGGCGGCCTGGGCAGCATTCAACCGGTCGCGGTCACGTCCGCGCAGATCCGTCACCGCTGTTTTGGCTGCGTCGGCCTCGTCCTCAGTTAGGAGCCCGGCAACATCACCCGGGTGGGGACCACGCGTCATGCGACGAAGCGTTTCTTCCATCGTTTCGTCACCCTCCTTGTGTGCAGTCAGCCACTCGTGGTATTCCTCTGATACTCGAATGGTTTTGACCATGTGATATATTAGGATATATGTGTTTAAGAAGTTTATCACGTAGTTTAAGAATAATTTGGAGATGAATTTATAGGGGCATCCGTCACCAGTCTCTTCGCTCTACCAACGGGGTTGAACCCGCCTGGTCTGCTGGCTGGCTCGCCGTCCGTGTTGGTTTGTGGGGTGCCCCGAGGGGGTGGCCACCATGTCCAACCAGGCCACATCCCCGGATCGATCCAGGACCGAGACGCGGGGTACCGAGACGGTTGAGATGACCACGGCCGATCAGGTCGCCCAGTATCTGATCGAAGACCAAATGGCGGATCTCACGGATGCGGTTCGTGAGGCCGTCCAGAACGGGGTTGACAGTCCCGGGTCGTCGCGGGTGCTCGTGAGCGTCACGCCCGAGCGCACGGTTGTGTGTGATGACGGGACGGGCATTGATCTGGGGAGGGAGAAGGGGACGCGGGATCTCTCCGTGCTTGGCGCGGGGACGAAAGAGCGAGCAGACGACACCACCCTCGGCGAGTGGGGGATCGGGACAGGTGCGATCATCGCGAAAGGCGCCGTGCGCATCTGGAGCGGGCGACACGCGCTGTGTTTCGACTATCAGGATCAGCGAACGACAGAGCCGTTCGCAGCGGTGGCTGGCGGTGAGGGCGTTGTCGTCGAGACGGAGCACGCGTTCGACGGTGTCTGCGTGACCATCGACCACTACGCGGGTGAGGTGCCCAATCCGGAGAGCTACCGATGGCGCCGAATCGTCGAGCGCCTCCGTGAGCGGTTCGCGTATCTCACCTTCCGGACCGACGTTGCGGTCGTCGTCAACGGCGAGCCCGTCGATCGCGGGCATCCGTTTGCGGGCGTCGGTGACAGTCGGGTGTCCGTAACGCGTGAGACCGACGACGCGTATCTGGCGATCGAGCATGCGCCTGAGGACGGATTGGACGTGTACAGCAACGGCCTCTTGGTGACCACCGATCACGACGTCGGCGTGGGTGGCGTCGTCGTCTCAAAGGGGAACCTGACACTCAACTTCGGGCGGACAGCGATCCAGTCGGGCTGTGATCGGTGGGGCCGGATTCAGGAGACGATCGCTGACGCACGGCAGGCCTTGTACGAGCAGGTGGGCGATGATGCGCTCGACAGCCACACACGCACAAAGATGGCGGAACTCCTGATCGGTGACGAGACGCTGCGTGAGCGCTGGCAGGATCGCGATCTCTTCCAGCTGGTGACTGAGACACCGGTGAGTCTCGCACAGATTCAGGCAGCGCCACAGATCGCCGTCCAGGAGGGCGCCAGCCACGGCGGGGATGCGCTCGTCGAGCGGGGTGCCATTATTCTCGATACGACCGATCCGGCCACTAAGCGGCTCGCGTCGGCAGCAGCAGAGAGCGACACCGAGATTGCGCTGCCGTCGCGGTTCGACGTTGCGACACGTGCTGAGGAGGCGGGCGTCTGGCAGGGGTACAGCCGGCTGGCGGACACCGAGCTCGCAACACGGCAGGCGCGATACCTCTTGTTCGCGCGGGCGCTGGCCGACGCGGTCGGGATCGACCGCACAATCTACTGGGGTGAGGCGACCGCCGATGCGTGGACAGACGGTCGGTCCCGGATCGTGGTGACGGATTCGGCCGTGACGAGCGCGAAACGCGCGGTGTGGACTCACGATCTCTTTCTCACCCTGTGTCATGAGGCGGCCCATGACCGGTCGGACAAGCGCCGAACAGCCCACGGGCGACGGTTCGAGAGCCGGTTTCGTGAGCTCGTCGAGGATCCCACGGTGCGGGCGGCGTACACCGAGCTCGTGATGGCAGTCCACGAGCGAGGGTTCCAGCCGGTGTTCCGCGACCGAGGCGTCTCGCTCGGCTAGCGTGGGGGTTGTGTGGCTCCCAGTGGGTGGGAGCCATGTTCACCCACTTAGTGTCGATCGCCATCGGTCGCATCGTTCGCCTACTCAAGCAGCCGCCGTGGGGATCGTGTCCACATCCACCGAGAGCGCGAGCACAGTATGCCACGCCACGGGGCCGACTCGTCGCCTGTGAGCGCTGTGGACGGGTCAAACCGGGTAGCTGGTGATGGCGACCTATGACGCGTGTCCACGCTGTGGGGCGCCGGTCGCGATCGTCGTTGTGCGCGGCCCACAGACCGCGATCTGTCACCCGTGTGGACATCGTGTGTTGCCACCAGCGAGTGGGTTCTGAGAAAGGAATATACGCAGACATTGCGTACACGCACCTGCGCAATGGTGTCCGGTCCAGATTCGACGGCGGTTGACAACGAGGTCCGCTAGCTGTACGAGCAGTATCAGGCGGCCGAAAGCGACGCCGAACGCCACGAGATTGCCCTCGAGATGGGGACGCTTGACAGACGCCGCCACGCAGAGATTTACGCAGCCCTCGAAGACGAGTGAGCGTTCGAAAGACAAGTATACAGCGCCGCAGACCACATCCACTACAGGCGAGGTCTACTGGCCCACACAGTATGGACGGCAACACGAAGCGCGTCGAGTTTCACGCACCATCGCGGCTCGTTGACCGGGCCGATGCACTCGCAGCTGTTCGCGGTCAGGATCGGACGGACATCCTCGTGACCGCGCTCCACGAGTATCTCAAAGCAGCAGCCCATGACGACGCGCTCTCCCAAGAGATCGCAGCCGCCTACTACGATGACGAGATATCGGGTAAGCAACTCAACGAGCTCATTGGCGCCGAAGAGGCGGCGAACCGCCGCGTGTTGAAACAGCAGCTCGACGATGAGTTCATCGACAAAATCGCTGACGAGACGAATTCCCCGTAGCAGTTGAGCGCACCCCCAGAGCGTCGTGGTCTCACGGCTGATCAAGGCGCCGAAGCTGGCTTGTATCCCGGCTCAACAGAAACGACACACCGTCCGTTGGTGGGGCAAATCGGATCTGGGCTTCTTTGGCTTCGGTGAGTATCCAGCCGTAGGAAGCATTGAGCTCCATAAAGTCGATCGCGTTTTTTACGCCCGTGGTCGTGACGAGAAGCCGTTATGTTCCGTTGTCTTTGAGCACGTGTGCTGACTCGACGCCGTCAGCCTCCGCAACCACAGCTGCCGGGGCGGGATCAGCAGCCGGACTGATCGCACCGTCGGCGGTCTCCACTGGCACCGGCTCTGCGTATAGCACGCCGTCGATGGTCACGGGGACGAGATCGTGTGTGCGGGCTCGGCGGCGCAAATCAGAGAGCACCCCCGAATAGCGGACCGACACGCTGTCAGACCACGCAACACACTCAAGCACACCCGATTGCTGGCGAAGATCGTTTATAACCGCCTCAAACCGTTCCATCGACATCTACCATGGACCACGGAGCGCTGCGTGTTCAAGCTGACTCCCACCCGATCGGACAGACCCCCACCCCTTCAGTACCTGCTCGCTGCGGTGATCGTCGCTTACTGTCTGCAGCGTCCGGTGTAGTGCGTGGTTTCTGGCTCGCCGCGATGTGTGCCGGCGAGACAACCGCCGGCGTGATCCGATGTCGACCCGCTGTCAACTCCGGTTCGTTCGGACCCTCGACGATGGCCGAACAACCGATCCGACCGCGCCAGTCGCACAGGTCTACACCCACTCTGACGGGTATCCAGCAGGCATCCTCAGGCGACTCCACCAACTCAAACAGTTATTGGAGGCGACGACCAGCGTGCGAGGGCCGGGATACGCGGCCGCCCAGTACGTGTTCCTCGACATGCTCACGACGCTGCCGCTGTATCTCGATCCAACCCGAGAGGCTGATCGACGTGTTGACGCGCAGTCGCCCGCCGATGTCTGTGATCCGGCTCGGATGCAACATCTCTCCCAGCCACTATTTCTGCTCGGCCACGGGATTGAGGATCCCCAAGCGGGCATCCATGGGGACGAGGAGTATCTGTACATCGTCGCGATCCCGCCCTACGAGCTGGAACAGGTGGAGCCGCCCGCGTGGCAGGTGGCCGTGAGCGAGGCGTGCGGCTTCCCGCGGTGGAACGAACAGACGAACGACGCGTTCATCGAGGCCACGTGGCAGTTCGAGGGATCGCTTGCGGAGGCGATCGACTCCTTCGGTGATTAACCTACACCGGTAGCGATCTGCGGGGTCTGTTGGTTAACAATCCACGGCTGTGACCAGTTGCTGATCGAGACTTCACCTGTTCTCTTTCCCCCACATGTGGGGCAACATGTATTATCGGCGAGCGTGTATCACTACGCATGGCAACTGACGAACCCCCTGAGGAAACCACGGTCAGCGACCGGGGGATGGTAACAATCCCGGCAGCCATCCGTCGGCGTCTTGACATTGAGCCTGGCGACAAGCTTCGGTGGACGACTGACGACGAGGGTACCCTCTCTGTGGAGGTCGTCAAGCAGCGCTACGGCGCGTTCGATGACTTCGAGCCAGTTCCGATGGGGGGTAGTGGATCTGACACTCACGACCTTGCAGGGTACGAGGACGATCCCGCCTTCTCGGAGCCTAACTAATGGCGGTCGCCGTGATCGACACAGGCGTTCTGGTTGGGATGGCCGATGCTGACGATGAGCACCACGACATTGCAATGGAGATCGTCCATGCCATTGACCACGGTGAGCTTCCGACAGCCCGGGTGACGAACTACATCGCCCTCGAAACGCTCAACTGGATACACAATCGGAAGCGACACGAGACGGCTGTCGAGACATATGAGCGGCTAAATCAGTCTGCTGGGTTTGAACTGCTCCACGCGGCCCAGAAGGATTTCACCAACGCTGTAACTCTCTTCCAGACCTATGAGGGCCTATCCTTCGGCGACGCGACCATTGCTGCATATATGGAGCGGGAAGGGATTGAGTACCTCTATTCGTTTGATGACGACTTCGACACGATCCAGAGTATTACCCGGCTGGAGACGCCAGACAATCCCTTCCAGTGAAGGATGGTGTCGAATTCAGCCTGACCCTGCAGGGTCAGGCATTTCCTTGTCTCTCTGTACTATTGCATCGTTTGGGAACACGCAGCAGCCATCGCAGACCGACCACAGATTTCGCCATGATGGGTACCGACGAGTGCAGGTAAGATTAACCAACGCTGGCAGCGGTCTGTGTGGTCTGTTGGTTAAGCAGAGGCCCCCCGCAGCAGCCTCTGTTCACCGCCGAAACGAGAGATTATACCTTCCGCTTTTCTGGAGCATACATTCTCTGTTAAGTATCATCTGAACTGAGTGTCAGTGTGGATGCAGTGTTGCCGGCCGTGATCGCGGGGACATCAACAATGACACTACTCGGTGTGGCTATCGCCTTCATTCTCAGATTAACAATCGCGTGTGTCATTCGGCCCGCCATCTAACGATCAAGGCGGCCTCACTCGTTCTGCATCTACTTTGGCAGTGGCTGGGTCATCCAGTGTCGCGGTCGGCTGGACAGGTGTGTCCGTACCAGCCCGCCCCGCTCGCCGCTGCCGCCCTCCGCGTCGCTCGCGACCGACCATTCCGGG